>NZ_JAIUDG010000002.1:0-362482 GCF_020179875.1 Paenibacillus sp. alder61
TTTAATTCATCAAGAAATCCGGGAGCAACAGCGATCGGAAGAACATTTCACCCGGCTGCCTCTATCCCTCCATCATTAGTTCAACTCATTACGACTAACTGATGTTAAGGTTTTTGCAAGTTTAATGGAAACCGAGCCGTTTTCGTCGAAATTTCCTGCAGATTTGCAGGTATTTAGAAATTTTGAGTCCAAACAGGAAAAAAAACATGCACATATGCAGGAATTTTATGTTAGCCGGTAATAAAGGCTTATAGCCTAAGAGCAAACCACCCGTTCACACGGGTGGTTTTGATGCGGGCGAGAATATACACGGATAAAAAACCGTTTTGCGGGTGAAATGTCATTTCTACGGATTTAAAATAATCGCTCAAAAAACTAACCAATAAATCTAGGTTATGGTCTATACCAACCCTTTATTTGCCTCATAAGATGAGGTGTAACAAAAAATAAGTCCTGGGAGGGAAAATAATGAGCGGTTACGACGGGAAAAACTTCATTTTTACATCTACGGCTACAATTTTGGTTCTCTACATTTTGCTTGTTATTGTACTGAGACCATTCTAAAGCGGAGCTAATCAGAAGCATGTCGGGTGTGTTCAAGTATACAACAGAGTAATGACGAGCAATTCGTAAAGAACCAGCGTCAGGATGAGTTCATCCGAGTTGTAGAAAGGGCCCCCAAAAAACGCCCGCGGCCCGCCATAGCTGGGCACGGCTAATTGCAGCAAACCATTGTTGCAGTTAACGATTCGGCCTACGAACGTCTGACCGTCCAAGGTTACAATACGTACGGTATGATTGGCGTAGTGTTTGCAAATGTAATGCAATTTGTGTCGGATGTTTTTTAAATTCTCCGCCCAATTTTGGTCCGCCTGATACAAGACGGTCTGCGACTGTTGACCTCCAAGCTGAAGACTCATGGAATGGATTCCTCCTTATTTGATATGTGTTTATCGTATGCGAGCCAGGAACTCCTGGTTCATCTTCAAACGACCTGGACAGTGACGCCGTTTCACTGTCCTTTTTTGTTTTATCTATAGGTAATTCCTATGACCATTATAGATATTATATCTTGGATCAATCAGAGGCAAAATGCTATATTGTATTCAACAGACGAGAAAGAGGGCTCGATCTTAGCCGCCTTTACGTCACATGTTCGAACTTACGCTATGGGGTGAATTCAATGACCAGCAAAAAGACAATGTATGAGAAGATTTGGGATAATCACGTAATCTACCAAGAAGAAGGTAAACCAAGCATTCTGTATATCGACCTGCATCTCGTGCACGAGGTGACTTCCCCGCAGGCCTTTGAGGGCTTGCGTCTCAGCGGACGCAAAGTTCGCCGTCCGGATTTGACCTTCGCCACGATGGACCATAACGTACCGACGAAGGATCGTTACAACATTTCGGATCCGATTTCCAAACAGCAAATCGATACGCTGTCCCAAAACTGCCGCGATTTCGGCGTGACCCTGTACGATCTGGATACGATCGACCAAGGCGTCGTTCACGTCATGGGACCGGAGCTTGGGCTCACGCATCCGGGCAAGACGATCGTGTGCGGCGACAGCCACACCTCCACCCACGGCGCGTTCGGCGCGCTCGCTTTCGGGATCGGAACGAGCGAAGTGGAGCATGTACTGGCTACCCAGTGCTTGCAGCAGGCTAAAGCGAAGACGCTGGAAGTTCGTTTTGTCGGCAAAAGAAAACCGGGCGTTACCGCAAAGGACATGATCCTCGGTGTGATCGCCAAATACGGAACGGATTTTGCTACAGGCTACGTCATCGAGTATACGGGCGAGGCGATTCGGGAGCTCTCCATGGAAGAGCGGATGACCGTCTGCAACATGTCGATTGAAGCCGGAGCCAGAGCCGGGCTGATCGCCCCCGACGAGACGACGTTCAATTACCTGCGCGGCCGCGAGCACGTGCCTCAAGGCGCTGATTTTGACCGTGCCGTACAAGAATGGAAGCAGCTCACGACCGACGAAGGCGCAACTTTCGACCGCGTCGTCGAGTTCGACGTCGATTCCCTTATCCCTCAGGTAACCTGGGGAACGAGCCCGGGAATGGGCACCAGCATTACGGACCGCGTTCCGAATCCGGCGGATTTCGCCAGCGATAACGAGCGCAAAGCGGCGGAAAAAGCGTTGGAATACATGGGTCTCACGCCGGGAACTCCGATGACCGACATCGAAATCGATTATGTGTTCATCGGTTCCTGCACCAACGGACGGATTGAGGATTTGCGCGCGGCGGCGGAAATCGCCAAAGGCTATAAGGTTTCCGACAAAGTGACCGCGATCGTCGTTCCCGGATCGGGCCGCGTCAAGATCCAGGCCGAGAAGGAAGGGCTCGACAAAGTGTTTATCGAAGCCGGGTTTGAATGGCGCGATGCCGGATGCAGTATGTGCCTGGCAATGAACCCGGACGTGCTGCAGCCGGGACAGCGCTGCGCATCCACGTCGAACCGGAACTTCGAAGGGCGTCAAGGCCGCGGCGGAAGAACCCACCTCGTATCGCCGGCCATGGCGGCAGCGGCTGCGATTAAAGGCCGTTTTGTCGACGTGCGCGAGTGGAACGTGAAGAGCGAAGAAGCTGTGGGTTAATCAAGCGGAAGAGAGGGGAAACAACCATGGAAGCTTTTAAAAAAATGACGGGTGTCGTCGGTCCGGTGGACCGGGTTAACGTCGATACCGATGCTATTATACCGAAACAATTTCTTAAGCGGATCGAGCGCACGGGATTTGGCCAGTTTCTGTTCTATGAGTGGCGTTTTGATACGGAAGGCAACGTAAACCCGGAATTTGAACTCAACAAGCCGCGTTACGAAGGGGCTTCGATCTTGATTTCGCGCGTCAACTTCGGCTGCGGTTCTTCCCGGGAGCATGCTCCGTGGGCGATATTGGACTACGGCTTCCGCTGCGTAATCGCGCCGTCGTTCGCCGATATTTTCTATAATAACTGCTTCAAAAACGGCATTCTCCCGATCAAACTGTCCGAGGAGCAGGTCGAGGAGTTGTTTCAGCGCACCGCCGCGCATGAAGGCTATCAACTGACGGTGGATCTGGAAGAGAAGAAGATTACCGATAGCTATGGCCTGGCCATCAACTTTGATCTTGACGAGCATCGCCGGCAATTCCTGCTGCAAGGGTTGGACGATATCGGTCTGACGCTGCAGCACGAGGATCTGATTGCGGCTTACGAGAAAAAGAAATTCGCTTAATAGGGCGCCGCAAAAAGGGCCGCCGCAGGATTCGCTAGAATCCTCGGCGGTTTTTGTCTTTCTGTGAAAATATAAGTCTATTAGCGGGGCTGATTTTCTGGTATTATGGAAGCAATTAGAAAACCAGGGAAGGTGCCGGGATGCTGAAACGGATGTGAGCGATGTTTGCAGGATTTTTTCGAACTGTGACGACTTGCGAGCATCCGGCAAATAACGAGAATGGTAGGGATCTTACAATGAAAAAAATCGGGTTTCTCTTGGTCTTTGCGTTTTTCCTGCTGATGTTCCCCTCAATGAGCATGGCCGCTCAGGGCGGTACGCATATCTACCTGGACGGGGCCGAACTTGAGCAGCCTGCCGATGCCCAGGCCGGGAGCGTGAAGGGCAGCGTCATGGTTCCGCTCCGCGTCATCATTGAAAACCTCGGATACGAGGTGGATTGGGACAAAAAGAGCGGCCTTGTGACCATCCGGCAAGGGGAGCGGAACTTGCAGTTAACGGTCGGAAGCACCAAAGCCGTCGTGGACGGGAAGGCGATCGAATTATCCGCCGCTCCGGTGGTTCAGGGTAGTTCGACCATGGTCCCTCTTCGCTTTGTGGGCGAACAGACCGGACTGAAGGTCAGTTGGAACAACGATAGCAAGTCCGCCTATCTCTATAGTCCGGACGGGGGAGAATCCGTGGGGATCGTTCCCGGGCGCGCCAGTTCCTCTCCCGAAGAAGAAGCGGCCGGAGAGGGAACGTTGACCCCTGTAATCGAAGACGGCGAACAAACCGATGATTCGACATACATACCGGATTCCCCCCCAGCCGGGGAAGGGAAGACCGCTGAACTCAATGGCATCGGCTTCAGTGAGAATCGCCTGACGATCGCGGTCTCTGCCGCGGTGCAGCCCAAGGTGTTCACGATGAGCGGACCCGACAGGGTGGTCGTGGATATTCCCAACGTGACGTTCTCGGAAAGCTTCAAGCAGCAGAATTCTTTAAACGTATCGCTGCAGGGGGAACTGCCCGTAACGGACTATCCCGACGTGGCCAAAATCCGCTACTCCATGTTCGATAACGCCACCTCGACCATCCGAATCGTCGTCGATCTGAATAAAGAGGTTCATTATCAGGTTAATAATGAAGGAGACGGTTTGCTCGTCGTGGATTTGGCCGCCCCGTTCACCGTTCCCGTCGTCCCGCCGGTAACCAACGGGAAACCGCTCGTGGTTATTGATCCGGGACATGGAGGCAAGCAGCCGGGCGCGACCAGTATTACGAATAAGAACGAGAAGGATTTCACGCTTGCCTTGGCTTTAAAAGTGGAGGCTCTGCTGAAGCAGGAAACCGGGTTGAATGTCTTGATGACACGGACGACCGATGTCACCTTGGGCCTGGAAGAACGGGCGAAGTTGGCGAACGACAACCAGGCGACGGTTTTCGTCTCCATCCATGGCAACAGCTTTGACGGCAAGACAAGTCCTACGGGAAGCGAGACCTATTATTCGCGGGACGAGAGCCTTCCGTTTGCCGAGGTGATGCATAAACATCTGGTAGAAGGAACGGGGCTGCCGGACCGTAACGTTCGCAAGAAGAGTTTGCATGTGACCCGGGAGACGAAAATGCCCGCGGTGCTGCTGGAAGTCGGTTATCTTAAGCATAAAACCGACGAGGCTCTGATGTATTCGGAGGATTTCCAGCAACGCGTGGCCGAGAGCATCGTAGCCGGGATCAAGGAGTATCTTGGACAGTAATGGTAAAATGGATACTGGTTTCAGTTATTGAATAGGGGGTCGTAACATGAAAAAAATAGGATGGTCAGCCATGCTGCTGCTGGTGCTGGTTGTGTCGGCCTGCGGGCAAAAACCCGCGACCGCGCCGAAAACGGCGGAGCCGCCGCAAACGGGCGTCACCGCCCCGGAGACGGTAAATCCGGTAACGGGAGGCGGCGGTGCCCAGGAGGATCCGGGCGATCAGGGAACAGGCAAGCAGCAGGAGGAAACGCCTAAAGCGCAGACTCAGAAGATCAAGGTTTATTATACCGACGATGAGTTGATGGAACTAAAAACGGTCGAGAAAGAAATCGAGTATACGGAGGAGTCCCAAAAGTACAGCGAGGCGTTTAAAGCGCTGCAGACCCCGGATAGCGGGATGATTTCGCTCTGGGATAAAATCACTTTAAACTCGGTCCGTGTTTCGAACGGCAAGATTACGCTGGATGTTACCATTCCGGACGAAGCACGCCTTGGAGCCGGCGGCGAATCGTTGGCGATCGACGCGTTAAAGCAAACATTCTTCCAGTTTGACGAGGTGAAGGAACTGGAATTAACCATCGACGGGGAACAGCAGGAATCCATGATGGGCCATGTTGAGCTGGAACATCCGTTTAAGAAATAAACGAAGAATCATAGACAAGTCGATGCCTCGGAGGTAAGCTCCGGGGCTCTTTTTATGGCAAGAAAAATAGCATAATTACGCAACTTTTGAGGATTATGGGCGTCTAATATGTCGTCTGGTGATACCGGGATTTCGTCTCTAAGTCCGGCGATCCGAGGCAAAATTTCAGGATGGTAGGGGTGACGGATGAAAAAAATTGGGTTTTCGGTGTTCGTGTTTCTGGCAATGATTTTATTTGTATTTCCGCAAGCGGGACAAGCCGCCGGAGGCGGAGCCAGCATTTACCTGGACGGTAAGGCGCTGGAGCTGACCAAAAACGGACAAGTCCAAAATGTGAATGGAAATGTGATGATACCCATTCGTGTCGTCGTGGAGGAGCTGGGTTTTGACGTCAACTGGGATAAAAAGACGCGCACGGTAACCATACAGCAATCCGGTACAGAGTTGAAATTGGTCGTGGATCAGAGCACGGCCACAGTGAACGGTACGAAAGTCAAATTGTCCGCGGCCCCTAAGGTGGTCAACGAGACAACCCTGGTCCCTTTGCGTTTCGTAGGGGAACAAATGGGAATCAACGTCAGTTGGGACAACACCAAGAAGGCGGTATATCTGATTACCCCCCAATCCGGGAGCGGTAACGGAGTCGGCTCGGGTGAAAATACGAACGGAAACGAAGGCGGCCAGACGGGGGATGTTCCCGCTCCGAATACCGACTTGGCGAATGTCGGCGGAATCAGCTTCAGCGACAACCGGCTGATGATTGCCGTGGACAAAAACGTGAAACCGACGGTTTTTAAGATGGCGAATCCGAATCGCATCGTGATCGATTTGCCGAATACCAAGTTTGCGGATTCGTTTTCGACGGGACAACTGCTGGATGCCACGCAAAACGGATATATCGACGTTACGGAGTATCCGGACGTTTCCAAGGTCAGGTACGCGTTGTTCAACAACAATCCATCGACCGTTCGAGTTGTTTTGGACATGAACCTGGACAAGAATTACGAGTTGATTAACGAGAACGATGGTTTGATCATCGTGAATTTGGATGCGGACTCTACGACTGGAAATCCGCCCGGAAACAACGGAAAGACGCTGGTCGTGATCGATGCGGGGCATGGAGGCAAGGACCCGGGCGCGATCGGCGTGACCAAGAAGAAAGAGAAGGACTTCAACCTTGCCGTGGCATTGAAAGTCGAAGAACTGCTTAAACAGGAGACCGATCTTGACTTTGTTTTGACCCGCAGCAGCGATACGTATCCGACGCTTCAGGATCGCGTCAAGATCGCCAACGATCTCAATGCGGATCTGTTTATTTCAATTCACGCCAACTCGGGCAGCGCTGCGGCCAGCGGGGTGGAGACTTACTATACCCGCTCGGAAAGCAGGGCGCTGGCCGATGTCATGCATAAGTATTTGGTTCAGTCTTCCGAACTCAGCGACCGCGGTGTGCGCGCCAAGAGTCTGCATGTGACGCGCGAAACGAAGATGCCGGCGGTACTGCTGGAATGCGGATATCTCAGCAATAAGAATGATAATACCGTCCTGTTTACGGAAGAATTCCAGGATCGGGTCGCTGCGGGGATCGTGGACGGCATCAAGGAATACGTCGGTTTGCGCTAATACGACCCGGTCATGAAGGAGGAAACGACAATGAACAGAAAACGATGGACATTAGGAATGATCGTTCTCCTGCTCGCATGGAGCACCGGGTGCGGTCAAAAGCCGCAAGCGGCATCTGACGTTAAACCGGGGACGGAGACCCGCCAACCCGTGACGGATACGGCTCCACCGGTTGCCGCGGAGAGCCCGGAACAGCAGCCGGAGGAGCCCGCAAAGGAGCCCGCGAAGGTGAATGCTTCGGGACAACAGCAGGCCGAGCAGGTTGTGAAGCAGCAGATTGAAACCTACTATACCGACGATCAAATGCTCGAATTAAAAACGGCTACCGTTGAGATTACCTACGAAAAGGAAAAGGAACAGGATAAATACTTGGCCGCGCTTCAAACTTTGAAGTCCAGCGGCCAATCCGCTATGTTCGCCTTATGGGAGAAGGCGGAGTTCCGTTCGGCGAACTTGAAGGACGGGGTTCTTACGGTTGACATCCATTTGCCCGATGAAGCACGGCTCGGAGCCGGCGGCGAAGCGCTTGCGTTGGAGGCGCTGGAACGCACGGTGTTCCAGTTTAAGGAGATTCAGGCGGTCGACCTCCTCGTGGATGGCGATCCGGCGGAAACTTTAATGGGACACGAAGAATTGGAACATCCGATTCCAAGAAATTAGTCGCTTTTTAAAGGAACCCGGGGGTAGGCTGTCGAATTTGAATAAGTAGAACTTTTTTAAAGGGGAGAATGGAATGTCATCTTATAAACGTACTTTTAGACGCAGCACGAAGAAGGCCGTATCCGCTATGCTTGTAACAGCGATGTGCCTTGGCGGAGCGGGCGCGGTTTTTGCGGAGGAGACGCCGGCGGCAAATACTGCGCAGACGGCGGCCGCCTCTTTGCTTTTTAGCGATGTGAAAGATGGATTCTGGGCCGAGAAGCATATATACAAGCTTGCGGCGGAAGGGATTGTTCTTGGGGACGCGGGAAAATTCCGGCCGGGCGATAGCGTAACGCAGCAGGAAGCGATTACGATGGCCATCCGGTTTATGAATCTTGAATCCAAGCTTGGCGACGGGAGCGGAGCGCCGGCCGAGATGAAGGTCAGCAATTACTTTAAGCCTTATCTCCAACTGGCGGTTGAGCAGAAGCTGATTGACAAAGCGGAAGAAGTGAAAGCGACCGGTGCCAAAGAATCCTGGGGCGAGAAAAAAGCATCGCGCGAATGGATCGCCAAGCTGCTCGTTCGCTCGCTGGGGCGTGACGCCGAAGCCAAGTCGGCTACAGGAACATCTACCGGCTTTACGGATCAATCCAATATTTCCGCGGAGGCCCGGGGATATGTCAACGTCGCCGTCCAGCTCAATTTGACCAAAGGTGTGGCGGGCAACAAGTTCGACCCTAAAGGTAAGGTGACTCGGGCGGAATTGGCGACGTTCTTCAGCCGGGGCAGCGAATATGTGACGCCGGGTTATGCGAATGTTTACGAAGGGATCGTAACCGAACTGACGGACAACAAGCTGACCTTGTATGCGGACGGGAAGTTAAAGAGCTTTACGCTGGATAACCGTTCCGTCTACTTTACCAAAGACTCCGAAACCAAAGTGAGCAAGAAAGATCTTAAACCGTACACAAAAGTGCTGGCGGTGGACAAAGTGGGAGCCGCGGCTTACATAGAGGTACGCGATCCGAAGCAGCAGTTGGAGCAAACCGAAGGGACCTTGCTGCGGGTGTTGTCCGGGAACAAGCTGTTGATGCTGGTCAACAATGATTCCGTGACATTTACGTACGACAATACAACGAGCTTTTTGGATCAAAACGGCAATAAAATCAATCCGGAGAAACTGACCAACGACAGTACGGTCGTTGTCCAGCGCGAAACATTTACGGCCGAGAAAAAGCCGGTTATCGTCCAGGTGAAATCGGCCATCGTCAATAAATCCGGCAGCGGTACGATCGATTCGGTCAGCCTGAAGGATAAGACGATTCAGATTAAAGACACTTCCGGCAACGTGGAAACTTTTAAATACGACGACGGCTCCGTCATGCTCTATCAAAATCAGTTGTTGAACAATGCCGGCGAAATTCAAACCGGGGCTTCGGTCAAATACACGGTTGAGAACAGCGTGGTGACCCGTCTTGAAATTACGCAGGGGATGGAGCGGACAGTCAAAGGAACGCTGCTCAGCGTGGAAGGCACCAAACTGCTCAGCTACACCAATGCTTCCGGCGTAGCGGAAATCAAACCCCTTGCAGAGAAGCCGACGATTATTATCAGCGGTATTGCCGAACCGACGTTAAATGATCTTATTGCCGACGTGGACGGTGGGGACAAGGTCGAACTTACCATCAATGCCGACGATCAAATCACAAAGATCGCGGTAACCGGACGCGAGTCAGATCAGCTTACGGGCGCTACCATTATCAATTACGATTCGAAGCTCAAAGCTTTAACCGTAATGGATACAGCCGAGAAGCCTTACGTGTTCGTGATAGATGCAAAAACCAAATACGATTACAACTCCAAAGAGCCGTCTTTGGCGGGATTGGAGTCCTTGCTGGAAAAAGGGCGGAAGATAAATATTAAGCATATTGGCTCCAGAGCGATTTCCGTTCAGGTTATGTATAAGTATGAGGGGACTTTTGTGACCGCAAATACGAACACCAAGAAAGTCACGATCCTTCAAGCGGACGGCAAGTCAATCGATATTCCTTATCAAGGAGTTGAGCCAACGATCGAACTGTACGGAAAAACAAAGCCGACGCTAGGGGACATCAAATCCGGAGAACCGGTGGCTGCCGTTCTATCTGGAAACCAGGACGCCCTGCAAACGTTGGCGGTTAAAAAATCAGTTCAGTTCGAAATCCAGTCGGTCAATACGTCCAACAGCCGAATCCGGGTGGTGGCTGACGGCATTTCCGACGATTTATATGTCGATCAAGCCAAACTTCTGGGTGAAAACGGTGCAGCGATTCGCGTAGCGGATCTTCAGCAGGGACAAACCGTCAACGTGGAATTTACGGGCCGAACCGTCACCTCCCTGCAGGTGATTAAGCTGACTCTCGGAAAGATTACCAACATTGACGGTTCGACATTGACGATCAAGTCGTTCACCGGAACTCAGGAATCGTACCCGTTGGCCGACGGAGTGAAGGTGATACGGGGAACTGCGGTAAGCAAGGGGGCTTCGGGCTTGGCAACCTCCGATCATGTCGAAGTCAGCAAAGACACCGACGGTTCGTTGATGGTCAAGGTTCTGACGTCGCTGGAGCGAAAAGTGTCGCGCTACGATGCGAACAGCAAGGAACTTATCGTGCTGAGAGCCGGGCTCACCGATAGTAATTACCGCTTCTTTGTGACACCGGAAACATATATTCACCAAGGTGACACGACAATATCCGTGCAATCCCTCAAGGAAAATGATAAAATTGTTCTGTATTTCAATGGCGACAAGCTGGTTGAAGTCGAAAAACAATAATCGTTTTCGTGAGAATAACCGTCTTGATGCGGGATCATTCCCGGTCAAGGCGGTTTTTAAACGTCTTAGGAGGATTTAATCCCTTGACTCACAGATTCAAAGACAAAAACGGACGTCGCTTTTACGCCGCTATTTTGTCGAAATCGTCCTTTCCGCGTGAAATAGAGGTCCTTTGGGGCCTTATTTTGAAGAAAAGCGGGCCGAAACCTGGTTTTGGGACGCGAACCGGAGCAATAAGGCCCTTTTTGGCCGCTATTATGGCGGGCGGTAAGAGAGATTGCGGACAGGCAGCACCATGTCAGGTTTAATGCAGCGCCAGTGATCGTCTAGACAGTTTAACGGAAATAATAGCCGCTATTTCCGACTTTGGGGCGGATTTCAAATTCTAACGGAAATAAAAGCTGCTATTTGGCTAAAAAACTGCTGCGTTAGCGGTTAGTGCTGGAAATAGGCGCTATCATTTCCGTTAGAAAACGCAAAAGGGCGTATTATCGCAAAATAGCCGCTATGGCGTCCGTTAGAAATGCTGAAGGTTGCGTGAAAGTAGGGACTGAGTAGCGGAGCGTAGGGGGAGCCTACGTGAGCAACGGAAGGCACGCTTGAATGCAAGATTCGAAGTCGAGTTGGCTGCAGAGATCGGCTACGCGATCAAAATTCAGATTTTTAGTTGACTGGTTAAATGAGAAGCTAAAAATCGGGATTTTCAGCACCGAGAAGGTTGCGTGAAAGTAGTGACTAAGTAGCGGAGCGTAGGAGGAGCCTACGTGAGCAACGGAAGGCACGCTTGAATGCAAGATTCGAAGTCGAGTTGGCTGCAGAGATCGGCTACGCGATCAAAATTCAGATTTTTAGTTGACTGCTTAAATGAGAAGCTAAAAATCGGGATTTTCAGCACCGAGAAGGTTGCGTGAAAGTAGTGACTGAGTAGCGGAGCGTAGGAGGAGCCTACGTGAGCAACGGAAGGCACGCTTGAATGCAAGATTCGAAGTCGAGTTGGCTGCAAAGTTCAGCTTCGTGATCAAAATTCAGATTTTTAGTTACCTTAAAGGGGGTGGGGAAATGAATGCTGCTGGGGTGCGCCATATCCTGGACACCATCGCCGCAATGTTCCCGGATGCGCATTGCGAGCTTAACCACAGCAATGCTTTTGAACTGACCATCGCCGTGCTGTTGTCGGCGCAGTGCACGGATGCTACGGTCAACAAAGTGACGGTCGACTTGTTCGAAAAATACAAGACGCCCGAAGATTACCTTGCCGTCCCGTTGGAAGAATTGGAGCAGGATATTCGCCGCATCGGGCTGTTCCGCAGCAAGGCCAAGCATATTCAGAATCTATGCCGTATTTTGGTTGACCAATATAACGGTGAGGTTCCCAGCGAGCACGACAAGCTAGTGACCCTGCCGGGCGTCGGCAGAAAGACGGCGAATGTGGTCGTTTCAAATGCTTTCGGGGTTCCGGCTATCGCGGTGGATACCCATGTGGAGCGGGTAAGCAAGAGGCTGGGGCTGGCCAACTGGAACGACTCCGTACTGGAGGTCGAAAAGAAGCTGATGAAAAAGGTCCCCCGAGAAGAGTGGACCCTTACGCATCATCGGCTGATATTTTTCGGGCGTTATCATTGCAAAGCCCAGAATCCCAATTGTCCGGCCTGCCCGCTGCTGGATGTCTGCCGGGAAGGCAAAAAACGTATGAAAAAGTCACAACCCAGAAATAATAGAGAAGTGTGACAAAACAAGATTACGATAGTAGAGGATGAGATTCCATGAAGTGTATTTCCGTTTATACCGACAATTTTGAATTATTTTCCGATGTTTTTGAAAAAGTGATCGCGATCGATTTGCAGGAAAACGACGAGCGTGAGCTGGAAGGCGTCACCGTCAGCGATTCGGGGGAAGTTCCGAAGCATTACTTGGAACGCATGTCCGTTAAACCTGAAGTGGTGGTTATGCGTGACCGTGATAAGGGCATTACGATTTTGCAGCATGGCAAAGTGTTCGAAATCCTGATTCCTTCGGAAGCGGATGAAATGGAAAGCGAAGCTTCCGTTTAAGTGGAAAACAAAAAACGATGGATGGGGACTTTTTCCCCGCCATCGTTTTTTGTTTTTCTTCCGTCCTCCCTATCGAATAGATCAAATTTAAAGAAATGGCGTGAGAGGCTTCCATGTCTTTTTCAGGTAGGGTAAAATGAATGTATTTCAAAAGCAGAACCAGATCCCTACAGAAGGGAAGGACTTCCCGGCTCGTCCCAAGGCGGGGCAGGGGAAGAAGGAGTGAAGAATAGTGGAAACGATTACAGACAGGCATAGAGGAATCCTGATGAACCGTTTAGCCGGATTGGAGACCTGGTTTGCGGAACAGGGAGACCGAATTGCCAGAAACGAACTTTTTGACTTGAAGGAAAAACTCGCGTCAGGCCGGTTGACGATCGCTTTCTGCGGTCATTTTTCCGCGGGCAAATCCAGCCTGATCAACACGTTATGCGGGAAAACCGTGCTTCCGGCCGGGCCTCTTCCGACGACCGCCAATGTGGCGTCCTTACAAAACGGGGCTCCCAAAGCGCTGCTGATTCCGTCTCCGAACAGCGGCAGCCATCCGGTGGAGATTCCGCTGGACCAGCTGGCTCCTTATTGCCGGGACGGCACCGCGTATGAACGGGTGTCCCTTTGGGACGATATCCCGCTGCTTGGGGAGCACGGGGTGCTGCTGGATACCCCTGGCGTCGATTCGGGCGAAGAATCGCATGCCGCCGCGACGAATTCGGCGCTTCATTTGGCGGATGTCGTATTCTATGTCATGGATTACAATCATGTGCTGTCGGAAAGCAATTTGGGATTTGCCCGGCGTTTGGCCGATTGGGGAAAACCGCTATACCTGGTCGTAAACCAGATCGACAAGCACCGCGAGCAGGAATTGAGTTTTGCGACATACCGAAAATCGGTGGAACAGGCCTTTGAGCTGTGGGGGATCCCCCCGGCCGGAGTCTTTTATATTTCGCTTAAAGATGCGGGCCACCCGGAAAATATGCTGCCGGGACTGAAGCTGACGATCCGCCGTCTGCTGGAAAAACCGGAGCCACTGTTGGAGTACAGCGTCGCGGGCTCGCTGAACCATAGCGCCGAGCAATTTTTAAAGCGC
The DNA here is from genome assembly GCF_020179875.1 of Paenibacillus sp. alder61. Lineage (NCBI taxonomy): Bacteria > Bacillati > Bacillota > Bacilli > Caryophanales > Paenibacillaceae > Paenibacillus > Paenibacillus sp. alder61. Next base: position 13,832 of record NZ_JAIUDG010000002.1, read on the forward strand.
CGCGAGACGGCCGAGGAAGAGGAGCTGGACCGCTGGATCCGGGAAGCCGGAGGTCCGGAGGCGGTGGAAGCCATCCAAGAGCAGCTGGCTTTGCTGGAGCGGGAACAGGAAACGCTGGAGAACCGTGCCGACTCGCTGCGAAGCGAGTGGACGAAGGAACTGGAGGACTTGCTGGGCAGCGCCTATTTGATGACCCCCGCTCTCCGGGAGGCGGCCGGGCTTTACCTGGAAAGCTTGCAGCCGGGATTTAAGACCGGTTTATTGTTTCATCAAGGCAAAACGAAGCGGGAGCAGCAACGCAGGTCCAGCGACTTTCTTGAGAAGCTGAAGGAACAAACCGACGCCCAGGTTGACTGGCATGTCCGCGATCTGCTGCGGAAATGGGGCCGGGGGTTGGATTTATGGGATCCGGCGTGGGAAAGCCGGATGGAAGAGGCGCTTCCGAAAGCGGAGGAAGCGTGGATCCGCGGGCCGGCCCGGGAGGGCGCTGTCCTGTCCGGCGAGTATACGCTCCGCTATACCGCCGACGTCGCGGCCGGCATAACGGGCCGGTACCGCAGGGCAGCCCTGTCCGTAGCGGAAGGGCTGCTCGATGCCCACGCGCCGCGGCTGGAAGCGGCGCGGGCGGATTTGGCCGCGCGGCGCGAGGCCCTGCTCGCGCGTTCGGCCGCCGCGGCGCGCGTCACCGCGCTGCGCGCCGCCGCCCGCGAGCGCGCGGCCGAGCTGCGCGCGCTGCTGGGCGCCCCGCCGTCCCTCCCTCCCGGCCTCCTGCCGGAGGTGAGGGACGTGCGGGCCCAGGCGCTGCCGCCGGCGGAGCCGCGGCAGCCGGAAGCCCCGGCGCCGGCGCCAGCCGCCGCGCCCGGCACCGCCACCGGCGCGGCAGCGGCGCCGCCGGCCGCGGCCGCAGGCCGGCGGCGGCTCACGGCAGCCGCCGCTGCGCTGGAAGCCGCGGCGGAGGCGCTGGCCCCGTACCCGGCCTTCGGGTCCGGGACCTCGGAGCTGCGCGCGCGTGCGGCCCACTTGCGCGGCGGCCGCTTTACCGTGGCGCTGTTCGGGGCCTTCAGCGCCGGTAAATCGTCCTTCGCCAACGCGCTGCTCGGGGCGAAGGTGCTGCCGGTCTCACCGCATCCGACAACGGCGGCGATCAACCGGATATTGGCTCCGGCGGACGGAATCGAGCACGGCCATGCGGCGATTACCTTCAAAAGCACGGATGCCATGAAGTCCGATCTCGCCTACTCCTTTGAGGCGCTGCAGCTCGGTCCCTGGAAAGAACGGACGTGGAGAAACGACGTGAAGAAACTCCGCGCGGTGGACGTTCCGCCATCCGGCCGGGCGCACTACAGTTTTTTGAAGGCGGCCGAAGAAGGCTGGGACGATTACGCCGAACGATTGGGGACGCGTGAGATCGCGGGGATGGCGGATTTCGCCTCGTTCGTGGCGGAAGAGAGCAAGGCCTGCTTTGTGGACGGAATGGACCTGTACTATTCCTGCCCGTTGACCGAACAGGGGATTGTTATCGTGGATACGCCGGGGGCGGATTCGATTCATGCCCGCCACACCGGAGTCACCTTTCAGTATATGAAGAACTGCGATGCCTTGATCTATGTGACCTACTATAACCATGCGTTCTCCAGGGCAGACCGCCAGTTTCTGGCCCACCTGGGCAGAGTGAAAGGAAGCTTTGCGCTCGACAAGATGTTCTTTATCGTCAATGCCGCCGATTTGGCCGCTTCGCTGGAAGAACTGGACGCCGTCGTGGGGCATGTTTCGGAAGGTCTAAGAACAGCCGGGATCGAGCAGCCGCAGATTTTCGCGGTCTCGAGTATATCGGCGCTGACGGCCAAAGAGAACGGTAATGCCGGGCTGCTGCAAACCAGCGGGTTTTTCGGGTTTGAGTCCAGGTTTTTCGATTTTCTGGGCAACGAGCTGGCAAGCCTGGCGGTCTTATCCGCCAAGCGGGAGTTTGAGGCTTTGGGTGAGCGGGCCCGGGAATGGAGCCGCTCGCTGATGCAGAGCCGGGAAGAGCGAAGGAAGCGGCTCGCTGAAATCCGCGCGGACCGCGGTTCCTTCAAGGAGAGGCTGCGGCAGTTGGCGGCCATCGATAAGAGCCCGATGATTTTTCAGGAGGCGGACGAACTGCTCTTCCACGTTCGCCAGCGGCTCCGGCTGCTGGCGGGCGATTTGTTCCAAGAATTTTTTCACCCTGCCCTGCTGCAGGAGGAGGGCGGGGACTTACGGCGTAAATTTACCGCCTCGTTCCGAGGCTGGATGGCGCAATTGTCCATGGAGCTGGAGCGCGAGCTTCAAGCCACTTCGTTAAGGCTCGAACGGAAATGCGAAAGCTTCTTGGCGCTGGGTGCCGCAGAGTGGCGGACCGGAACGGAAAACGCCTTAAGGCATGTGCCGGCCTTGTCGGATCCGGAACAAGGGTCCTGGGGAACTCCGGAAATCGAGGAAGGTGTGATGGAGCATCGATTGAAAGCCGATGCCTACGCCTCATACTTTAAAAATCCGAAGTCTTTTTTTGAAGGCGGAGGAAAGCAGAAGCTGCGCGAAGCATTGGAGCAACCGTTGGAAGCCGTGCTCAAGGAAGCGGTGGAAGCCGCCGGAAAAGAGTTGGGGAATTTTTACCGCGCGGAGACGGCCCGGCGCTTTGCCCGGCTTGCGGAGCGTTACGACAAAGAATGGACGGACTGGGAGTCCGGCTTGACGGATTTGGCGGAGGCGGAAAGCCTGGAGCAGGATTGGCACGACGTCATGGTTCGTCTCGACCAACTGCTGGAGTCCTTCAATTAGGCGGCTGAACAAGTTTAAAGGCCCGCTTGGGCCAAGTAATAACGGATAAATACGGCCTTGGCTTTCGCTAGAGTACTTGAAGGCTAGTCTGCGCATCGTACGGGAGCCTGGGGAGACCTGGGAGGGAAAGAGATGGAGGTACTGAAGCAGCTTAGCGGCTTCTACAGGACGAGGCTGAATTACTTGATTTTATCGATCGTGTGCCTGGCTGCGGCGACCGGACTTGGGCTGGTTTACCCGATGTTGCTGAGGAAGCTGATCGATGAAGTGATTGTACCGCGGAACTATGATGAAGTGCTTGGAGTCGCCTTGGCGGCTGTGGCGGTGGTTGCGGTGAAAGCCGGACTTCAGTTTTTACACGGTTTTTTTGGAGGCAGGCTGGGCAATTACCTGGCTTATCGGTTAAGAAACGCTTGTTATGAGAAATTGCAGTTTCTTTCGTTTCGCTATTACGACACCGCCAAGACCGGAGATTTAATGTCCCGGCTTACCGGGGATCTGGAGGCGATCCGCAACTTTGTCGGCTTCGGCTTTGCCCAATTGCTGAACCTGGTTTTAATGGTCACGTTCGGAGCGGCCGTCATGATGTCGATTCATTGGCAGCTTACCTTGATTACGATGGTGACGATTCCTTTTCTCGCGGCGGTCGCTTTGAAATTCGAAACTAAAATTCATCCGGCTTTCCAGGAAATGCGTCAGGCTTTAAGCTCCCTTACGACGGCGGTGCAGGAAAATATCACCGGGGTGCGCACCGTCAAGTCATTTGCCCGCGAGCCCTATGAGGTTGATAAGTTTTCCCGCCGAAACGAACGGTACAAGGAGAACCAGATTTTTACTTCGCAGCTGTGGAGCAAATTCTTCCCGGTGATGGAACTGCTGGCTTCGATCAGTGTGGCCGTGCTCCTCGCCGTCGGAGGAACGCTGGTGATTCGGGGCTCCATGTCCCTAGGCGACCTGGTCGCTTTTTTCAGCCTGATCTGGTTTATCATCGGCCCGATGTGGGGGCTTGGCTTTCATATCAACAACTATACGCAGTCGAAGGCTTCCGGGGAGCGGGTTCTGGAAATTTTGAACCAGCCCATCGACGTCAAAGACAAAGCGGAGGCCATCGCTCTCGATCCCGCGAAATTCAAAGGCGAGGTGGAGTTCGATCGGGTGACCTTTGCTTACGGGAATAAAATGCCGGCGGTTTCGGATATCCGCTTTAAGGCACCCCCGGGTTCGGTGATCGGCTTTCTGGGGGGAACGGGTTCGGGAAAATCGACCATCATTCAGCTTCTGATGCGGGCTTATGATGTGAATCGGGGACGCATCACCCTGGACGGGATGGATATCCGGGAGATCGGCGTGCAAAGCTTGCGACGTCAAATCGCTACGGTATTTCAGGAAACCTTTTTGTTCTCCTCCAGCATCCGCAACAATATCGCTTACGGGATGACGGAAGTTTCCATGGAGGAGATCGTCCGCGCAGCCCGGCTGGCCCAGGCCCATGATTTCATTATGGAACTGCCGGACGGGTACGACACGGTTGTGGGCGAGCGGGGGATGGGACTATCCGGCGGGCAGAAACAACGGATCGCCATCGCCCGGGCCTTGCTGAAAGATCCGAAAATTTTGATATTGGACGATGCCACCAGCGCGGTCGATATGGAAACGGAGCAAGAAATTCAGGCCGGATTTCAGGAGGTGATGCGCGGTCGCACTACTTTTATTATCGCTCATCGGATATCCTCGTTGCGCCATGCGGATGAAATTCTTGTACTGGACGAGGGACGCGTCGTACAGCGGGGAAGCCACCGCGACCTGATTGAGATGCCGGGGCCCTATCGGGACGTTTACCGCATTCAATATGCCGACCATTTAGCCAAATCATCCCGTGGTGAAGGGGGAACGCCAAGCCTATGAGTACGGAAACGTCAATTGCCGGAAAGAAGCCGGGTCCGGCGGGAAGCCGCAAAACGAGCATTCAGGACCGCTTTGTTTACAAGGATGACGAACTTATCGACAAAGCGTTCGACTGGAAGCAGTTCCGCCGTCTTTTTGCCTATATGAAACCGTACGCCAAACAGATGCTGCCTCTCGTCGGGCTGATGACGATCTTGGGAACGGTGACGAAGCTGACCGTGCCGTATTTGACCAGTCTCGCCATCGACAAGGCGATCGCGCCCGAAAACGGCCAAACCAGTTTAACGCTGTTGTACACTTTAACCTGCGCCGTGCTGGTGCTCTACGTGATTCAATGGGCCGCGGGGGTCTTCCGAATCCGCTTCACCAATATCATCGGGCAGAAAGTGATCTATGATTTGCGCTCCGACTTGTTCCGCCATATCCAGAAGCTGTCGTTCAACTTTTTTGACAAGCGGCCGGCGGGTTCGGTTCTGGTCCGGGTGACCAACGATGTCAACTCCCTGCAGGATCTCTTCACCAACGGGGTCGTCAACCTGATGATCGATTGCGTTCAGCTGGTTGGCATCGTCATTATTTTGCTTCTGATCAATTGGAAGCTCGGTCTTGCGGTGATGATTACGGTCCCCGTCATGTTTCTGATCTCCACCAAGCTGAGGCAGAAGATTCGCCTCGCCTGGCAGGAGGTCCGGATGAAGAACTCGCGGATCAACTCCCACCTGAACGAATCGATTCAGGGGATTCGGGTTACCCAGGCTTATACCCAGGAACGGGAAAACATCGAGTACTTCGACATCATGAACCTGGACAGCAAAAAATCATGGGACCGGGCTTCCGCGATGAACCAAGGCTTCGGTCCTTTGATCGAGGTGACCGGCGGGATCGGGACGTTCATTCTCTTTATGCTCGGGATTTATTTAATTCAATCTGGCGAGCTGACGATCGGTCTTTTGGTCGCTTTCAGCAACTATGTCGGCAATTTCTGGGACCCCATAAACAGGCTGGGCCAGATGTACAATCAATTGCTGGTCGCCATGGCTTCCTCGGAACGCATCTTCGAGTTTATGGACGAAGAACCCAATATCTCCGACAAACCGGATGCGGTGGTACTTCCGCCGATCCGGGGGGATATCGCTTTCCGGCGGGTGGTCTTCGAATACGAACCCGGTCGTCCCGCCCTGCGCGGCATCGATTTGACGGTTCGGCCGGGGCAATCCGTCGCGCTGGTAGGTCATACCGGCTCGGGTAAAAGTACGATCATCAATTTGCTCAGCCGGTTTTACGATCCGACGGGCGGAACCATTCTGATCGACGGATATGATATCCGGGATGTCACCGTGCATAGCCTGCGGAGCCAGATCGGCATCGTGCTGCAGGATACGTTTATTTTCTCGGGCAGCATCCGGGATAATATCCGGTTCGGCCGATTGGACGCTACGGATGAAGAAGTGGAGGCCGCCGCCAAAGCCGTTGATGCCCATGATTTTATCATGAAGCTACCGGACGGCTATAACACGGAGGTCGAGGAGCGCGGCAGCGCTTTGTCCATGGGCCAGCGTCAGCTGCTTTCATTCGCCCGGGCGCTGCTGGCCAATCCCCGAATCCTGATTCTGGATGAGGCGACGGCCAGCATCGATACTGAAACCGAGTTGAAAATTCAGGAAGCGCTTAAAGTCTTATTGAAAGGCCGAACCTCGTTTATCGTTGCCCACCGGCTTTCAACCATTCGCAGCGCCGATCATATCGTCGTTCTGGACCACGGACAAATTAAAGAGTCCGGCACGCATGAGGAACTGATGAAATCCGGCGGGATTTACAATGGATTGGTGGAAGCACAATTCCGATTTTTGTAACTTTTTGTCGAATTTCGCGATCAGTTTTCAACACCCTATTGCAATATTGGTCGTAAAATATCAAAATAGAGATAGATTCAAGTCTATTCAAGGGGGATATAGGAACGCATGTGGGGGGCTCCTCGATCAGAACGCGCCAAAAGTATCATGCTGCTTGGCGGCGGTGAGTTAGGCAAGGAGGTTGTCATTGAGGCGCAGCGTCTCGGCCTGAAGACAATCGTGGTTGACCGGTATGAGCATGCGCCGGCGATGGGAGTAGCCCATGAGTCTTACTGTATCGATATGCTGGACGAAGAAGCGTTGAAATCGCTGATCGTCCGCATCGCTCCGGATTTAATCGTTCCCGAAATTGAGGCGATTGCGACACGTGCGCTCGTCGAGCTGGAGCAAGATGGATTTCGCGTCATCCCGACGGCTCGCGCGGCTCGGTTGACGATGGACCGGGAAGGCATCCGGCGGCTTGCCGCCGAGGAACTGGGACTGCCGACCGCGGCGTACCGGTTTGCCGACAGCCTGGAGGAACTTGAATCCGCGGTGGCTGAAATCGGCCTGCCGTGCGTCATCAAACCGCTGATGAGTTCCTCCGGGAAAGGGCAGAGCGTATGCCGCAGGCAGGAGGAGGTAGCCAACTGCTGGAACGCGGCGCTGGAAGGCGCAAGGGCGAAGCAGATGCGCGTCATCGTGGAAGCCTTCGTCCCGTTCACAAGCGAAATCACCTTGTTGACGGTACGTTCTTCCACGGGAACGCTGTTCTGTCCGCCCATCGGCCATATCCAACGGGATGGGGATTATGTGGAGTCCTGGCAGCCGCATTTCATGACGGAAGCGCAGTTGGAGGAGGCTCAATCCATCGCTGCCACGATCACGGATGCGCTCGGAGGATACGGCTTGTTCGGTGTGGAGCTGTTTATTACACCGGATCGGATCGTATTCAGCGAGGTTTCGCCAAGGCCGCATGACACGGGGATGGTCACCATGGTGACGCAGGATTTGTCGGAATTCGCGCTGCATGCCCGCGCGATTCTCGGTCTGCCGATTCCTTCGGTGGAGCTTTTGACGCCCGGAGCTTCGGCTACTTTGAAATCCGACCGGGAAGGGAGAGATTTCCGGATCGGCGGTATCGAGGAGGCGTTAAGCCTGCTGCGTACGCAAGTTCGTATATTCGGCAAGCCGGATTCCAAGCCCGGCAGACGGATGGCCGTCGCGCTCAGCGCGGCCGAAGATGTTGAAACAGCCCGCAGCCGCGCGAAGCAAGCGGCAAGCTTATTAAAGGTGGTTTGGTCCAATTGAGTATTGAGGTTTGTGCTCCGACTTTGGTAATCCGTAAATGTTGCGGTGAAGATGCCCATCATATGCTTCCTTTGATGCGGCAGCTGCGCTATCCGACTACGCCGAGCGTGCTGAAGGAGCGCCTTTGCATGCTGGAGGAACATGAACAGCTCGTAAGTCTTGTCGCCGAGCTGGACGGTGTCGTGGTGGGCACCGTCTTTCTGAGACAGCACCAGACACACGATATGCCAAGACCCGTCACCCGCATTACCGCCCTGGTGGTTGACGAGAAGCACCGGGGGACCGGGATCGGCAAACGTCTGTTGCGGGAAGCCGAAAATTGGGGAAGAGAGCGGGGAAGTTCGCAGCTGCTCGTCTCCGTTGCCGGAGAGAACAATATGTCCTCGAAATCGTTTTACGAATATTCGGGCTTTTCCTGTATGGGCTACCGCCTGAGCAAGGAATTGAAATAGTCATGGAACGTCAAACGGAAGCGGCCGGGGGGATGCCCCCGAGCCGCTTCCGTTTTTGCTTCGCCAAGACTTGCCGTGGCTTTAGATCCCCGTTTTTTTTCGCACCGGGATCCAGATTTCGCTGCGATAATCGGGGGCCGTGGTGTCGGGATGCTCGTTCCAAAGGATCTCCGGTCCTTCAACGGCTTCGAAATCCGTGGAGGGGAACCATTCGGAATAGATGCGGCCCCAAACGTTTTGCAGGGTATCCGGAAAGGTGCCGACCGCTTCAAAGACGGCCCAGGTCAGGGAAGGCACCTCCAAGGCAGCGAGGTGGTTCGGCCCCTCCTGCGTTGTCGCGACCCCGATATAGTGGTCAAGCTGCCCCTGCTCGTTCAACCGGCCTTCCGAAAAATTCGCGGAAGCGCTGATGATTCCACGGGGGTCCGTATTGGACAGCCCCTTGAGCCGATCGATCGTTTCCGGATCCAAACTTTTCGCCATTTCGGCAATTTCCGGATTCACACCATGGAAGACGAGGTTCACTCTCTTTTTTAAGCCGACAATCCGAAAAGCTTCTTTCTCCACCAATCTGTAATTCATTTCGCTTCCTCCTTGAACGGTAAGTTGGAAGGTCATCCGCGGATAGGCTTTGAGCAAAGATCCTCGGGACTTGGCTTCCGAAGGGAGGATGCCGTGCATCGATTGAAAGGCTCTGGCAAACGAATCCGGGGAAGCGTAGCCGTACTTCATGGCGATGTCGATAATCCTCGCCTGGGAACTGCCAAGCTCCAATCCGGCGAGCGTCAGTCTTCTCCTGCGGATGTATTCCGATAGCGGGATTCCCGCCAGAAAGGAGAACATTCGCTTGAAGTGGTATTCCGAGCACAAGGCCAGCCGGGCCGCTTCCTGGTAATCGATTTCGCCGGTGAGCCGGTCCTCGATGTACCGCATCGCTTTGTTCATAGATTGAATTGCATCCATCAGGTCGACCTCCTTGGTTTTAGAATAACGGAAAAAACCTTGCCGCACCCGACGATCGGTGCACGGTTTTGCAGGATATGAAAAAAACCGTTAAGCCTCCATGCGGACGGTTAACGGTTATGTTCACGTTTAGTTGGCGATGTAGTAAGGATGCTGCTCCAGTGTGGTCGAGGCTCCCTGACGAATACAATAGTTACGCCGGTAGGTCTCCATCTCACCGCGAAAAACAAGTTTCAAAGAAGAACAGGTGTTTAAATCGTCGGGCGTCGTCAACCCCGCGGACTTATTGAGCAGCTTGACCCCGGCTTTCTGGAAAACGCTGCATACGAATTGGGAACAAAAGTAGGCGTTCTCTCCGCCCAGTTCCATATTCAACACAATGCCCAAAATGCCGAGAAAATTATATTTGTACATATCGCCGTTTTCTTCAAACTGCCGGACGTAGGCTCTCATTTTATTGTAGGTTTCCAGATCGACGGTGTAGCTGTATACCGCGCAGGTCGCCCGCTCGAAAACCCGGGAGCGGACATTCTCTTTCACGAAGCCGCCGAACATGGGGAGCAAGGGGTGTTTACGACCAAAGCTGTACATTTCCCGCAGCCCCGGATCGAACGCGATGGACGCGTGATTATACGGGGCTTTAGTATAAAAGCCGATCATTTTCGCAACAACAGTATTAGGATTGCTTAACAGAATATAAATCTGTTTCTCATTTTTCATATTAGGTTTCAACCGCCATTTAATTATTGGTTATGTAAAAAACAAGCAACGGGTTTTCCATTTGATATTAACATGGTACTGCCTTCGGGGGAATAGCAAAACCGACCGGAGGCGGAAATTATACTGGACCAAGGTCGTGGACCCGTCCGCCATCCCTTGCGGGGAGCGCATTTACAAATAACGGACGATGCGATAAAATCGGGGGGAAATTAGGGGGTACGCCTAAAGTGATAAAAGAGTAGAGGATGGTCTTCGATGTACAAAATGATTTTGGCGGATGACGAAGAGGACGTTAGGGAAGGCCTGCTGCAGTTGATAGATTGGGGAAGCCTCGGATTTCAGGTGATGGATACCGCCGAGAACGGCAAGGAAGCTGTAGAGTTGGTGGAGAAGCATTTGCCCGACATCGTGGTGACGGATATTCAGATGCCGTTTATGAACGGCCTTGAGCTTTCCGAATGGATCCGGGAGACCTATCCGGCCATGAAGATCATTATTCTTACCGGCTTTGAGGAATTCGAGTATGCGCAAAAAGCCATTCGTCTCGGCATCGACGAGTATGTGCTGAAGCCGTTTTCTTCCGCGGAACTCGCCGCGGTCCTCGGAAAGGTCAAGGCGCAGATCGATGAGGAGCGGGCGGAAAAGGAGAATGTGCAGCTGCTGACCGAGCATTATCGCAAAAATTTGCCGATACTGCAAAGCTTGTTTCTATCCAGCCTGGTCTCCCGGCGTCTGCCTAAGGCGGAGATTCGGGAAAAAAGCAAGTCATACGGCCTGAACCTGGACGGGCAAGGCTACCTGATTAGCGCACTGCGGATCGATTCCGTTCAACTGCCGGAAGAAGCGGTTCGAGAACCGGGGACCTCGCTGTCGCTCCGCGAAACCCAGGATACGCAGCTGCAGTTGTTTGCCGTACTGAATATCGCTTCGGAACTCGTCGGCAGAGATCATCCGGGGAATCAAGTGTTTATTCATCATGACGAAATCGTGCTGCTTCGTGTTTTTGACAGCGCTATCAGTCCGGACGACGAGGGGATCGCCGCGCGAACGCTGCAGCTGTTGGAAGAAATCCGCTTTAGTGTGGAACGTTTTTTGAAGCTTACGGTTACCATAGGCGTCGGCTCGATCAGAACCGATATCGGCGAAGTGTTTGCGTCATATCAGGAAGCGCAGCGGGCGCTGGATTACCGGTTGGTCTTGGGGAGCGGGAAGGTGATATGGATTCAAGATGTGGAAGCGAGGCAGCTCGTCCCTTTTACGTTCGATGAGGTGAAGGAAAAGGAGCTGATCCGCGTCCTTAAAGTCGGCAGCGACGAAGAATTGGAGGAGTTGCTGGAGAAGCTGTTCAGCGGCCTGCTGGACAGCCGTATCTCGTACCAGGATTATCAGGTATATCTCCTGATGATGTTCACGGCGATCGTGAAGGCGTCGCAGGAGGTGCACGCGGATATGGACAAGCTGTTCGGGGAGAGCTCGTTGTTTCTGGGACAGATGTCCAAGCTCAAGCACGCGGCCGAGGCGAAGGATTGGTTCACGAAAATATGCCTCACCTTAAAGCACTCGATTGCCAGCGAGCGGCAAACCAGCTACAACCGACTGGTTGAGGAAGCCAAAGCTTACATTCAAGCCCACTACGGTGAGAGCGACATTTCCATCGCCAAAGTATGCAAGCAGCTTCATATCAGTACGGGCTATTTCAGCGGTATTTTCAAAAAAGAGACGAAGACGACCTTCGTCAATTACTTGATGGGAGTCCGTATGGAGGCGGCCCGGCATCTGCTGCGAACGACCGATCTCAAATCGTTTGAAATCGCGGAACGGGTCGGCTTTGCCGATCCGAACTATTTCAGCTTCTGCTTCCGGAAGAAATTCGGTATCTCTCCGAAAGAGTACCGGAATGGAGCCGGCGGGCTATGAAGTGGACGCGGGCGATCGCCCGATTGCTCAAGGGCTTTCATTTTAGAAAGATTCAGGTGTTGATCTCGTTCTCATCGATTACGATAACGATTCTGGCCGTCGTTCTGGTCAGTTTTCTGCTGTTCAACCGATTTACCAAGGTGGCGGAAGAGAACGCCTATCTTAACCTTGGTCAAATCATCGAACAGGTCAACGCAAACCTGGAAATGTACGTGAGCGGGATGCAGGATATTTTTCAAGTCGCACAGGACAAAATGAGCGAAGCTTCCGACATCACGGATGAGCCGAAGCTGAAGGAGCAGCTCGAAACGCTGTTGGGAACGAGGCAGGACCTGGTGTCCATCGCGCTCTTTACGACAGAGGGCGAGCTCGTGCGGGGCGTGCCGGCATACCCGATGCGGCGGAATACCCGGCTGACCGAACAATCCTGGTTCGAATCCGCACTCCGCAATCCGGAAGAACTGCAGTTTTCGCCGCCGCATATTCAGAACCTGTTTAAGTCCGAATATCGCTGGGTGGTGTCCATGAGCCGGCTGATCACTTACCGGGACAACTCCCGGGATCAAGAAGGCGTGCTTGTAATGGACATCAACTTTCGAACGATCGATGAACTGAGCCAGCGGGTCAGCCTGGGTAAAAAAGGATATGTTTATATCATCGACAGCGTCGGCAACATCGTCTATCACCCGCAGCAGCAGCTCATTTACGCCGGGTTGAAATATGAGAATATCGAGCCGGTGCTGAACTACGCCTATGGAAGCTATGTGGATGAAACGGAGGGCGAACAGCGGCTGATCACGATTCAAACGGTAAAACCGGCCGGCTGGAAAATCGTCGGCGTCGCCTATGCCGAAGAATTTCTCACGACGCGAAAAGAGCTGGGCGGCTTTTTGTACGGCTTTCTTTTGGCGGCCATCGCGGTTATTCTGGTTATCAACCTGTACGTTTCCGCGCGGATTTCGCAGCCGATTCGGCGGCTGGAGCGCTCCGTCAAAATGGTGGAAAAAGGGGATTTCGGCACCAGCGTGCATGTCGGCGGGGCGTACGAGGTGGAGCAGCTTTCCAAGCGGTTCAATCTTATGCTGCGCCGGATCCGGGAGCTGATGGACCAGATTATCCGCGAACAGGAAGCAAAAAGGAAGAGCGAGCTGGATGTGCTGCAGTCCCAGATCAATCCCCACTTCCTCTACAATACGCTGAATTCGGTAACCCGAATGGCGGAGCTTGGGCGGACGGAAGAAGTGGTGACGACGATCACATCGCTGTCCCGGTTTTTCCGCATCAGCCTGAGCAAGGGGGATCACATCATCACCGTTCGGGACGAACTGGAGCATATCCGGCACTACCTCATTATCCAGACGATCCGGTTCAAGAACAAATTCACCTATGAAATTCACGCTGAGGAGGGGACGCTGGATTGCCTCACCCTGAAGCTGATTTTGCAGCCGCTGGTGGAGAACGCGATTCATCACGGGATCGAAAAATCGGCCGAAGCCGGGTTTATCGGAGTATATGCCCGGTTTGCCGAGGATCATCTCGAGCTGATCGTCAAGGACAACGGGATCGGGATGACGGAGGAAACCCTGGGCAAACTCCTGTCCGGCGGCCTCCGGAGCGAGAAAGGTTCCGGCGTCGGCGTGACCAACGTCCAGGAGCGCGTCAGCCTCTATTATGGCAAACCGTACGGCCTGTATTTCGAGAGCGAGCCGGAAGAGGGGACAAGCGTTACAATCAAGCTGCCGATCGTGAGGGCCGAAAATCCGGAAAATCCGGAAAATCCGGAAAATACGGATAAGCCGGGAAAAGGAGGGGAGAACGGATGAAGCTTGGCTTGAATACGGCAAAGGGCGTATTGCTCGGTTTGCTGCTGCTGCCGTTGTCGGCTTCCTGCGCTCCCGACGGTAACGGCCCGATGGACGAGCGGCCGATGAGGGTCGATATGATCGTGAAAATGGACCGAGGCGACTACTGGAACACGATCCGCATGGGCGCGGAGGTGGCGGCCAAAGAATTCAACGTCAAGCTGAACTTTATCGCCCCGGATAACGAGAACGACTATAAAGAGCAGATCCGGTTGATGGAGGAATCGATCAAGCGCAAGCCGGATGCGATCGTGCTGGCGGCAAGCGATTACGAGGCGTTGGGGCAGGTTACCGACAGGACCTCTTACGCCGATATTCCGGTCGTTTCGATGGATTCCGAGGTGGCTTCCACCAAGGTGAAAACCTATGTCGGCACCAACAATTACGAAGCCGGACAGAAGGCGGCCCAGCGTTTGGTCGAACTGACCGGAAAAGAAAGCGAAATCGCCATCGTTAACTTTGTGAAAGGCGCCCGGAATGCGGATCAGCGGGAGGAAGGTTTTTTGGATTACGTAGCCCGGTTTCCCGGGATCTCGGTCGTGGACATCCAATATTGCGGCTCGGACGAGGAGCTGGCCTATCGGCTGACCCGGCGGATTCTCGAGAAGCATCCGGGGCTGGACGGACTGGTTTCATTGAGCGCGGAATCCTCCATCGGCGCGGGTCGCGCGGTGGTCGAACTCGGCTTAGGCGGAACATTAAAGCTGATCGCGTTTGACAATCCGCCGGAGATGCTGGAATTGCTTCAGGAGGAGACCGTTCACGCGATGGTGGTGCAAAACCCGTTCAACAACGGCTATATGGCGGTTAACGCCGCGGTAAAGGCGGCCCGGGGCGAACGGCTGGAGGACCGCATTCCGACCGACACCAAGCTGATCGACCTCGACAATATGCTGTGGCCGGAAAATCAGAAGCTGCTGTTCCCCTTCGTGAAATAAGCATTCGTGAAATAAGATTAGAAGAAATTCGGCGGATAACGCCTTTTTTCGGTGTCCTGTTGTTCGAAGCGACTCCCCGTAACCGGGGAGTATTTTTTTTGCGCCGGGGTAAATTACAGGAGAACCTATTTTTTATATCCATAGAAAGGGAGGGAGACGGATGAGTGAAAAAGATATGCTGCATACCGGTACGGTGGACACGACCCGGGTATTGGAAGATTTGTGGTGCGTTCGAACGCTGATGGTCAATGTCGGCTTCGCGGGCCGTCCGGATCGCGGGGACTGGATTATGATCGACACGGGGCTCGGCCCTTTCCGAAACGCCTTGATCGGGGAGGCGGATCGGTTGTTCGGCCGGCCGCCGCAGGCGATCGTGCTGACGCACGGACACTTCGATCATGTCGGCAACGTCAGGGAGCTGGCCGATTTATGGGGGATTCCGGTCTATGCTCACGTGCTGGAGTTCCCCTATCTTACCGGTTTGGAAGACTATCCGGAAGGGGATCCCACGGTGGGAGGCGGTCTGATGGCGGGCGTCGCGCCGGCGTATCCCAACCGGGCGATCGATCTCAAGGACCGGCTGCTGCCATTGCCGGAGGACGGCCGGGTTCCGGGCGCTCCCGAATGGCGCTGGATTCCGACGCCGGGACACAGCCCGGGGCATGTATCCTTGTTCCGGGAACGGGATAAGGCGATGCTTGCCGGCGATGCGTTCATCACCGTCAAGCAGGAATCCGCCTTGGCCGTCATGAAACAGGAGCGGGAGCTGCACGGGCCGCCGATGTACTTCACGCCGGATTGGGAACATGCGAAGGAATCGGTGCGGAAGCTTGCGGCTCTATTCCCGGAAGTAGCCTTGACGGGACATGGCCAGCCGATGAGCGGGCGGGATTTGCAGTTCGGGTTGAATCGGCTCGCCGAGCATTTCGATGAGCTGGCGGTGCCCGAACAGGGAAGATATGTGAACGATAACGAGAAGGCCTAGGGAAATCCCGGCCTTCTTTTTTTAGGATTTAATCTCATGAGAATTTTAATAGAACATCTGAGGATTTTAGATTCGCAAGCGCGGGGAAACCAGGCATAATGAAAACGTATCCAAAAGGATAAATAAAGATAACTCAAATCAGTTCAGGAGGTCATTTATATGAAAAAAATCGGATCTGCACTATTGGCTGCGGCACTCCTCGGAGGAGTACTTGCCGGTTGCTCCGCCGGTGGCGGAGGCAAAGAAAGCGGCGGTAACGGAGCCGTGGAACCGAAAGTCGGCGTAGCGATCTATAAATTTGACGACACCTTTATGACCGGCGTGCGCAACTCGATCGAGAAGAACGCAAGCGGCATCGCCAAGGTGGATATCGTCGACAGCCAAAACTCCCAGCCTACCCAGAACGATAAAATCGACTTGTTCCTGACGAAGAAGACGAATGCCCTGATCGTTAACCCGGTGGACAGAACGGCCGCAGGCGTCATTATCGATAAAGCGAAAGCCAAGGAAACCCCGGTGGTTTTCCTCAACCGCGAACCGCTGCCGGAAGATATGAAGAAGTGGGATAAAGTCTACTACGTCGGTGCGAAAGCCGAAGAATCCGGCACGCTTTCCGGCCAAATCGTCGTCGATTACTGGAAAGCCAATCCGAAGGCGGATAAGAACGGCGACGGCGTTCTCCAATACGTCATGCTGAAAGGCGAGCCTGGGCACCAAGACGCCGAGCTGCGGACCCAGTATTCGATTCAGGCGGTGGAAGACGCCGGGATCAAGGTCGAGAAAGTGGCCGAAGACACGGCGATGTGGGACCGCGTCAAAGGCCAAGAGAAAATGGCCGCTTTCCTGGCCGCGAACGGCGACAAAATCGAAGCCGTCTTTGCCAACAACGACGATATGGCTCTCGGCGCGATCGAAGCTCTGAAAGCCGCGGGTTATTTCACAGGCGACAAGTATATGCCGGTTGTGGGCGTTGATGCCACCGCTCCGGCGCTGCAAGCTCTCGAGCAAGGCACGATGCTCGGCACCGTTCTCAACGACGCCGAAAACCAAGGCAAAGCTGCGGTCACCCTGGCTTCCCTGCTGGCCAAAGGCGGCGAAGTGAACAAGGACAGCGTAGGTTTCGAGATTACCGACAATCAATACGTGTGGATTCCGTACCAAAAAGTAACGAAAGAAAACGCAGCGCAATTTAAGTAAACCGCTGCGGCTGCAGCAGGACTTCTCATCATTATCGGAAATGGGAGGTTCGGGCCTGACGGTGCGAGCCTCCTTTTTTTTGAGATCGGCGAATGTAAGGATAGCGGTTATGGAGGAAACGCTTGCTGTGCCTCTGCAGGTATAGAAAAGAATAGGGGGCGTTGAGAATGACAGCTTCGAAATATGCATTGGAAATGAAGGAGATCTCCAAGGAATTCCCCGGCGTCAAGGCGCTGGATGGAGTGACGCTGCAAGTACGGCCCGGAACGGTCCATGCCCTGATGGGCGAGAACGGGGCGGGTAAATCGACATTGATGAAATGCCTGTTCGGGATTTATAAACCCGACGGGGGCGAAATTTATTTGGACGGGCAAAAAGC
Source organism: Paenibacillus sp. alder61 (assembly GCF_020179875.1). Taxonomy (NCBI): domain Bacteria; kingdom Bacillati; phylum Bacillota; class Bacilli; order Caryophanales; family Paenibacillaceae; genus Paenibacillus; species Paenibacillus sp. alder61. The sequence goes on from NZ_JAIUDG010000002.1 coordinate 31,092, forward strand.
CGATATCAACAACTCCAGCGATGCGCTTCGTCTCGGAGTCTCCATGATTCACCAGGAATTGCACCCGGTGCCGTTCCGCAATGTGATGGAAAATATATGGCTCGGCCGGTTCCCGATGAAAGGCGCGGGTCCCTTCAAAATTGTGGACCATAAGAAAATGTACCGGGACACGGAAGAGCTGTTTAAACAATTAGATTTGGATTTAGACCCGGATACGCTGGTCGGACAATTGTCGGTTTCCAAGATCCAGTCGATCGAAATCGCGAAAGCGGTTTCCTTTCATTCGCGGATCATCGTAATGGATGAACCGACGTCCTCCTTGACGAGTGTGGAAGTGGAGCATCTGTTCCGGATTATTAACGATCTGAAAAGACGCGGCGTCGCCATTATTTATATCTCCCACAAGATGGAGGAAATATTGCGGATATCCGATGATGTCACCATCATGCGCGACGGGAAGAAGATCGGGACCTGGCCGGCTATGGAAATGACCACGGATCTGATCATCTCGAAAATGGTGGGGCGGGACCTGACCCAGCGTTTCCCGGATCGTCACAATACGCCGAACGGCGTCATTCTGAAGGTCGAAGGTTTGACCTCCCCCGATCCGAAGTCGTTTAAAAATGTGTCCTTCGAGCTCCGTAAAGGCGAGATTCTCGGGGTGGGCGGACTGGTCGGCGCACAGCGGACCGAGCTGATCGAGGCGCTGTTCGGCCTCCGTGAAATCAAAAGCGGGACGATTTCGATCAACGGCAAAGAAGTGAAGATCCGCAGCGCCGGAGACGCCAAACGTCACGGGCTTGCCCTGCTGACGGAGGAACGGCGAACGACGGGGATTTTCCCGGTATTGTCCGTTCACGAAAATGCGGCGATCGCCAATATGAGCCGCTACGTCAAACCGTACGGGTTGCTGGATGAACGGCGCAAAAAAGAAGAGGTCGACAAGATGGTCGCCAAGCTGCGGACCAAAACACCCACCACGAAAACGTTGATTATGAATTTGTCGGGAGGGAATCAGCAGAAAGTGCTGCTCGCACGCTGGCTGTTGACCGAACCGGAGATCCTCCTGCTGGACGAACCGACGCGGGGGATCGACGTAGGCGCCAAGTATGAGATATATTCCATCATTGCGGATTTGGCGCAGCAGGGCAAAAGCATCATTATGATTTCCTCCGAAATGCCGGAACTGTTAGGTATGTCGGACCGGGTGATGGTCATGTCCGAAGGCCGCTTGACGGGAATATTGGAAGGCAGCAAAGCGTCGGAAGAAGAAATCATGCGTTTGGCGGCCCAGCACTAAGGCCATTCAAGGAGGAGAAACTCATGCAAACGAAAAAAATACAGCATTTTGTAACCCAAAACGCCATCTATATTGTATTAGCCGTGTTGGTGATCGGCATCGCCGTCTACGATCCCAGCTTTATAGGCGTCAATACGCTGCGCGATATTTTGATTCAGTCGTCAACCCGGGTCATTATCGCCCTCGGCGTGGCTTTCATCCTGATTACCGGCGGCACGGACTTGTCGGCCGGACGAATGGTCGGCTTGACCGCGGTTATTTCCGCCTCCTTGCTGCAGGTGGAGAATTACCCGCGCCGGTTCTTTCCGGATCTGCCGCATCTTCCGCTGCTCGTACCGATTGCGATCGCCATCGTGGTCGGTCTGATCTTCGGTCTGATCAACGGGCTGATCGTCGCCAAATTTAAAGTACCGCCTTTTATCGCCACTCTGGGTACCATGGTTGCGATTTACGGGATCAACTCGCTGTACTTCGATACCGAACCGAACCAATCCCAGCCGATCGGCGGCTTGCGGGACGATTTCACAACGCTGGGCTCCGGCAGCATCGGCAGCGGCGAATTCTCGCTTCCGTATATCGTTCTGATCGCGGTCGCCGTCTGCTATATCGTCTGGGTGATGTTTAATAAAACCCGGCTCGGCAAAAATATGTACGCCATCGGCGGCAACGAACAGGCCGCAAAGGTATCCGGTATTAATGTCACCAAAAATTTGATTTATATTTACTCGATCGCCGGCGCGTTGTACGGGTTGGCCGGGGTGCTCGAAGCGGCCAGAACCGGCGGCGCCACCAACAACTACGGGAATATGTACGAGCTTGACGCGATCGCCGCCTGCGTGGTCGGAGGCGTGTCCACCACGGGCGGCATCGGTACCGTACCGGGCGTCATGGCCGGGGTACTTATTTTCACCGTTATTAACTACGGTTTGACCTTCGTCGGGGTCGGCCCGTATTGGCAGCAGATTATCAAAGGGGCGATCATCGTGGCCGCCGTTGCGTTTGATATGAGAAAATACGCCTCCAGAAAATAATTCGGTTTTACGGAGAATAACGCCTCGAAGCGAATGAACCGCTTCGGGGCGTTCTTTTTTTTACCTCCGTCAAAAACTTTCATTTTTCCATAAATTTCGTATGCACCCGGCAAATTCCCGTGCTAAAATGTGTTAAGGAAACCAATTCATGTACAAAAATCGTTAAACGCTGGGGGGAGACAAGTTGAAAAAGATAAGCCGGAAAAGGGTCGGAACGAGCTTCTTATTCTCTGTCTTGGCAGGTGTGTTGCTGTTCTCTCCCGTGGACCATCGTGCGAAAGCCGAGGCTCCGTCGAAGACGGCGATTGCGGCCGTGTATGCCAAAATTCAGACGGAACGCGCTTCGGAGGTCGTGAAGCTGGTGAACAAAGAACGGAAGGCAGCCGGGTTAAAGCCGCTGGCCGTACATACCAATCTTTCAAAAATGGCCAAGATCAAGGCGATGGACCTGTTCAACAACGATTATTTTGACCACACTTCACCCGTATACGGGTCACCGTTCGACATGATGGATACGTTTAATATTACTTATCGCTATGCGGGCGAGAATATCGCCATGGGACAAACCTCCGCCAAGGAAGTGGTCAGAGACTGGATGAACAGCCCCGGTCACAAGGCGAATATTCTGAACGCTCATTATAAGATGATCGGCGTCGGATATTATAACGGTTACTGGGTGCAGGAGTTTATCGGAAAGTAGTTGTATTGAAGGCGCTTCCATAACCAAAGGAGGTAAAGCGATGAAGAAAATCATCAATCGACCCGAGGATGTTGTTGCGGAAATGTGCAGAGGGATGGCGCTGGCGCATCCTGAGCTTGAATTCGTAAAGAAACATAAGATCATCAAGAGGAAGCGTATCGATGAGAACAAAGTGAGTTTGATCAGCGGCGGCGGAAGCGGCCACGAACCCGCCCATGCGGGGTTTGTCGGAAAAGGAATGCTGGATGCGGCCGTTTGCGGCGATGTCTTCGCTTCGCCTTCCCAAATCCAGGTCTATCAAGCCATAAAGGCAACTGCCGGCAGAAAAGGAGCCCTGCTGATCATCAAAAATTACAGCGGGGATATGATGAATTTCAAAAACGCGGCATTTTTGGCACGGGAAGACGGAATCGAGGTGGAGTACGTTCGGGTTGAGGATGATATCGCCGTCCAAGACAGCCTGTATACCGTTGGAAGACGGGGGGTTGCGGGGACGGTACTCGTTCACAAAATCGCCGGGGCCGCCGCGGAAGAAGGGCGGAGCTTGCGGGAGGTCAAGGCGGTTGCCGAGAAGGCGGCCTCCAGTGTCCGCAGCATCGGTTTTGCCCTGACTTCCTGTACGGTTCCGGCAAAAGGGACGCCGACGTTTGAAATCGCCGCGGATGAGATGGAATATGGCGTCGGCATCCATGGAGAGCCGGGCATCCGGCGCGAAAAAGCCGCATCGGCCGACGAGCTTGCCGGAAGGATGGTTCATGCTCTTTTGGAGGATTTGAAGATCGGCGGAGGGGAAGGCCGGGAAATCGCTTTGCTGATCAACGGATTTGGGGCTACTCCCTTGCAGGAGTTGTATGTTCTGAATCATGCGGTAACCAGGGAACTGGTCAAGAGATCCGAACTACAAATATGCAGGACATTCGTCGGCAACTATATGACCAGCATCGATATGGCGGGAGCATCCGTCTCGATCATGAAATTGGACGACGAATTAAAGAAACTGTTGTTTGCGGAGAGCGATACACCGGCATTTAAGATAACCGGCACCGAAGCGGCTTCCGATTATCGGGAGATCCTTGAGGAGCAGGAGGGCGAAGGGCAAGAAGTATCCTTCACAACGGAAACCCCGGAGGAATACGGGCTGATTCGCGACAACGAGCTCCATCTGCGTAATATGATCTATTTAGTCGACAAAATGAGTGAAATCATCATTAAAAATGAGGTGCCTTTCTGTGAGCTCGATGCCCATGCCGGAGACGGGGATTTCGGCATGAGCGTCGCCAAAGGCTTCAAACAGTTGAAGCGTGAGTGGAAAGAGATTATCTCCGGTCATGGGGAACATATCGGCGATTTTCTTGAGGCGTGCTCCTTGGTCATTATGGAACATTGCGGAGGAGCCTCCGGCCCGATTTGGGGCTCGGCCTTCCGGGCGGCCGGGAAAGCGGCGGGCAGGAAGACCCGGCTTAATGTGGCCGACATGAGCGGCCTGCTGCAGGCGGCCGTTCGCGGAATTCAGGCTACGGGGGAACGTTCCTTCGGACGCGGAGCCGTCGTCGGGGATAAAACGCTGATCGATGCCCTCGTCCCGTGCGCGGACTCCTGGATGGCCAGCGCGAAGGCGGGGGACGACATGCGGACCGCCTTCCGGAAAGGGGCGGAAGCGGCTGAGGATGGCGCGAGAAGAACTGCGGATTTCGTCGCCCGGATGGGACGTGCGGGAAATGTCGGTGAGCGCAGCCTTGGTTATCCCGATGCGGGCGCTTACGCGTTGGGGGTAATTTTCAAAGCGCTCTCGGAAAGTTTGAGATAAGGGCGAATCAGAGCAGAAAACGGACGGGTCGATCCCGTCCGGCTAACCGGACCTTGCTTGCGGGTGCAGGCGCAAGCGGGTCCTCTTTTTTTCGAAAAATTTTTAATTAAGGATGAAACCTCTTCCTTCGCACTGCGTAAACATTAATCAAGAACGCAAAAATTTTGGGGAGGAAACAAAACCATGTCGATTTTTAAAAGATTACGCGATTTAACGATGTCCAATATTAACGCAATGATTGATAAAGCGGAAGATCCGATCAAAATGACCGATCAATATATCCGGGATATGCAAGAAGATTTGGAGGACGCCGAAAAGGCGGTAGCCGCGCAAATCGCCATCGAGAAAAAATTCAAAGCGCTGTACGAAGAGCAGGAAGCGTTGGTCGCCAAGCGAACGCAGCAAGCCCACACGGCCGCACAAGCCCAGAATGTGGAATTGGCCCGCCGCGCGCTGGAGGAGAAGAAGGCCGCGGAAGCCAAAATGGCCGAATATAAAGCCAACTATGATCAGAACAAAGCAGCCGCCGACAACCTTCGCAAGAAACTGGAAGAGATGCGCAAGCAGTTGACCGAAATGAAAAACAAGCGCGAGACGCTTGTAGCGCGGTATAATGCGGCGAAAGCGCAGACGGAAATCAACAAAGCGATGACCGGTTTCGGCTCGGACACCGCGGCCCAAGGCCTGAAGCGGATGGAAGAGAAGATGATGCAGATGGAAGCCCGCGCGGAAGCCAGCAATGAAATGGCCGCCAAGGGCGCCGATCTGGACGAGGAGTTCGAGAAGCTCGGCAAAGACAAAGAAGTGGAAGACGAACTGGCCGCTCTGATGAAGCAGTACGAGAATAAAGAATAGGATTTGCGAAACGAACGGTAAAGCGAGGCAGCGAAGCTCATGAGTGTTTGGAAAAGAATCGGAAACCTGTTCGCGAAACCCCAGCCGCCTCAGCCGGAGAAGAGCATGCTCACCCTGGCGCCCGGAGACATGTGCGAAGTGTCGCTTGTGACCTACGAGGTAACGGGGCGGGTTCATAATCGCGGCCGTAACGCCGTGGTGCTGACCCTGCAGGATGGGGTCCACATCAGCTATCTGCTCGTCGAAGAGCGGGAAAATCTCCGATATCAGCTCTACCGGCCGATTGACGGCCGGTTGGATACGCCGGATGAGGTTCCGGCGGAAATGGAGCTGGACGGCAGAACGTACTACCTGGAGGAGCAATATATCGGGACGGTGACGGTCGCCGGACGAACGCCGTTTATGCAGGGCGGGGAGCAGCATGTTTGGCAGTTTCAATCGGATGATTTCGCGTTATTGCGGATTGAATGGCAGAACGGCCGCTTTATGCTATATGAAGGCGAGAAAGTCATTCCGGCGGACGTGAAGGTCATCCGGGCGAGTTAGATGTTAATATGAAGGGCTGTCCGTGGCTGGGAAGGCTGGAGGACAGCCTTTTCTGCGTCGAAGCGGCAAGAGGAAATTTGCATCGCGGGGCCGGAAAGTTTTATGGTTATTACATAAACTGGAGAGAATAAAAGGGACAACATCCTAGGGGGGCGAGATGATGAAGAAAACATCCGGAGCCTGGCGTACAGCCGTTCTGGTTTCGGCCTCGATACTGGGGACGCTATTGCTGTTGTCCGGGTTCGTTTATGCGGTCAGGGATGTCCTGTATCCCGCCTCATCCCTTGCGGGTTTGCCGTCGGCACCTGACGCGGCGGAACGGGCAGGGAGAGAAACGGTTTCGCTGGATGTCACGGCGCTTGGCGATTCCCTTGCCAAGGGGACGGGAGATGATACCGGCAGCGGTTTTGCGCGCAGGGTCGTCGACTTGCTGACTAAGCAGGGGGCAAAATCCAAGCTGGTCAACAATCTGGGCATTAACGGGCTGACGACGAAGGAGCTTCTCCCTATGCTGGAGGAGCCTGGCGTACAATACGCATTAAAACAGGCAGGCGTGATTTTACTATCCATTGGAGCTAACGATCTATTCGACGATGGACAGCAACTGGAGACGCGAACGGAGATTCCGACGGAGAAGGAATTGGAAAAAGCGATCGAGGGTGCTTCGACCAATCTGGTGAAGATCGTGAAAAGGCTCCACGAGATCAATCCCGAGGCGCAACTGGTGTATATCGGGTTGTACAACCCGTTTTCCGATATGGAACAGTTGAAGGAGGCGGGAGACGACGCGGTGGCCCGCTGGAACGCCGTCGCTATGGAGGCGATGGCTTCCCTGAAGGGGGGCCGGGTCGCACCGACGGCCGACCTGTTTACGCTGCGTGCGCCGAGCTATCTGTCCGGCGATCATTTTCATCCGAACGGGACGGGATACCAGGCGATTGCCGAGCGGATCGTTCAGGGCATCGCGATACCTTAGAATTACAGGAGGGTGGGCAGCATGGGTGCAGAAACGGTTTTACAGGTAGAACATTTGAAGAAAAAAATCGGCGCGAAGTGGATCGTTAAGGACGTGAGCTTCGAGGTTCGGGCGGGGGAAATCTTCGGCTTCCTGGGTCCGAACGGCGCGGGGAAGACGACCACCATCCGTATGCTGGTCGACCTGATCCGTCCCACGGAAGGGAGCGTGCGGGTTTGCGGTTTTGATGTGAACCGTGAGCCGGAACGCGCCCTCGCGTTTGTCGGTTCCATCGTAGAGAATCCCGAGGTTTATTCCTACCTGACCGGATTCGAAAATCTGGAGCAATTCGCCCGCATGATGCCGGGGGTGGACCGGAAACGGATCGTGGAAGTCAGCGAAATGGTCGGACTGCAGGAGCGGATCCATGACAAGGTGAAAACCTACTCGCTGGGCATGCGTCAGCGGCTCGGCATCGCGCAGGCCCTGCTCGGACGGCCGAAGCTGCTGATTCTGGACGAGCCGACAAACGGTCTCGACCCCAAGGGAATCAAAGAGCTACGGCAATTTATTCGCGGCTTGGCGGAAGAGGGGTTGGGCGTATTAGTCTCAAGCCACTTGCTTAGCGAGATTCAACTGCTGTGCGACCGCGTGGCCATTATCAGCCGGGGAAGCGTACTTGCGGTCGGCAAGGTGAGCGAATTGATCCGTGAAAGCGCCGGCTATGTCATATGGGAGCTTTCGCCGAAAGCGGAGGGCCGGGCACTGCTTGAGGCCTCGGGGATCCAGGTGATCGAAAGGGCGGAAGAGGTGCTCGACGATGCCGTCCTGGCGGGAATGTCCGCCAACTCGGTAGTGGCTCAAATGCCGGGCGAGGACGTTCCGGAGCTGCTCTCGAGTCTCGTTGCCGCCGGCGTGAAAGTGAGCGCGGTGCACAAAATCAATCCGACGCTGGAACAACTGTTCCTGGAAATGACGGGCGGTGAGACGATTGAATAAATCCCTCATGATTTCATTGATCCAGAACGAAATGATCAAAATGATTCAGAAAAAACGATTTTACGTCGTTCTGTTGGTTTTGCTTGTTCTTGTGCCGATCTTCGCTTACGCGCAAATGAAGCAGGCGGAGGACAAAATCGAGAAATACGGCAGCGATTGGCGCCGGGAAGTACAGCAGGCGATCACCGACAATCAGAACTCGCTCGGAAGCGACCGGGTACCCGAGGAATGGAAAAAATATCGGCAAATTTATATCCAGCAATTAAAGTACTATCTGGAGCATGATGTGAATCCGGCACAGCCCGGCGGGGTCTCTTTTACCCGGGAATTCCTCGACAACGCTTCATCCTTGTTTATCCCGCTGCTGATCATGGGCATTGGCTCGGACATCGTCTCCTCGGAACGGACGTCCGGCACGATCAAAGTGCTGCTGACCCGTCCGGTCCGCCGCTGGAAAATTCTGCTGAGCAAACTGATCACGCTGATGATGTTCGTATCGCTGATCGTTTTATCCACTTTTGTCATATGCTATTTGATATCGGGCCTCTTTTTCGGATACCGGGGATTTGACGCACCTGTGTTTACGGGGTTCCAACTTTCCGGGTCCGATGTGGACGTATCGGCGGTGCATGCGGTCCCGCAGTGGAAGTATTTGTTCATGCAGGCCGGGTTGGTGTGGTTTGTCGGCGTGACCGTAGCGGTGTTGGCTTTCATGGTTTCGGTTTTGGTCCGCAGTACGGCGGCCAGTATCGTCATTATGATGGCGTCGCTGATCGCGGGCAGCATTTTGAGCAATATGGCTTCGTCGTGGGCGAGCGCCAAGTATTTGTTTATGGTCAACCTGGGGTTAACCAATTATTTGGCGGGCACGCCGGCGCCCATCGAGGGAATGACGCTCGGTTTTTCCTTGGCCGTGCTGGGGCTTTGGGCCGCCGCTTCATTGGTCGTTTCATTCCTTGTCTTTACGAAACAGGATATATTGCATTAAAATGGACAAGGATAACAAAACATCTGTTTGCATTGTAGACGTAAGTGCTTGTTCTAAAGAGAGAAACTTCCCAAGAGTAAACCTTTCGGAACAACCTCTTTACAGGGACTACATAAAGAAGATAAAAGGGGGAGCATGAATGGCCGAACAAATCGATTTGTTCGAAGACGCCTCCGGGGTCAAGCCGGGCCAGGCGGCTTCGGGATACGAAGCGGACGACATTCAGGTGCTCGAAGGGCTTGTCGCGGTACGTAAACGACCAGGCATGTATATCGGCAGTACGAGCTCGTCGGGACTTCATCATCTGGTATGGGAAATTGTGGATAATGCGGTCGACGAGCATTTGGCCAAATTTTGCACCAAAATCGAGATTACACTGAATAAAGACGGATCTGTCACGGTATTCGATAACGGCCGCGGCATTCCGACCGGTATGCACAAAACCGGTATTCCGACGCCGCAGGTCGTCTATACGATTCTCCACGCCGGCGGGAAATTCGGCGGCGCCGGTTACAAGAAGTCGGGCGGCTTGCACGGCGTGGGCGCTTCCGTAACCAATGCCTTGTCCGAGTGGCTGGAAGTCGAAATTTACCGGGAGGGCAAAATTCACCGGATGCGGTTCGAGTACTGGGTGGACGACCAGGGTGTCGAGCATGTCGGTGAACCGGTCACGGGCCTCGAAGTGCTTGGAAACACGAACCGGACCGGGACAAAGGTGACGTTTAAGCCGGACATTCGCGTCTTTGTCAATGGAATCGGGCTCAATTACGATACGCTCGCGGAACGTTTACAGGAGATCGCTTTTCTGAATTCGGGCCTCAAAGTGACCTTGAAGGATGAGCGGTCGGATCGTTTCGACGAGTTTTTTTACGAGGGCGGCGCCAGCCAGTTCGTGCAATTCCTGAATGAAGGCAAAGACGTGCTGCATGACGTGGTCCATTTCTACGCGGAGCGCGACGATATCGAGGTGGAGGTGGCCCTGCAGTATAACGCGGGGTACACGGAAACGCTCGCTTCCTTTGTGAACTCGATTCCGACCCGGGGCGGCGGAACGCATGAAACGGGCTTCAAGACGGCCTACACGCGCGTCATGAACGATTATGCCCGCAAGAACGGCATGTTGAAGGAGAAGGACAAGAACCTCGAAGGCAACGATCTGCGCGAAGGTATGATGGCCGTCATCAGCGTTAAAATGTCGGAGGTCGAGTTTGTGGGCCAGACGAAGGATCAGCTCGGCAGCGCTTCCGCGCGGAGCGCGGTCGACGCGGTCGTATCCGAGAAGATGGCGCTGTTCCTGGAAGAGAATCCGCAGGTCGCGCAGACGCTGATCAAAAAGGCGGTTCAGGCCTCCAAAGCGCGGGAAGCGGCGCGCAAAGCCCGGGACGAGATGCGTTCGGGCAAGAAGCGGAGCGAAAGCTCCAATCTGGGCGGGAAGCTGACGCCGGCGCAATCAAAGGATTTCTCGCGCAACGAATTGTTCATCGTGGAAGGCGATTCCGCCGGCGGTTCCGCCAAGCAGGGCCGGGACTCCAAAATTCAGGCGATTCTGCCGCTGAAAGGCAAGCCGATGAATCCGGAGAAGGCCCGGCTGGCCGATATTTTAAAGAACGACGAGTACCGGGCGATTATCTCGGCGATCGGCGCCGGAATCGGGCCGGAATTTGCGGTGGAAGACAGCAACTATTCCAAAATTATTATTATGACCGATGCCGATACGGACGGGGCGCATATCCAGGTGCTGCTGCTGACCTTCTTTTACCGTTACATGAAACCGTTGATCGACGCGGGCCGGGTTTATATCGCCCAGCCTCCGCTGTACAAGATCACAAGGCGTTCCGGCAAGCTGGAAACCGTCCGGTACGCGTGGAGCGAGGAACAGCTGCAGAATTATTTGAAGGAGTTCGGTAAAAATTTTGAACTTCAACGGTATAAAGGACTCGGGGAGATGAACCCCGAGCAGCTCTGGGAGACGACGATGAATCCCGAAACCCGCACCATGCTCCAGGTCCAGATCGAGGACGCCGCGAAGGCGGAACGGCGCGTCTCCACCCTGATGGGAGACAAAGTTGATCCGCGGAAGCGCTGGATTGTGGAGAATGTGGATTTCACGGATTACGAGGAATAGAAGGTGACATGAGTTGAGTTCATTGGAAAATTTTCTGCCGGCCTTCCTCGAGGAAGTCGTCGGCGACCGCTTTGGGCGGTATTCCAAATATATTATTCAAGACCGGGCGATTCCCGATGTACGCGACGGATTAAAGCCGGTGCAGCGCCGGATCCTGTACGCGATGTACGATTCGGGGAATACGCCGGATAAACCCTACCGCAAATCCGCCAAAACGGTCGGGGACGTCATGGGGAACTATCATCCGCACGGGGACTCTTCCATCTATGAAGGCATGGTGCGGATGGCCCAGCCGTGGAAAATGGGACATGTCCTGGTGGACGGTCATGGCAATTGGGGCTCACAGGACGACGATCCGGCCGCCGCTATGCGGTACACGGAGGCCCGCTTGTCGCCGATCGCCATGGAACTGCTCCGCGATATCGAGAAGCGGACCGTCCCGTTCAAGGATAACTTTGACAATACCGCGATGGAACCGGTCGTCCTGCCTTCACGTTTTCCCAACCTGTTGGTCAACGGGGTCAGTGGGATTTCCGCCGGTTTTGCCACGGAGATTCCGCCGCACAACTTGCGGGAAGTCATCGACGCCTGCATCGCTGTGATGGAGAAGCCCGATCTGCCGATGGAGCAAATCCGGACCTATGTGAAGGGGCCGGATTTTCCGACCGGCGGGATCATTATGGGCGAAGAGGGGATCCGTGAAGCTTATGAAACCGGGAGAGGCAGGATCTACATCCGCTCCAAGACCGAGATCGAAACCCTTCGCGGCGGCAAGCAGCAAATCGTAATCACGGAGATCCCGTATCAGGTCGTGAAATCGAGGCTGGTAACGGCGATGGAGAATATCCGGCTGGAGAAGAAAGTGGACGGGATTGCCGAGGTTCGTGACGAGAGCGGCCGGAACGGGCTCCGCATCGTCGTCGAGCTGAAGAAGGACGCCGATGCGCAGGGGATCCTCGCTTATTTGCTGAAGAAGACGGACCTGCAGGTCAATTACAACTTCAACATGGTCGCTATCGTCAACAAGGCGCCCCGCCAGTTGGGCTTAAAGCAAATGATCGACGCCTACATCGCGCACCAGCGGGAAGTCGTGACCTTCCGGACCCAATTTGAACTGGAAAAGCTGGAGGACCGGGCCCATGTCCTGGAAGGGTTGGTCAAGGCGCTGAACATTCTGGACGAGGTGATCGCCGCCATCAAAGCGTCGAAAAACCGCCAGGACGCCCAGAACAACCTGCAGTGGATGTTCGGATTCACCGAACGCCAGGCCGATTCGATTCTGACGCTGCAGCTGTACCGTTTAACGAACCTGGAGATCACGTCCCTGCAAAAAGAGCTGGAGGATATCCGGAAGAAAATCGCCACGCTGCGCGGTATTTTGGAGAGCGACAAAAAATTGATCGCCGTCATCCGCAAGGAACTGACCGAAATCCGCGACAAGTACGGCGTTGACCGGCGTTCCGAGATTCAGGGCGAGGTGGAGGAACTCAAGGTCAACCTGGAGGTGCTCGTCGCCCAGGAAGAGGTCCTCGTTACGCTCTCCCATGAAGGATATATCAAGCGGACAAGCATGCTGTCATTTACCCGTTCCGGCGGGGAAAGGGACAGTTCGGGAGTCAAGGAAGGCGACTATATCCGCCAAGTGTTTGACGTGGATACGCTGCAGAATCTGCTGATCTTTACGCAGCGCGGCCAATACTTCCTCCTGCCGGTGCACCAGATTCCGGAGTTCAAATGGAAGGAGAACGGAACGGCGATCGTTAATGTCATTCCGATGGCCAAAGAGGACAGAATCGTCAGCGTCATTCCCGTCAAGAGTTTTGACGCCCCCGGCGAGAGCCTGGTGTTCGTGACGAAGCGCGGCCAGGTCAAACGGACGGACCTGAAGGATTACGAAACGAAGCGGTCCGGTGCCGTGGCGGCCTGTAAAGTGGCGGACGGCGATGAGATCATCGGCGTCAAGCTGAGCCATAACCGGCAGGATATTCTGCTCGTGACGAAACAGGGGATGGCGATCCGTTTTGCCGAAAATGAAGTGAACGCGATGGGCCGCGTGTCGGCAGGCGTTAAGGGCATTCAGTTAAAGGACGAGGACGAAGTCGTTGCCGCCCTGTGGGTGGAAGGCGAAGAAGGAGAGATCCTGGTCGTCTCCGATCTCGGTTACGGCAAACGGACGCTGCTGCTCGATTACCCGGTACAGAGCCGGGGGGGCAAAGGCGTGCAGACGTTCGAATTCAAGGAAGGCAAGCGGGTCAAGCCGAACGGCACCCGGCTGGCCGGCGGATTTCACAGCAAGGAGCCGCTGGCGCTCCTCGCGGTGACGAAAGAGGGAACGCTGCATTCGTTCAGCTCCGAGGATGCGCCGCTGGCGGACCGGAAATCCATCGGAAAGCAGCTGGTACCCGTGGATAAGAAAGACGAATTGGTCGATCTGCTCGAAAAATAGAGATTGGAAGCTTCGCCCGGCGGCGGTGAAAATCGCCGGGCGGAGCTTTTTTTTACTTCATGTTGGTGAGCATACCGCCTAAGTTGAGTGTGTCGGCCTTTATAGGATAATTGAAAGGGAAAAGCACTTAATGATATTTGATCGACACGCCAATTTAAAATATCGATACGGAATGGAGATTTTGGTGCAAAGGATGTTATGTGGATACGGTCGGAAGGAACAAGAAAGTAATCGAGGAATATATCCGAAATCAATTGCAGGGAGATATCGTCGCGGAACAAATAACGATGGAGGAATACATTGATCCATTTACAGGAGAAGAAACCAAGGTGAATCGAAAGAAGAAGAAGTAAAAGAACCCCTTAAGGGGTAGCCGTAAAAGTAGTGCGGTTGGCGAGTCATTCAACGTCCTTTTAGGGCTGGCCAGTAACAAAGGCTTTCAGCCGCAGAGCAAACCACCCGTTCACACGGGTGGTTATGATTTGATGCATATGCGGCTGCAGAGACGATCTATATAGTTTGAACTATTAATTTGCATACTAGGTGTCCGGTCAGGCAACCTTTGAATTGGCATTCTTAAGTCTGGTCAGAATGCCTAAATCCGGATGATATTTTGATAAGTTGAAGCTATCAGAAATCGTTCAAATTAACTTAAGAGATCTGGATATTGACGAATTTTCCTTAGTTGTACGGGGGGAACAAAATGGAGTCGTTCAATTAAATATGGTTACAATGCGTAGAACTTAGATAAGGTAGATAGCAAAGAGCGGTAAAGGTCTGAATCCGGCAGGAAAAGCGGAATTTAAACCTCTGCTGCTCTTTTTTTAAATATCGTAAGATTGAACAAGCATTTTAGGAATTTATGGATATCATGGAAGAAGTGGATGAAATCACGTTGAAATGAAAGGATTTGACCTTTTTTGTGGTTTGACAATCTTTATTGGGTAGGTTTAACATGTAATTAATTAAATAATTTACCAAAATAGGGGTGTTGAGGCTGGGGTGTAATGATGTCTGAGACTGTTTTTGAATGCCAGGAGAAGGTGCGAAGACTTGCCGTTAAGATTGTGAAGCATTATCGCGGCAAAGGTCCGGAGAATGTAAAGGTTAGGATGGAGGATGACTCCTTAATCATTATAGAGATTCGTGGAATTCTCTCCAGTTTATCTGAAATTTTGCTCAAAGAAGGTGCGTTACATTTAGTTACAGAATACTGGAAGGTGCTGAAGCCTTATTTGGAGAGAGAGTTTATGGCAGAAATCGTAGAAACGCTTGGCAGCCCCTTTACATATACCTGGAAGATCGAAGACCGGAATCCAGGGGATAGGGCAATTATTATTCAATTGAATAAATCGGTTTGATTAGAGAGAATGGACTTTTGCTCCTTAGCTTTTTAATAAGCCAGTACATTGGGTATTTCTGATTATACCTTGTATTGGCTTATTTTTTTATTGCTATATTTGTGCAAAAAATCACAAGGAGAGGTGAGGAACTATGGAGAATAAAGTGCTGACTGTATGTCCGTATTGTGGAAGTGGTTGTCAGATGAATTTAATTGTTGAAGAGGGGAAAATCGTAGGCGCTGAACCAGCGGATGGAAGAACGAACGAAGGGAATCTGTGCCTTAAGGGTCATTATGGATGGGATTTTCTGAATGATCCGCAGATTCTTACCGCCCGTATCCGCAAGCCGATGATTCGTAAAGCAGGGTCACTGGTAGAGGTATCTTGGGACGAAGCTATTCAGTATACGGCCGAGAAACTAACAGCAATCAAGGAAAAGTACGGACCGGATGCAATCATGGGAACCGGTTCAGCCCGTGGCCCGGGAAATGAAGCCAATTATGTCATGCAAAAATTTATGCGTGCTGTTATCGGAACCAATAATGTTGACCATTGTGCAAGGGTATGTCACGGGCCGTCCGTAGCAGGGCTTACCTATTCGCTTGGGGATGGCGCAATGTCCAATTCGATTCCTGAAATTGAGGACACGGATCTGTTGTTTATTTTTGGATACAATGCAGCGGTTACCCATCCCATTGTGGCGAGAAGAATTGTGAATGCGAAGCAGAAGGGCGCAACGATCATCGTAACCGATCCCCGCAAGACGGAATCGGCCCGCATTGCAGATACTTGGCTGCCCCTTAAAGGCGGCACGAACATGGCGCTTGTCAATGCCTTTGGTCATGTGTTAATTGCTGAGGAGTTATACGACAAGCAGTATGTTGAGAAATATGTGGAAGGTTTTGCGGAATATAAAGCCACTGTACAGAAATATACACCTGAATATGCGGAGAGCATTACAGGAGTGCAGGCGGCCGAAATCCGCAAAGTAATGCGGCAATATGCGAGTGCCAACAAGGCGATGATCCTGTACGGTATGGGGGTATGTCAATTTGCCCAAGCCGTGGACGTTGTAAAGGGTCTGGCTTCCCTGGCGCTTCTGACCGGTAACTTAGGCAGACCTGGCGTCGGGATTGGTCCGGTCCGCGGCCAAAATAATGTACAGGGTTCCTGCGATATGGGGGCGTTGCCAAATGTCTATCCGGGATACCAGTCTGTTACGGATGACAAGATCCGTAAAAAATTTGAAAAGGCCTGGGGAGTGGCTTTACCTCGCAAAGTCGGGTATCGGATTACCGAGATTCCTCATCTCGTTCTAAAGGAAGACAAGGTGAAAGCCTATTATATTTTTGGTGAAGATCCGGTGCAGAGTGATCCGAATGCATCAGAAGTGAGAGAGACACTGGATAAATTAGAATTTGTAATTGTCCAGGACATCTTCATGAACAAGACGGCCCTCCATGCCGATGTGATTTTTCCGGCTACCTCCTGGGGTGAGCATGACGGGGTCTACTCTTCAGCCGACCGTGGATTCCAGCGGATTAGAAAGGCGATCGAGCCGCCCGGTGAAGCAAAGCCCGATTGGCAAATTATCAGCGAGCTTGCCACGGCGATGGGCTATCCGATGTCCTACCGGAACACGGAAGAAATATGGGATGAAATGAGGGGGCTCACCCCGTCGTTTGCCGGAGCCAGTTATCGGAAGATGGAAGAACAGGGCAGTGTTCAGTGGCCTTGTCCGTCAGAAGATCATCCGGGCACACCGTATTTATATGAAGGGAACCGGTTTACCACTTCCAGCGGCAAAGGACAGCTGTTTGCCTCTGAATGGAGGGCACCGCAAGAGCAGCCGGATCAGGAATATCCGTTGTCCTTGTCCACAGTGCGTGAGGTAGGGCATTATTCGGTTAGGACGATGACCGGCAACTGCCGTGCCCTCAGTCAACTTTCGGATGAGCCTGGTTTCATCCAGATGAGTCAGGCGGACGCATCTAGCTTAGGGATTGAAGACGGCCAGCTTGTACATGTTGTATCCCGCCGAGGCAGAGTGTTAGCCCGGGCACAGATCAGCAACCGTGTCAAAACCGGAGCCACCTATATGACCTACCATTTCTGGATTGGGGCCTGCAATGAGCTGACGGGTGATTATCTGGATCCGGTCTCCAAAACTCCGGAATACAAGTATTGTGCGATCCGCATCGAGAAAATTGCAGATCAACTGCGCGCGGAACAACAGGTTCAGCAGGAATATGAGGCGCTCAGAGCGCAGATGCATGTGGAGGCGAGACCGGTATGAATAATGTACTGCCGAGTCCGTTTGTCATTGCCGAAGCGGGCAAATGCATAGGCTGCAAGGCGTGTGAACTGGCATGTTTCGCAGTTCATAACGATCACAATGGGGTTGTGGCGGCTGTGGGTACTGTTACGGTACCGGTTATTCCCCGCCTGCATGTCGTTCGAACAGAGAGCTTCACACTGCCGGTACAATGCCGCCAGTGCGAGAATGCGCCTTGTGCGGAAGCCTGTCCGGTTCAGGCGATCCGGCGGGAAGAGGGGACAATGGTTATTCATGAAGAGAGCTGCATAGGCTGCAAAGGCTGTGCCATGGCCTGTCCGTTTGGTGCCGTCAGTCTGTATAAAGCGTACAGCAACGGCAAGGTAGTCCCTCAGATTCAACTGAAGGAACGGCAGCATAACGCGATGGTACGTAGCGCCAAAGTGATCGCCTATAAATGTGATTTATGCCGGACCAGGGACCATAAGGACGGAGCTATGGGAAACGTTCCGGCTTGTGTAGAGGTCTGTCCGGTAGAGGCTCTGTCATTGGTTCATCCGGATACCAGTGTATCCAGGTCACGAACAGCAGCAGCTATGCGACTGTAACACCACTTCAATTCAGAAAAGAAGGTTGCACTATGTCGTATAAGGATCCAATCATTCATATTGACGAACAATTATGTACCGGCTGCAGACGTTGCGCGGCAGTATGTCCTGTGGGTGCCATTATCGGCGAACCAGGCCACCCGCAGACTATTGATGCTCATCGCTGCGTCGTTTGTGGACAGTGTGTGCAGATTTGTACCGCTTATGCTGCGGACAACGAGTCGACGACAGCCTCACGTGCGGTAAAGTTACAGGAAAGAGGGCAGCTCCCTAACGTGCGTGAGCCTTTGTTTGCTGCTTATTCGTCAGGGGATATCCAAAAGGTAAAAGCTGTTCTGGCTGATCCGAAACGGTTCAAGGTGGTGCAGTGCGCTCCTGCGATCCGAGTATCTTTGGCGGAGGAGTTTGGGCTGCCCTTCGGCACTTTAACCCCGGGGAAAATGGCGGCGGCGCTGAGACGGCTTAGGTTTGACCGGATTTATGATACAAATTTTGCTGCGGACGTGACGATTATGGAAGAGGGCTCAGAGCTGATTGGCAGAGTGATGTCAGGAGAGCGGCTGCCCATGTTCACCTCCTGTTGCCCGGCTTGGGTGAAGTATGCGGAGACGGCAGCACCGGAGCTGCTGGAGCATTTGTCCAGTTGCAAGTCCCCGATGCAAATGGCTGGAGCCTTGTTCAAGACCTACGGAGCGCAGCTGGATGGAATTGCACCTTCGGATATTTTCAGCGTCGCGGTTATGCCCTGTACCTGTAAAAAATTTGAATGCAGCAGAGAAGAAATGAGTGTGGATGGTTACCGTGAAGTGGATCTTGTGATTACTACAAGGGAACTGGCCAGCTTAATCAAGGATCAAGGCATCGATTTCATTCATCTTCCCGACGAGCCGTTTGATTCACCGCTGGGCAAATACTCAGGAGCAGGCTCAATCTTCGGTGCCACAGGCGGTGTGATGGAAGCGGCGATACGAACGGGGTATGAACTGATCACCCATGAGCAGATTCCCAATCTGCAATTGGATTTTGTCAGGGGAGAGGAAGGCATACGGACGGCAGAAGTTCAGATTGGCGAATTGGAGCTCAAAGTGGCAGTAGTTGCAGGACTGAAATATGTGGATGCTGTTTTGGCAAAAGTTGCAGAGGGCACCTGCCCGTATCATTTCATTGAAGTGATGGCTTGTCCCGAAGGCTGTGTCAGCGGCGGAGGACAGCCCAAGCTCCTGTTGGAAACGCAACGGAAAATGGCTTATCAGGCCAGAAAGAGCGCCCTTTACCGCCACGACTCTCATCAGAAGGTCCGCAAATCTCATGAGAATCCAGATATTATCAAATTGTATAAGGACTTCTTAGGTGAACCGTTAGGCCATACGTCACATCATTTGCTGCATACCAAATTTGTTGACAGAAGTGTTAAGGAGGAGATGTCATGAACCGGTTTGTCATTGCCGATCCCGATAAATGTATAGGTTGCCATACTTGTGAAGTGGCCTGCGTAGTTGCCCATGCCGGGAATAATATGTTTCTTCAAGAAGAGAGCGGGGCCGACTTCTATCCCCGGTTGACAGTCGTCGAAACCGACGAAGTTACCGCACCGGTGCAGTGCAGACATTGCGAGGATGCTCCTTGTGCCAATGTGTGCCCGAATGGCTCCATTACGAGCAAAGACAACAGCATTTTCATCAATCAGGATAGCTGTATTGGTTGCAAGACCTGTATGCTGGTATGTCCTTATGGGGCGATTACAATGGTTCCGGCACATAAAGGTGGCCAAAAGCAACTTCAATCCGGGCTTCGTTCCAATACAGCGGGTGCATGGAGGAGCAAGGAGAGAATTGTGGCGAACAAATGTGATTTGTGTGAAGGCAGCGGAAAGGGCCCGGAATGCGTGCGGGTATGTCCCACCAATGCGCTCCAATTCATCGTACCAAGCCAGATTGAGGATTCCATTTCCCGGAAAAGACTGGCCAGTGCGCAGTCACTACTGCAGTTCGGCGGTTTTTCGCATCTCTAATTCAGTCACTATAACGCAGAAAGCAAGGTGGAGCGTTTGTCCGATATCTTGGTCGATCACTTTGGTCGTTTACATAATTATGTACGTATCTCCGTTACTGAGCGCTGCAACTTGGGCTGTCAGTATTGCAATCCGGGCAGAGTACAAAAGGCTGTGGAGGGTAACCCGCTTACCTTTGACGAGATTGAACGGATCGTAAGGGTACTCGCTGAGATGGGGGTAACCAAGGTGCGTCTTACCGGAGGAGAACCGTTGATACGTCCGAACCTGGAAGAACTGGTTGCCAGGTTAAGGGCCATCTCCGGGATCGAACGTGTCGGTCTCACCACGAATGGACTGCTGCTCGCCCCCAAAGTGCAGAAGCTGCGTGATGCCGGGCTTACAGATCTCAACGTCAGCCTGGATTCTCTAATTCCAGAACGCTATTCCAGAATCACTGGGGGCGGCGATGTCAGCAAGGTGCTGCATGCTTTAGCAGCTGGTTTTAAGGCTGGCTTCGAGATACTGAAGCTGAATATGGTCTTGATGAAAGGTGTAAACGATGATGAAATTGAATCCTTTCTGCAGCTGACTCAGAAATATCCGCTGCACGTCCGCTTTATTGAATATATGCCCATGGGTCATGATATCAACGGATGGGAAGCGGGATATATGCCTTTGGATGGAATACTGGAGCGCTGTGCCAAGGCTGGTTTTAGTCTTGAAGCAGATCCAGACTCAGGTAGGAGAACTGATGAGCCGACTGAAAAAGCAGCAGATTCCGGCCCGGCCCTTTATTTTCGCATCCAAGGTGCGGCAGGGAAATTTGGCTTGATTCATCCGGTCAGCCAGCATTTCTGTAATTCATGTAACCGGCTGCGTATTACAGCAAACGGTCACGTTAAGCCGTGCCTCTTCTGGAACGAAGAGCTGTATATCCGGCCTTACATCGCTCAATCAGAGCTGCTGAAGCAATTGTTTCTGCGCTCCTTGGAAGCCAAACCTGGCCAGCATCTTATGATGGACCAACCGGGTACCAAGCCACCCTTGAAGGCCACAATGCGCCTGATGTCGCAAATTGGGGGGTGAAAAGCAATTGAACGGGGAGCAAATGTTTCGGGTGGAATCGGATGCTTTGGGGAGTGAAGCGGTTCCCAGTGAGGCTTATTATGGAATTCACACGCTAAGGGCACGGGATAACTTTGCGGTCAGCGGCCGGCCGGTGAATCCGCGGATCACGCGGGCCATAATAATGGTGAAGAAAGCGGCAGCCA
Source organism: Paenibacillus sp. alder61 (assembly GCF_020179875.1). Lineage (NCBI taxonomy): Bacteria > Bacillati > Bacillota > Bacilli > Caryophanales > Paenibacillaceae > Paenibacillus > Paenibacillus sp. alder61. The sequence continues at coordinate 52,334 of NZ_JAIUDG010000002.1, forward strand.
AAGTAAATGGCAGGCAAGGGTTTATTTCCAGGCAGGTGGCTGCGGGTATTCAATCCGCTTGCGATGAACTTCTGCAAGGCCAGATGGATCAACACTTTATTGTGGATGCGTATCAAGGCGGGGCGGGAACGAGTACGAACATGAACGTTAACGAGGTGATAGCCAATCTGGCCATCGAGAAACTTGGTGGACATAAGGGGGATTACCGGCTGGTCCATCCGATAGATCATGTGAATCTCTATCAATCTACCAATGACGTGTATCCCACTGCCATGCGAATTGCGATGATTCCGCTGCTTCGCTCGCTTAGTGAAGAGTTTGCCTCTCTTCAGGAGGCATTGCAGGAGAAGGAGCGGGAATACGCCGATGTGTTAAGGTTAGGACGGACGGAACTCATGGACGCACTGCCCATCATGGCCGGACAAAGCTTTGGTGCTTATGCCAAAGCGGTTGCACGGGACAGGTGGAGGCTGTACAAGGCGGAGGAACGGCTCCGGGAGATTAACCTTGGAGGAACGGCAGTGGGCACAGGAATGAATGCCCCCCTTGCTTATATTTATGCCATTGCAGAAGAGCTGCGGGAACTATCCGGAATGGGGCTGTGCCGCAGCGATTTTCCGATGGATGGCACACAGAATATGGATGCATTTGTGGAAGTTTCAGGTTTGCTCAAAGCTGCTGCGGTGAACTTGCTGAAGATATCCGGCGATTTCCGGCTGCTTAATTCAGGGCCCTCCGGCGGAATTGCAGAATACATCCTGCCGCCCATGCAGGTGGGTTCTTCGATCCTGCCCGGTAAAATGAACCCGGTCATCGCAGAGATGGCCGGGTCAGTCGCTATGAAGGTGATCTCCAATGATACAGCAGTCACTTTGGCGGCGGCCAGCGGACAGCTGGAGCTGAATGCCTTTGCTCCTTTAATCGCAGAATCTCTGCTTGAATCTCTTGAAATTCTTACTGAGGCTGTACGGCTCTTTCATGAGCGATGCGTGCGTGGGTTGAAAGTCGATACTGCGCATTGTCTCGAGCATTTGGAACGCTCCGGCGTCATGGCTGCCGCAGCGGTGACGTATCTGGGTTATGACGCCGCAACTGAACTGGCTAAGTCTGCGGCGGCCTCGGACCGGCCGTTAAAGGAGATTTTGCTGGAACAAGGACTGCTGACGAAAAAGCAGATCGATGCCATTCTGCACCCGCTGCAGGTTACCAAACCAGGCATCCCTGGAAGATCGAGTGATTTATAAAGGTTCTAGGATAACGAAGGAGCGCATGTTATGAGCTTAAATGATACCCCGCGTGGAGAACGAATGCACATTGCAGTCTTTGGAAGGCGTAATGCCGGCAAATCCAGTGTGATTAACGCTTTAGCCGGTCAGGAGACGTCTATTGTTTCTCCGGTAAGCGGGACAACGACAGATCCGGTTTATCAACCGATGGAGCTGTTGCCGGTGGGGCCGGTAGTGCTTATTGATACCGCCGGATTGGATGATAGCGGAAGTTTGGGCGAACAGCGGATTCGCAAAACAAATCAGATCCTGACCAAAACCGATCTGGCGTTGCTGGTGATAGACGCTGTCCACGGAGTAGACGAATTGGAGCACAAGCTTTTACGGGACCTGTCAGTCAGGAAGATTCCGGTCATCCTACTATTGAACAAAATAGACTTGCTCGAGGAACATGGTAACGGTGAGGAACACAATGTAGTGGCGGCAAAAGCAAGGGTAGAAGAGCAGCTTCATTTGAAGCCAATGTTATTCAGTGCGCTCAGGAAGACTGGGATTACGGATCTTAAAGCCGCAATCATCAGGGAGCTGCCGAGGGACGAAGAACGGTTCCGGCTAGTAGGAGATCTGCTGAATCCCGGAGACTTGGCTGTTCTGGTAGTGCCGATCGATAAGGCAGCACCTAAAGGAAGACTGATTCTGCCCCAGCAGCAGACCATTCGTGACATCATGGAATGTGATGCAGTTGCTGTTGTCACCAAGGAACAGGAGCTTGGACACACGCTCAAGATGCTGGGGCGCAAGCCCAATGTGGTCATTACAGATTCACAGGCATTTCTTAAGGTTCAGGCAGATACCCCAAAGGATGTCCCGCTCACGTCCTTTTCCATATTGTTTGCTAGATATAAGGGGGATCTTCCTCAGCTTGTACGCGGGGTTCGCGCTATTGGTCGTCTGCAGGACGGAGACCGGGTGCTCATTGCGGAAGCCTGCACGCATCACCGGCAATCCGATGATATTGCTTCCGTGAAGATTCCCCGCTGGCTGCGGGAACTGACAGGCAGGCAGCTTCAAATTGAACATGCCGCAGGCAGCGATTTCCCTGCAGGACTCGGTGGTTATTCACTGATCATTCACTGCGGAGCATGTATGTTGAACCGCAGGGCGATGCTGGGAAGGCTTGAAGAGGCGGAACATGCGGGTGTTCCAATTGTGAATTATGGTGTATTTATTGCCTACGTGCAGGGGGTGTTCCCAAGAGCCATCGAAATGTTTCCGTCTGCAATGCTGGCCTGGGAGGAGGGGGTATACCATTAATGCTTATATTAAAGCGGGGGTGTTCCAAAAGCCATCTGAATGGCTGCTGGAACACCCCCTTTTTGTGACAGCGTACATTGGGTGCAGCCTAAAACCGTAGATCTCGTTCGCCGTTACGGATACGCTGAAGTTGCTTTAGGGTCGCTTTTTTGACCGATTCCTTGGGGATGCGCCCCAGATTGTCATGAATCGTCTGCTCCCCAATGGCCCGCATCTCCTCATCGGCGTAATCCAGCAGGTATTCCTGAAACGTCATCAGGGAGTTCGGCTGACAGACATTATGGATTTGGCCGGATTTTGCCAGCTGCATGAAACGGTCTCCCGTGCGGCCTTCCCGGTAACAGGCGGTGCAGTAACTCGGCACATACCCGTCCCGGCAGAGACTTTTGATAATTTCCATAGGGGAGCGGTGATCGCCTACCATGAATTGCGGTTTGTCATCTTTATCTCTGTTCACACTGTATGCGCCAACACCCGTGGCGGAGCCTGCGCTGATCTGGGAAATGCCCAGTTTAATTATCTGATCACGAAATTCAGCGTCTTCGCGTGTAGAGAGTATCATTCCTGTATAGGGAACGGCTATTCGCAGAACGGCGACGATTTTGGCGAAATCCGAATCGCTGACCAAGTAAGGGTAATTGTCCAGATTCACATTCTCCGCTTCGCGCAGGCGGGGGACGGAAATCGTATGCGGTCCGCAGCCATAGGCCTGTTCCAGATGCTCGGCATGTTTTAACATGGCTATCGTTTCATATTTATAATCATAGAGTCCATACAGGACACCGATACCAACATCCTCGATACCCGCTTTCACGGCCCTATCCATGGCGGTCGTATGCCAATCATAATCACTTTTGGGTCCTTGCGGATGGTATTGCTTGTAACTAGGTCTATGATAAGTCTCCTGAAATAAAATATAAGTTCCAATTCCCGCCTCAGCCAGCTTGATATAGTCATCGATTGTTGTTGCAGCGATATTGACATTGATCCGACGGATACTGCCATTGTCCAGCTTCGTATCGTAAATGGTCTTTATGCAGTCGAGAATATAATCGATGGAACAATTGCGGGGATCCTCTCCCGCTTCCAGAACAAGCCGTTTGTGTCCCAGAGACTGCAAAACGGTAACTTCCTGGGCAATTTCATCTAAGGTTAAGCGGCTGCGTGTGAATTCTGAATTGGAATGTTTGTAACCGCAGTATACGCAATTATTGACACAATAGTTGCTGACATAGAGTGGTGCGAACAATACAATCCGGTTGCCGTAGATTCGTTCCTTGATGTCTCTGGATACCTGATAAATCTCATGGAGTGTTTCCTGATCTTCCACATTTAAAAGGACAGCTGCTTCTTGTGAGGTCAGCCCTTTGCATTGTCTGGCCTTCTCAAGAATTGCGGACACCTTGGCCCGATCCGATCCGGCAGTTTCTCCAAATCGCAGCGCTACTTTGATCTCTTCGTCCTGAATGAAATCCGCCGGACGACTTTCATTTACTCGGCTCACGAACATCCACTTCTTTCTGGTTCATTATTGGATTGACAAGCAGACTTAAACTCTTCCAACTCGATTGCAAGATGACAACAGGCTGATTCGGTGGCTTCCTTACAATGGAATGTGCTGTGCAGAAGTGCGGGATAGATAATTCAGACTATCTCCCCTGCCCATATCCACATGGAATCCGGCAGCTTCAATCCGCTGTTCCAGGCAAAATCTGCATTGGGCGGATTCGTCACCCAGACAGATTTTGTTATTGTAAAGCGTATATTGCGCTCGTACATTCAAAGGAGAGAGATTTGGCATGACCACATTGGCACCTGCTTGTAACGCCAGTTCCCGGCCGTTCGGATGAGCGGTTCCCATGGCTGTTGTGGCAGGGATTAGAGCATTCGGCACGAAGAGCCGGGCCAGAGCAATCATATCAAGTGTGTTTATAACGGTTCCGGCCGGCTCGTCCTTTAAGGGTGTGGCCTGATGCGGCAAAAAAGGGCCAATGCCGATCATATCCGGTTCAAGCGCCTTAAGATACAGCAGATCTTCAGCCAAATCCCCGGGAGTTTGTCCTGGTAAACCGACCATGAAGCCTGCACCCACCTGATAGCCGAGGGACTTGAGCGCCTTCAACCGATTCCGGCGGCTGTCAAAGGTCATGGTCGGGTGCAGGGCTTCGTACAGCTTGCGGGAGGCCGTCTCATGGCGCAGCAAGTAACGGTCAGCTCCGGCCGCGAGCAGTGCAGCGTAAGTCTCATCATCCCGTTCACCAATCGACAGTGTTACCGCGGTATCCGGGTAGAGTGTTTTGATGCGTGTAATGAGCCCGGCCAGCTTCTCAGTGGTATACCAGTCGTCTTCTCCGCTCTGCAGAACAAAGGTACGATAACCCAGCTCATACCCTTCCCGGCAGCATTCCAAGATTTGTTCAGGTTGGAGCCGATAGCGGCGGACTGTCTTATTGCCGGAGCGTATGCCGCAATACAGGCAGTTCTGTTTGCAAATATTGGAGAATTCGATCAGCCCACGCAAAAATACACGGTCGCCATAACGTTCCATTCTTTTCAGATGGGCGAGGTGATGCAGCCGCTTTTTTAGATTTTGGTCCGGATTCCTCAGCACAGCAATGATCTCTTGAGCTTCCAGTGATTCTTCTTCATATAATCGATCCAGCAGTTGTTCCGTTGACATCACTCCCTATCCTGGAGAGGATTAAACCAAATAACCAAAAAATAACATTACTTCCTAGGAAAAATTGTAACAAAAGTAAAAAAAGAGAACAGTGAGTTTTGTGGTTGAAATTGAGGTTCAAGGAGGAGGGAAAGCGGGACAGCCGGAGATCCGATCCGGACGGGTATACACATTACATGAATTCTGACGAATGAAACCAACGGTGGTGATTCCTAATTGTTCCGCCAGCTCAAGCGCTAGTCCGGTGGGGGCAGATTTGGACAAAATCATTTCACAGCCTATTTTGGCTACTTTCAATAAGATTTCCGAAGAAATCCGTCCGCTGAAAACAACAATTTTGTCATTGAGTTTCAAATGTTGCTTCAGGCAGTAGCCGTAAATTTTGTCCAGTGCATTATGACGACCAATGTCGCTGCGGGCCAGCAGCACCCCGCCGGCATCGCAAATTGCAGCAGAATGGACGCCACCGGTGCGATGGAACAGCTCTGATCCGGTTTGCACTTCCTCCATTAAGCGGAAACAATCGTCGAACGAAAGTGACACATGTACCCCGTCCGCAATTTTGGCCGTTCTGGCATCATTAATGTAGACGAAGCCATGCCGGCTAGACCCGCAGCAGGAAGTTACATATCGCTTGGCAAACAGCTGACGGTGCAATGGGCTTAAGTGGTCTATAGTTACGTGGACGAAACCTTCTTCTTCCTGACTCCAAATTGACTTGATATCCTGGAACCCTCTAATGATTCCTTCGGATGCCAAGTAACCGATTACCATGTCCTCGATATATTCAGGAGTGCATACCAAAGTGACGAATTCATCACCGTTTATTTTGATTGTGACCGGATGCTCCGTAACAATAAGATCTTCTTCCATCGTGATATGTCCACTGCGGTAACGTATAATTTCCCCATGCCGCTCGGATGCGAGTTTCAATGCAATCATCCTTTTTTGTTAGAAATTGAATATCTCAACATTTCCTTTAAATGATAAATAATACCATATAGAAAACACACCCTTACTACACCACTTTTCCTAAAAAGTGTCAATTTAATATCTCACATATAGCCTTTACGTTCTTCATGAATCAGAACTATTTTAGGAGTTGAACGCTATGGTATAACGGGTCAGAGGACTAGGCGAGTTATGTATTTGAAACGGATTGAAATAGCGGGCTTTTTTAGTGTTTATACATGTTGCTGCAAGCCCAATAGAATCAACAAAAATGGTTTCATAGTTTTATTTAACCCGACACATGGGGCAATTGATAGCCTTGGAAAGGAAAGGTTTTTTCACATTCTTCACCTGCAGCTCATTTGAATTAAAAGGAATTCTTCCCGTTAATTTGGTGCATATAGCGGATGGAGAGGCGAATTAGCTGGAAAACCTCCCGCTAATTCGCCCGAAATAGCGTATATCGGCAATAGGGCCGCGAAATAGATGGAGTTTTTCCAGCTAAATCCGATAGAAGGGCCAAGGGTGGTGAATTAACGGGAAGTTTTCCCGTTAATGATGTGGACTCCGTCGGTGGGGGATTAAAATTGCATTTGTGGACGTTTCCTTATCTGGCCGGAATCCGGCTTGAAGCCAAATGCTCGATAAAGGCCTGGAGGCTGGGGTCCATGAACGTATGTTTGCGGTAGACGAGACCGACTTTTTTTCGGGGGGCCGGCTCGGCTAAGGGAATGACGGATACCCCGGGGGAATCCAGCATTCCCGCATAAGACGCGGGGAGGACCGTTCCGCCGACATCCTGCTGAACCATCTGCATCTGGGACTCCATGGTCGACAGCTCCATGACCGGCTTCAGCGACAGACCTACCGCATGGCACGCGGTGTCGATCATTTGCCGCACAAAAAACTTTGGCTGGAACAGGACTAGCGGTATTTCGGCAAGCTGTTCCAGCTTCACCGCGGTGAAGTCCGAGAAGGGATGACTGCGGGAAACGACAAGAACAAGCTCCTCGTCATAGAGGGGCAGGTTGATCAACTGCTCATCTTCCAGCGGCAAAAAGACAACGCCCAGATCGAGCCGGTTGCCGAGCAAACCGTCACGGGTTTCTTCGGTCGCCAGTTCGACCACGTTCAACTCGATTCCCGGATATTGACGGTGAAACGAAATGAGCGCATCGGTCAGCAGATGGTTGCCGGAGCAGCCGATCCGGAGCCTGCCCCGCTGAAGGCCGGCGATCTGGCCGATTTCCAGCTTGGCCTGCTCCAGCTCATGCAGAATCCGTCTGGTATGTTCCAGCAATATCGTGCCGGGCTGCGTGAGGTGGATTTTTTTCCCGGAACGGTGAAATAACGGGGTCCCTACCTCTTGCTCCAGTAAACGGATTTGGTGGCTTAACGTCGGTTGGGTAATGCCGAGCCGGTCCGCGGCCTTCGTGAAATGAAGCTCTTCGGCCACCGCCAAAAAGTAATCCAATAGTCGATGCTCCATATGCAGTGTCTCCAATCCCGGTTGATCACCAATTTGATAGATAGTATCTATGATATGGAAAAATCTCCGTGTTGGCTAGGAAAATCGAAAAATGAAACGGGCAATCGATCCATAGAGAGAAACTATGATAATTATTGATATCATAATATTGATCAATGCTAAAACAAAGGGTATAGTTAGTGACAGAAGTTAACGGAACAGAGAGGGAGCGAATCGCAGTGGGCAAAATACAAATCGTACGGCGCGAGCAGCCGAAAACCAAACCGGACCCGGAGAAGCTGGGCTTCGGCCAATATTTTACCGATCATATGCTGGTGATGGATTATTCAGCGGAGACAGGGTGGCGGGAACCTGAAATCGTTCCTTACGGACCGATCTCCCTGGATCCGTCCGCCATGGTGCTTCATTACGGCCAGGAAGTATTTGAAGGCATGAAAGCTTATACGCTGGAAGACGGCCGGATCGCCCTGTTTCGTCCCGACATGAACATGAAGCGGATGAACCAGTCCTGCGAACGGCTCAGCATCCCTCCGTTCGATCCGGAGACGGTGCTGGAAGGGATCGTCGAGCTGGTCAGCCTGGACCGGGACTGGATTCCGGACGGCGACGATACTTCCTTGTACATTCGTCCCTTTATTATCGCGACGGAACCGTGCCTTGGCGTACGGGCGGCCAAGGAGTACAAGCTGATCGTAATTTTGTCCCCCGTGGGCTCCTACTACCCGGAAGGGATTCATCCGGTATCGATCTACGTGGAGGATCAATTCGTCCGGGCGGTTCGCGGGGGAACCGGAGCGGCCAAGACGTCGGGAAACTATGCCGCGGGGATCAAGGCCCAGGAAACGGCGAAAGAACAAGGCTTTTCCCAAGTGCTCTGGCTTGACGGCGTAGAGAAGAAATACATCGAGGAAGTCGGCAGCATGAACGTCTTCTTTAAAATCGGCGGCGAAGTCGTTACGCCTGCCTTGTCCGGCAGCATTTTGGCCGGAATCACGCGGGATTCCGTGATCACGATGCTGCGCTCCTGGGGGCTTACGGTTACGGAACGGAAGATATCCGTCGAGGAACTGTTTGAAGCCGCCCGGAAGGGCCTTTTGGAAGAAGCGTTCGGCACCGGTACGGCTGCGGTTATCTCTCCGATCGGAACGATGAAATGGGAGCAGGAGCAGATCACCATCGCCGGCGGCAACACGGGAGAGTACGCCAAGAAACTTTACGATACGATAACGGGGATCCAAAAGGGACTCCTGGAAGACCGTTTTGGCTGGATGAAAGAAATTCAGGAATAACGGTAGACCGCTTTGTACCACATACCATGACCACCCGCCGCCCGGCTGCCCAGCCGGGCGGTTTTTTGCCTTCCGCTGAAGTTCCAATGGGAATCAGGAAGGAATTTCAAAGCGGTTGTCGAATATTCATGACGTGAATGAGACATGAGACGGATCTCGGCTTGAAGTTGACCTTACATAGGGGGGAAGTCATGCATACTGCGGAATTTGCTAAATTGCTGGGCATGATCATGAAGGACTACCAGACGCATATGGAGGAGGAATTGGCTCCCGCGCTCACGACGTCCCAACTGACCGTACTGGAGGTATTGGAGCGTGAAGGCAAGCTGAAGCCGTCCGAATTGATCCCCTTTCTGTCCACCACGCCGGCGGCGGTAACGATGCTGCTTGACCGGATGGAGCGGGGGGGACTGATTCGCCGGGACCGCGATGAGGGCGACCGCCGGATCGTGTGGGTTTCGATCACGGAGAAAGGCAAACGCGAGGCGGAACGGGGCGTACAGGTCAGAGAAGCGTACTTGGGCGGGGTGCTGGACCGGATTTCTACCCACAACCAGCAGCTTCTCGTCTACCTATTAGGGAAAATTTCCGGAAAATAACCGGCTGTGCAGGGCTTTGACGAAAGTAAAAATGCGAGTTGCCGAGGAGCGTGAACTCCAGCCGGCAGCTCGCATTTTTTTACGATAAAAATAGGATTTCCAACTTCTCACGCCATCACGCCATTCTTCCGAGGATCACATTTCTCCGGCCATGCCGCCCGATTTGCAGGCTTCGCCGACCCCGCGATACAGCCGATCTTCCCACAGATTCCAAGGATACAAGCGGGGCGGAAGCGAGACCAGGTCGATCATCTCCTTGCTGACCGGATGGGGGAAGCCTACATAAAGCGACCACAAGGCGATCTGTTCGCCGGGCTTGTTTAAGGCGGCTCCGTATTTTTGGTCGCCGTAAAGCGGGCAGCCCAGATGGCTGAACTGCACGCGAATCTGATGGGATCTTCCGGTATGGAGCCGGATTTGTACCAGGGACAAATTGTCCTGAACGGAAGTGCCCAACACCCGGTAATCGAGCTTCGCGTCTCTGCCCCCCGGCGTGCCTTTCTTGACCACGCGGACCGTGTTGGTCTTCTCGTCTTTCAGCAGCGTATCGGTCAAGGTGCCGCTGGCCTGGGCGGGAATTCCGCGGACGACGGCCACGTAGCCCTTCTCGAAACCGCGCGTCCGCACCGCATCGGACAATCTGGACGCGGCCTTCGACGTTTTGGCGAAGATCATGGCCCCGCCGACGGGCCGATCGAGCCGGTGAACGAGACCCAGATACACATTGCCGGGCTTCCCGTACCTTTCTTTAATATCCGCCTTTAGCAGGTTGAGCAAGTCGGGATCTCCGCTGGCATCCTCCTGGGTGGGGACATTGACCGGCTTCTCGATACCGAGCAGATGATTGTCCTCGTAAAGGATCGTCATGCCCGGCTCGCCTGAAGTACGCATGAAACCGCCCTCCTCAGTCCTCCCAGCGGCCCAAGATGCCGCATGGAAGATTCAAACCGGACCGGGTAATCGGTAGCCCCAGCTCTCCGGCCGTGATACGTCCGCCGTACTGCTTCTTGACGGTCATGGACAAGATGTTGTGCAGCACGGTCGGCGAGATCCCGGTCGTGTAGGAATTGATCAGGAAGAACAGCGGGGTATCCGATAAAATGGAGAGACATGACTCCACGAACGGATAGAGGCTTGTTTCCAGCTTCCACATTTCGCCTCCGGGTCCCCGGCCGTAGGACGGCGGGTCCATAATAATCGCATCGTATTTGTTGCCTCGCCGCTGCTCCCGCTGGACAAACTTAAACACGTCGTCCGTGATAAAACGGACGGGGCGGTCGCCGAGACCGGACAGAGTCAGGTTCTCCTTGGCCCATTGCACCATCCCTTTGGCGGCGTCGACATGCACGACCGAAGCGCCGGCCGAGGCGGCCGCCACGGTAGCTCCGCCGGTGTAGGCGAACAAATTGAGCACCTGGATCGGACGACCCGCCGCGGCGATCTTGTCCATCATCCAGCGCCAGTTCGCCGCCTGTTCTGGAAACAGGCCGGTGTGCTTGAAATTAGTCGGCCGAATATAGAATTTGAGCCGGTCGTAAGAGATGGTCCAGCGGTCGGGGATCTGCTTCTTCATCTCCCATTGGCCGCCCCCGGAGGAGCTGCGGTGATAATGCCCGTGGACATCGCGCCACTCCTTGTTTTCGTCCCGGATGGGCCAAATGATCTGCGGATCCGGACGCCGCAGCACGACATCGCCCCAACGCTCCAGCTTCTCTCCGTTCCCGGTATCGATAACCTCATAATCGTTCCAATCGTTCGCTACATACATGTGCCTTAAACCTTCCTTCCGTTTCAAAAGAACGGTCCTTTGCGGACCGCCCGAATAATTACGCTGCCTGTTGTAGAGTTCGCTAGTTATTGTACCTTATTTTTCTATCGGCATGCCAGCATCCGCGAAAAACTTGTTCCCCGGTCGTTTCCCGCCTTTTTAAATATAGACGTTTTAAGTACTTTGAAAAAAGGGGGTTCTGTGATAGTCTGTTTTGAAAAGTATAGATGGGAGGAGAGATGCGCTCATGCTTCGCCGTTTTTTTACATACTATCGGCCTTATAAAAAGTTGTTCATTCTCGACTTTACCTGCGCGGTCGTCGCAGGCTTGCTGGAACTCGGCTTTCCCGTGGCCGTCAATCATTTTGTGGACGAATTGCTTCCCGGCAAGAACTGGACTCTAATTCTCTGGGCTTCCGCCGCGCTGCTGGGCGTTTACTTGCTCAATACGGTGCTCAATTACATCGTGACTTACTGGGGACATATGCTCGGGGTCAATATCGAGACGAATATGCGAAAAAAAATGTTCGACCACCTGCAGAAGCTGTCGTTCCGGTTCTATGACAATCACAAGACCGGCCACCTGATGTCCCGGATTTCCAACGATCTCGACAATATCGGGGAGGTCGCGCACCACGGGCCGGAGGATCTGTTTATCGCCGGAATGACCCTGGTCGGATCGTTCCTGCTCATGCTAGGTATTAATTGGAAGCTGGCGGTGCTGACCTTCCTGATCGTGCCGATCCTTGTCTGGGCGGCTTTATATTTTAACGGAAAAATGACCAAAACCTACCGCGGCCTGTTTTCGGCCCTCGCCGATTTTAACGCCCGCGTGGAAGAGAACATCGGCGGGATCCGCGTCGTTCAAGCGTTCGCCAATGAAGAGCATGAGAAGGCGTTGTTTGAGGAAAACAACGGAGAATACCGGCAAACCAAACTTCGCGCTTATAAAATTATGGCCGGGAGCTTGTCGGTGAACTACATGCTGATGAGGCTCGTCTCTTTGTTCGTGATGGTCTGCGGTACGTGGTTCGTCATTCGCGGCGAGTTGTCCTATGGGGAATTTATCGGCTTTTTGCTGCTCGCCAACGTGTTTATCCGCCCGATTGAAAAAATCAACGCCATCATCGAAAGTTACCCCAAAGGCATCGCCGGATTCAAGCGTTATCTTGAAATCATGGATACCGCGCCGGATGTGGCCGATGCGCCGGAAGCGGTCGACGCCGGCTGGCTCAAAGGGGATATCGCTTTCGACCGGGTTACGTTCGGCTACGACGACGGACCGCCGGTCGTTAACGATATCAGCCTGAGGATTCGGGCGGGGGAAACCATCGCCTTCGTCGGTCCTTCCGGGGCGGGCAAAACGACGCTGTGCAGCTTGCTGCCGCGTTTCTACGAACCGACTGCGGGCCGGATCTCGATCGACGGCCAGGACATCCGCAGTATGACCCTGGCGTCGCTGCGCCGCAATATCGGGATCGTCCAGCAGGATGTTTATCTGTTCTCCGGCACGATCCGGGACAATATCGCTTACGGCAAGCTGGGCGCGGACGAAGAGGAGATTTGGGCGGCGGCGCGCCGGGCGCAGCTCGAGGATTTCATCCTGGCCCAGCCGGAAGGCATGGCCACGGTGATCGGCGAGCGCGGCGTGAAGTTGTCCGGGGGACAAAAACAGCGGCTCGCCATCGCGCGCATGTTTCTGAAGAATCCGCCGATCCTCATTCTCGACGAAGCGACCTCCGCGCTCGATACGGAAACCGAGCTGGCGATCCAGCAATCGCTTGCGGAGCTGGCGGAAGGGCGCACCACGCTCGTCATCGCCCACCGGCTGGCGACCATAAAAAATGCCGACCGGATCGTCGTCGTGACGGCGGAAGGCATTTCGGAACAAGGCCGCCACCAGGAGCTGGTGACGGCGGGCGGGCATTACAGCCGCTTGTATGAGGCCCAGTTCGGAAGCTTGCAAAACGTATAGCCCGTTTAGGCAAAGTTGTAGCGGTAGTAGTTCTGCGCCCGAACGGTCCGGAAACCGGTGGATTCGTACAGCCGCATGGCGTTCGGGTTGTCCAGCGCGACCTCCAGCCATACCTCGCAGCCGGACGCCGTTTCGCGGCGAACAACCTCGCGGAGGGCGGCGGATCCGATGCCGTGTCCGCGATAGGACGGGGAGACGGCAAATCCGTAAATCCAGGCTTCCCCATTGGACCGGGAGACCCGGAGCTTGCCGACCGGATTATCGTCGAGCATCAAAAGCTCATTCTCCGCGACCGTTTCGTAATTTTCATAGAAGGACAGGGACTCATCCAGCGGCATATCGAAGCCGTCGCTGTCGAACCGGGCGAGCACAGGGACATCCTTGGCCTCCGCACGACGCAGGATTACATCTTCCCGGACGGGCAGCGAGAGATCCCCGCTCGGCTCGTACTTCATCTGATACTCCGAAAAGTCGTAGGTAAACGGCACGCTATTCAAAAAAGCCTTGGCGGATTCGCTGTTTTCAGGCGCGTTTAATAAAATTTGCTTATATTTCGCTAAGCGCTCCGGAGTAAGAACTTTTTGCAGCAGTCCGGTAAATACCCCCTGACGCCGGTACTCCGGATGGACCATGCCGCAAAGTTCCACCGAGCTGCCGAAATCGTAAAATCCCAAAAAGCCGATAAGCCGGCCATTCCGATATTCGGCCCAATCGGCTTTCTCATCGGGTTTGCGGGACAGCAGCGTGTCCCAATTCAGCTTCAGCACGATGGAATCGCGGGCTTCGCAAATGCGCTGCAGCTCTTTGACGTCCTCCCAGTTAAACGGGTTTGTAACGATCACGCTAAATCACTTCCTCTCGGGAGTATTCTAGCCGGTTTTTGGAAAAAAAGCACGTGTGACACCATTTCGCCGTTTTCCCGTACTACTACTATAACCGTTAAACGGGAGATATCAGGAGACGGAGGGATTGGACATGGAGACTGTGAAGAAGAATCCGGGAACCAAGAGGAATTTTAAGTTGGGGGGAATAACGACGGCGGCCGTTGCCGGCCTGATCGTCCTGGTCGTAGGGGCCAACAGCTTTGCGCAAGTCGAATACGGACATGTGGGACTTTATAAGACGTTCGGGAAACTGGACAGCAATATTTTGTCCCCGGGAATTCATTTGAAAATTCCGTTTTTTCAGACGGTCATCCAGGTCAACACGCAGGTCACCAAGGCGGAGACGGATACGAGCGCATCTTCCAAGGATTTGCAGCCGGTATCCACGCATGTGGCGGTGAACTACTCCGTGAACAAGGAATCCGCTTATAACCTCATGAACAATGTCGGAAGAAACGTAGACGCCGTCATCATTAACCCGGCCGTTCAGGAAATCGTCAAGGAGGTGACGGCAAGATACCAAGCTGAGGATTTGATCGCCAAACGCGATATTGTCGCGGGCGAAATCAGCGAGCATTTGACGAACCGTCTGGCCAAATACGACTTGATCGTCAATGAAATCAACATCGTTAATTTCAAATTCTCCGATGCCTTCAATCAATCGATCGAAGCGAAGCAGGTCGCCCAGCAGCAAGCGCTGAAAGCCAGCAACGATTTGAAACGGATCGAAATAGAGGCGAAGCAGAAGATCGCTCAGGCGCAAGCCGAGGCGGAGTCGCTCAAGCTGAAAAAGCAGGAGGTTACGCCGGAACTGGTACAGTTAAAACAGATCGAAGTTCAGGAGAAGGCCCTCGAAAAATGGGACGGACGCCTCCCGTCCGTTACGGGGGGAGCCACGCCGTTCATCGATATCCAATCGTTTACCAATCAGCCCTGATTCAGCGTTCGCTTACGAATCCGCCGACTTGCCGTCGGCGGATTTTTCGTTTCGTCCGGACCCCCGTACGGCTCCGGCGATCCAGTAAACCCACGGAATCAGAAATTCCGTGACAATGAGCACGGGAGCGGTTCCCTCCACCAAAAACTTGGTCAGCTCCGTATGCGATTTGGCGATCGTTAGGGAGAAAATAACGGAAAAGGCGGTAACCGGCAAGGTGAGAGGCTTGTGATCCTTGACCCCCGTCAACTGGGCAATGCATAAGGATGCCGTGAAAATAATAAAGGAGATTTTGACGAAAATGCTGGTTAACCACAGGATAATCAGAACAGGGTCCAGCGTCTCGATAAAAGAACCTACCCGAATAAACCGAATCAGCTCCATGTCGGGATAAGTCAGGTTCGCGCCCAGCTCCGGGCCGAAGGTCAGCAGCACCGGAATCGTGTGAGACAAGATAATGACCAAAGAGCTGAGCGTGGTGAAGAAGAAAGTGCGATACACTTTTTTGGGAGTTTTCAAATAGGGAAAAACCAGAAACAAATAGGCAAGTTCTCCCAGCATGACGGCCATCAAATAAGATCCGGAGCCGATATCTTGAAGAGATAAGTGAGTCACCAGCGCGATCAGCATGTCCCCTTGGATCTCCTGCATCGCCAGGATGGGGATGACGATGAAAGCGAGGGCGCTGATCAGGTAGATTCCTTGGGCGATGCGGAAAATCGTGTCCACCCCGCTGCGAACCGCGTAGGCGATGCAGATGGAAAAGATGGTGGCCACCGCCCATGGCGGCGTTCCGATCAAATACACGGACAGCAGAAAGTCGGATAACTGACGCAGGTTTACGGCCGCGAGCAGGAGCTGGGCACCGATGATCATCGTAATAAACAAGACATGCAGCCAGCGGCCCACGAGTTCGCTTCCGTATTGGACAAGAAATTCGTCCGGCCTCGAAGATGCGATTTTATAGGCGGGGTAAACCAGGATCAGTCCCACAAAGGCGCCTAGAACCATGGCCGCCGGAGCCGAATAACCGCCGCCAGAAATCATAATGCCCAGAAGAAATGCGATGACGGTGGTAAAGATGTATAAATTATAAAGCGAAAAAACTTGGTTGGAAGTAACGGATTTATACATGTGAGCGGCCTCCGCATTTTGGATTCAAAAAAGCCAGGATTCCACCGTCTTACTGATCGATTGGGACAGCATCGGCAGATTCCACCGGTCTTTCAGCATAAATTGAACTTCGGCCAATAGAAACAGCAGGAAGGAGACGGCCAGAACGATCCGGCGGTGTGCCCGGTCCCCTCCTTTTTTACGCTGCTGGTTCCATTGGTATCCCATAATTACCACAAACGATATTCCGATCCAGAGCATTTGATCATCCCCCCGTTATTTGTAGTTGTTTTGCGTGACCGAACGGGTGATGCCTCCGGTTCGGTCCAACTTGATCTTGATTTTAACCTCAATCGGCAATTCGGCTGCGTAGTACTCCCGCCACTCGGGCTCGATTTTCCTCCAGACCTTCGGGTATCTCCAATCGAGATATTGGCTCATCAAAAAAGCGTCGGACCGCGCCTTTCTCGTTTTGGCCAGCACCTTTTCCAACCGGGCCTTGATGTCTTGTTCCATCAGGTCTTCGATCTTTTCAAGTTTATCGGGATCCTTCAGGTCGACCGAAGCGTTGGAGGAAAGAACATACGCGCTGGCTTGGCTGAGGACTTGAAAAGCGACCTTTCCTCCGCGAATCACGGGCTTCAGTTTGGTGCCGATATTTTGGGCGACACAGCTGATGTCTTCCCCGCCGGAGGGAGAATTCACCGTGACGATAGAGGAGGTCAACTGGGAACTGATCCAGAGGGCCCCCCGTAATTCCTGCGGATTCAGCTCCACGTTGGACATTTTACCTTTGCTGAAGATGGCGGCTCCACCGGTCCCCATCCATCTTTCCTTTTCGGAAGTCTGGGCTTCAACCTCGGGCTGCTTGCTGAAGCTCAGGAGAGGAAGCAGGATATCGCCGCCTTGATATCCGGCCATGATAAAGTCTTTGACCGTCGTGTCCAGGGTGACATGCTGATTAATGTATTTTCGTAAAATATCCGAGACGAATCGTTCGAAAATTAAAGGAGTATAGCTAATATCGCGTAAACTTTGGGGCGTGACGAACAGATTCGCGCTGAGATGGAAGGCGGGCTGGCGGTTGACAAACTCCAGTACGGGATCGAGCCCCTGTTCCGCCAGTCTGCGGCCGACAATAATGATTCGGGTTTGGCCGAACGAGATGGTCCGCGACATATCCACCTGAATTTCCCGAAGCGCTTCGCCGATGTTGGATGCCCGTTTGGTGATAAAAGAGAAAGGTTCCCCCTTGGCTTGTCCAGATCCGCCGGCTTGCCCGGGAATCATCCGGTTGGGCAGCGGGAAGCCGATCGTCAGCTCGAACTCTCCGTTTTCGGTCCGGTCTATCAGCATGGTCAGGGCAAACGCGCGGCTGTTGATCTCCTTGGAGGACCAGCAGCCCCCGGTTACGATCAGTATGACGATCGCCAGGCCGGTGGTGAACGCCAACCTTATGTTCTTGTATCTGTTATGGATCATCAATTTCCCTCACCCTTTTTTTTCGCCCAGCCCCTGGAGTCGTTGGTTTGCCGAGTATGGTTCTTGGTAGTTAGCGGGGGGCGCTTGCGCATGTGCCACCAAGGGGCTCGAACCAGCGTATCCTTCAAATCGCTATTGACCAAAGGGGCGAGGGGAGCCATATAAGGTTCGCCGAAAGATCTCAAGTTGATCAAGTGGATGTAGATCAGAATCAGCCCGCAGGCGATGCCGTACAGACCGAACAATGAAGCCAAAAACATGATGGGAAACCGCAGCAGCCGAAAAGCCAGCCCCAGGTCAAAGTGCGGAATAATAAAGGAGGCGATCCCGGTCAACGACACGATAATGACCATAGCCGCCGACACGATCCCCGCTTCCACCGCCGCGGTTCCGATAATCAGCGCGCCGATAATGGAGACGGCCTGTCCGATCGCCTTGGGAATCCGAATGGACGCTTCGCGCAGCGCCTCAAAAGCGAGCTCCATAATAAAGGCCTCGAGCAGCGCCGGGAAGGGCACGATTTCCCGGGAAGCGGCAAGCGTATAAAGAAGCTGCGACGGAATCATTTCCGGATGAAATGTGGTGATCGCGATATATAGGGAAGGCAGCAAAAGGGACACGAGCACGAAGATGTAACGTATCCAACGAATCCATGTCGCCGCTACAAATCTTTGATAGTAATCTTCAGCCGACTGAAGCAGCATCGACAAAGTGACCGGGATCAGCAATACTATCGGTGTTCCGTCGACTATGATGGCGATCCGCCCTTCCAGCAATGAGGCGGCAACCACATCAGGTCTTTCGGTATACTGCATTTGGGGGAAGGGGGAATAGGGATTATCCTCAATCGCTTCCTCCAGATAGGAAGCGCCCAACACCCCGTCGATGTCGATGTAGGACAGTCTCCGCTTCACCTCGTCAACCATGCCGGGCTTGGCCACGTCCCGGATAAAGGCAACGACGATATCGGTTTTCGTTTCGGTCCCGACTTTAAGCGCTTCGCATTTGAAGTTTATATTTTTAAGCCGTCTGCGCAATAAGGTAAGATTGATCTCCAGATCCTCGATGAACGCTTCCCGCGGCCCGCGGATGACGGATTCGTTCGGGGCTTCGCTGACGGAACGCGTCGGATAGGCTGAAATGGAAAAGGTCAGCATCCGCGGGTCTCCATCCACGATCAGCAGGGCGCCGGCATCCAGCACCGCGTCCAGTGCCGCGTTAAGGTCCGTAACCACTTTATTTTGAGAAACCGCCAGTCCCTTATCATCCAGCAAAAAGCGGTAAATGTCGTCCCCTTCCAGTTCTTTGGCCTCTGCCTGGAGACTCCTCATAATAAAGTTTTGGACTGACGGTTGGCTGATCATCCCGCGCAGGTAAATCAGCACGCACGCCTGGCCGGTGCCGAGAACAAATTGCCTGTAGATGACATCGGAGCATAGATCGAGCTGCTGTTGAATCCGGTCCAGACGCCGACTCAGGCTGGCGTCGCCCGAAGCATGTTCTGGATTCGAAGCAGAAGAGGGACCCGCTTTATTCCCTTTGGCCGCGGCTTCCTGATTTGAATCTTTCGTGCCGCCGTGCCGCGCCTGTCGTTTTTTTCTCCAAAATGGCAAGACGAGAGACCTCCTTTTCACGCAGGTTGACACTATAAAGATTTGCGGGAAGCAGGAAAATTATTCTTTTCGACCGATTTAAATACAGACTTTGGAACTATTTAATTATGGGGTCATTTGATCGATATTTATGATATAGCCTGAATACATCGGCCTGTTGGGCGTGACATCAAGAATCGCAGATGGAGAGAACCGAAGTAGAGATGAGAAGGAAGGGGGCCTTTCGTGAGAACCCACGTCATGGAGCTGCAGGACGGGGACCGATTAAAGACGGACGTCTTTAATAACGCCGGTCTACACGTTCTGCCAAAGGGAACAAGTATACATAAGGAAGAAATTGCACTTCTGATTCGGCATAGCATCGATTATGTCGATATCGAGCTTAGGGAGGACGGTACGGTCCTTTCCCAGCTGGATCGATCCGATTTTCAGAAGCTGCTGAAGGATAATTTCGATTCCACAGTGAAAGGCTATCAGTCCATATTTCTGGAGGCGCTGACCACCGGGAAATTTAATCAATCGATGGTGGATGACAAGCTGAAGCCGATGCTGGAAATCATCGACCAGAAGAAGGATGTCGTCTCCCTGCTGATTACGTTCGGTGAAGAAGACGTCAACCTTTACAACCATGCCCTGCAAGTTGGGTTGTTGTCGTACTACATCGCATCCTGGCTCGGCTACAGCCGGGACGAGTGCTATGAGATCAGCAAGGCGGGCTGCCTTCATGATATCGGTAAAAGCAAAATCCGCCAGGAACTGCGCAATCACACCGGACCGTTGAACGAGGCGCAGTTGGATGAGATGCGGCGGCATACCCGCTATGGCTATGAGATTATCCGCGATTCCATGCCTGACGAGGTGCCCGCGCTCGTCGCGCTGCAGCATCACGAACGTGAGGATGGGACCGGCTTCCCGCAAGGGCTTAAGGCGGAAGAGATTCATCCTTATTCCAAAATTGTGGCGGTCGCCAACATGTACGTCGAGATGACGGCGCCGGACCGGTTGAAAGGCCGGCCGGGGCTGTTGGCCGTGCTCCGCGAGGTGTACGAGCTTGGCTTCGGGGAACTGAACGAGAAGGTCGTGCAGGCGCTCGTTCGCCATTTGCTTCCGCATTTTGTGGGTAAGCACGCCCGTCTGAGCAACGGGGAGACCGCGATGATCGTCTGGAACAATCCGAGCGATTATTTCCGGCCTTTGGTGAAGGTGAACGAACAGTTCCTCGACCTATCCGTCGAGCGCCAACTGACCCTGGAAGAAATTTTTATGTGATAACTTTTGGAAAAAGACGAACAGCCGGTTACCGCTACAAAGCGGTAACCGGCTGTTTTAGAATGAACTTTCGATATCGTTAGGAGAGCTGCACGCCCTGGATATGCTCGATAACCTTGCGGCGCAGCTCCGGTTTCACGGGGGATCCCTCCGCCAGTTCCAACGCCCAGAGGACGGCACCGGCAGCCGGAGGAACCTGGAGGAAAGTATAACGGCACGGAACCCGGGTAAATTGTTCCATCTTACGCCTGAAGCTGTCGAACAGCAACGGACTCTCGACCTTGACCCATACGGAACCGGCCAAAACGACGTCGACTTCCTGATCGTCATCGAAATTCAAATGCTTCAGGCAGCCCGCGGCGGAGCGGGCAAGCTGCTCCGCCGAGCGGTCAACGATCTCAAGCGCCGCGGAATCCCCTTGATCGGCGGCGCGGAACAAAATCTGAACCAGTTCCGTCGTGGGTAAGCTTCGCTTTACCGAGCCTTCCAGCACGGTTTCGATATAACCGGCTTTGGATGGAATGCGCAGCAGTTCCATGACCGGCTCGGTCATGGCCGTCTCGGGACCGAGCCGGTACAAGAAGTCGTACACCGCCCGCAATACGCGCCTGGCCAAATAGAACCCGCCGGCTTCGTCGCCGGACAGCTCGCTGCCGACCCCGCCGATCTGCAGGCGTTCCCCGGCAGGGGATATCCCTGCAGTGGACATCCCCGACCCGTTGATGGAGCAGACGCCGTAGCCTTTTTCACTCCCCGCCTTAATCCCGAGAAAGGCATCGTTATCGAGCGCAAAGTGCGTCATTCCCAGCCGCCGGACAACTTCGTTCAGTCTGGCTTTCTGCGGGGGGATATCCGCCCCCGCCAAGCCAAAGGAACCGGCGGTAATCGTCTGCGGGCTCAACCCGTGGGAGGCCAGCAACTGATGAAGTTGGTCTTTCATGGCCCGTTCGGCACCGGCATATCCGTCGGGGAACCGTTCGTGGCTGCACGTGCCGGTATGAAGATGATCGATATAATTGCCGTCCAGGTCAAACAGAAAATAATCCGTCTTGCTGTTCCCGCCGTCCACGCCGATCACATATTTGTTATTCATGGCCGGAACCTAGCTTTCGGGATAAAATTGAGGCAAATAAGCTTTGTGCGCTTCTTTCAACTCCTGGAAGCAGGCGTAGGCCGCATCGTAATCGCCGACCAGCGGATTCATGAGCAGGGCCCGCATCGCGGCGTCTTCGCTTCCCGTCACGGCCGCGGTCACGGTCTCGCGCTCGTAGGCTTTGACCATGCGCATATAGTCGATGATATGCCGGTTCTCAAAGCCCTCCACTTTGATGGGCTTGGCCCCGTCCCGTCCAATGACCGCCCGGACTTCCACGGCATCCGTATCTTCCATGAAATCAAGCGCTCCGTGATTCAATACATTCACGACGTGAACTTCCTGCTTGTCGTTGTAAATGGCATCCACCAGGCTGATCGCGACTTCGGAATAATTGGCCCCGCCCCGGGAGGACAGCAGCTCGGGCTTGGTATGCAGCGCGGCGTCGGAGTAGATTTGCAGGAGTTCTTCTTCGATCTGCACGCATTTTTCTCCGCGGCTCAGTTCGCTTGAGCGGAGAAGGTCCAGCTTTTTGTTCTTGAAATAATAGTATTCGAGATAGGAGGATGGGATGGCCCCGACCATTTGAATCAATTCCTTGCTGAACCCGCTCGAAGGAATATTCTTCATCGCCTCGCTGTTCAAGCCCATCTCGAGCGCCTGTTTGAGATAATCCTTACCATCTTGTTCAATCGCGGTGATCCAACTGAGGTGATTGAGTCCCAAATACGTGATCTCCGGGTGGTCCAACTGCAAGGTTTCACGAATACTCTTAAACATGTTGAAAGGAACGTTGCACAGCCCCAGCATGTTTATCTCGCTGTGATTCAGCAGAGCTTCCGTAAGAATGCCGGCGGGATTGGAGAAATTGATCAGCCAGGCGTCCGGACACAGTTCCTTCATCCGCTGCGCGATCCCCAGCATGACCGGTATGGTTCGCATCGCTTTGAAAAAACCTCCGATACCGCAGGTTTCCTGCCCGATTAGATTGTATTTGAGCGGAATCTTCTCGTCGAGGATTCGGGCGGCCAGCTTTCCGACACGAATTTGCCCCAGCACAAAATCGGCATCCCGAAGCGCTTCGTCCAGATCCGCCGTTCTGACGACACGGCAGGTCAGTTGCTCGGCCAGAATCATCCGTTCGCAGAGGCGGCCTACAATATCAAGCTTGCGGGCGTCAATGTCCATGAGAACCAGTTCCGTGATCGGGAGCGACTCCTTGCGCTTGAGGATGCCCTCGATCAATTCGGGCGTGTAGGTGCTTCCCGCTCCAATAATGGAGATTTTTAACTTTTTGTGCATGGAAACCATCCTTTGTTGTTATGACGTGAACTTCCAAACTTTTCGCGGCTATTATAGCATGCGGTTCTTAGAATCGACAATAAAAAACGTAAAATAATTTTATATTGAGTTAATAGTTTTGAAATAAAATTTTAAATTAAAGGACACGATTTCCAGAATTTTAGCTGAAATCGCTTGTTTTTTGCACAAAAAGCGCTTAAGATATGAATGCATATCATGGGACGTAAGGTTTTGGCAGAAGCCGCTTTCTATGATTTGGAGGATCTGGAGTTCATAAAGTAAGAGAAATCAATGAAGTGAGTAGGGAAGCTGCGATGGCGATTAATGATAATATCCTGATCAAAATCCGGGAAATGAAAGAGAACTTGACACCGGTAGAGCGGTTGGTGGCGGAGTACATCTTGGCCAATACGGAAGAAATTCCGCATTTGTCGATCAAAAGCCTGGCCCGTTTGAGCAAGACCAGCGACGCTTCCGTCCTGCGGTTCTGCAAAACGATGGGCTACAGCGGGTACCGCAACTTCATCGTGAGTATTTCCGCCGCCGTCGGCTCCATGGATGAGGACCGGAAGGACGGTTACACCGACATTCAGCCCGGGGACGACCTCAACACCATTATTTCGAATATTTCGCGGAACAACATGAAATCGATAGAAGATACCCTCAGCGTTTTGGACAGGAACGAGGTGGACCGGGCCGTCAAAGCGCTTCGGGCGAGCAACCGCATCGTCTTCTTCGGCGTGGGCGCCTCGGGGTTAATCTGTCAGGACGGCGAGCAAAAATTTTCGCGGATCAACAAAATGTGCCACGCCTACATCGACGCGCACAGCCAGCTTACGGCGGCGACCTTGCTGGGCAAGGGCGATGTCGCCATTTTCGTTTCCAATTCGGGCGATACGGCCGAAATTCTGGACACGCTGGAAGTGGCGAAGAAGAACAAAGTCAGCACGATTGCGATTACCCGGTACAACAAGAGCGAACTGGCCGACAAGGCGGATATTCTTCTGGGGATTTCAACGCCCGAAGTGACGATGCGCAGCGGAGCCATGGGCTCAAGAATCGCCATGCTTACCGTCATCGACATTTTGTTCGCCGGCGTGGCGAGCGCGGAGTATCAGAACGTAAAGAAGTTCCTCACAAAAACGCACAATATTCTCGCCTTCAAACATAGAAGCCGGAAATAAACCTGTGTAATCGGCAGAGTTATGGGCTGTCCCGAAGTCATCTCGGATGACGGAAGGACGGCTTTTTTTATCTCATGGACGAATTAAAAAAACAAAAAAATATTACATCATAAAATTTTATTTCAAAAACTATTGACGGCGTCAGGTTTGCCCAATTAATATAAAACCAAGAATTGAGGTCCCAATTCACCAGTGAGGAGAATGAATCGGCCATGGAACAATACTTTGCAGGACTGACCACAGAAGGAATCAACCCCGACACGCTAATGATTGACGAGTGCACGACCGAGCAAATGCTCCGGCTGCTCAATCAGGAGGATGCCAAGGTTCCTGCTGCGGTGGCTGCGGAAATCCCACAAATCGTCAGGGCGGTGGATATTCTCCATCACGTGCTTAAGCAGGGTGGCAGAATGTTTTATATAGGAGCAGGTACCTCGGGTAGACTGGGTGTGCTGGATGCCTCCGAATGTCCGCCTACTTTCGGTGTCGATCCCGCCTTGGTGCAAGGGCATATCGCCGGGGGAGACATGGCATTAAGAGTAGCCGTTGAAGGTTTTGAAGACAGCGCGGAGGAGGGGATAGCTTTAATTGAGCGCGTCGGCGTGACATCGCGGGATGCCGTGATCGGCATTTCGGCCAGCGGTTCGGCCAGCTTTGTCATTGCCGGACTGAAGAAAGCCGCCGAGTTGGGGGCGGTCACGATCGGGATCGTCAATAACAAGGGATCCCGGTTGGAGGAGGTATGCGATATCTGCATCGCGCCCGTGGTCGGCCCCGAAGTGATTATGGGATCGACGCGGCTGAAAGCGGGCACGGCCCAGAAGCTGGTGCTGAACATGCTGACAACCTGCACGATGGTTAAGCTGGGGAAGACTTACAACAACTTAATGGTGGATCTGAAGGCCAGCAACAAAAAGCTCTATGACCGTTCGATCCGGATTATCCGGATCGCTACCGGAGTCGATCCGGATACGGCGGCCGAATATTTGGCGAAGGCGTCCATGAATTGCAAACTGGCGATCTTGATGATCAAAACCGGACTGGACGCGGTCCAGGCGGAGCGGGTTCTTGAAGAAAGCGAAGGGAACCTGAAATCCGCGATCCGCACAACCAATCAAGTAAGATAACCGTTCGATAACCCGGGGGGAGGATTTTCAAATGAAAAGAAAAACGCATGTCCTGACTTCACTGTTGGCTTTCTCTATGCTACTTACCACCTTGACCGCTTGCGGGCCCAAAAGTAACGAAGGCGGCGGCGCAAACGCTGCAAAAGCCGGGAACGGGGAAGCGAAAGATACCATTACCGCGCTGCTTCCACCGGTTTCGGGGGAATTTCAGAACAATTTTGCCCAAATGGAGAAAGACTTTAATGCGCTCTACCCGAATCTTACTTTGAAAATCGAACCTGCCAGCTGGGAGGATATGACCCAGAAGCTCGACACGCAGGTCAATGCGGGAAGTCCTCCTGATATCGCTTTCATTGGCTCGGATGGGATTTCCAAGTACGTTCAACAGGGGATGCTGATGGATATCACCGACACCGCGACCCCGGAAATGATCGCCGATTTTGATCCCGCGCCGCTGGAATATATGAAGAAAGGCGAAGGGCTCTACGGGTTCCCCGCTTATATGGAAGTACACGCGCTGGGCGGAAATAAAGAGTACCTGGAAGCCGCCGGCATCGACTGGAAAAACGTGCAGAAAAACGGATGGACTTACGAGGAATTCCGGGAAGCGATCAAAAAAGGTGTCGTCAAGGAAGGCAATACCACGAAACGGTACGGATTCGTGTTTGCTACCGCCGGCGTCACCGCGAAGGATTACTTGAACATTTTGATTAAAAACGCGGGAATGCCCGCCGCTTTCGACAAAGATTTGAAATATGCCTACACCAGCAAAAACTTCCTGGAAGTGCTGAAGGCGATCCGGCAACTCATCGACGACGGCTCGATGCCGAAGGAGCTCAGCTCCGTCGATGCCGGGAAACGTTGGAATATGTTCCTCACGGGCCAGACGATGATTACCGGGAAAGGGCTCGCCACCTTTGAAAACTCCGCCAAAAAGAACAACGAAAAGCTCAAAGCCAATGACGGAAGCGCCGTCCAAGGCAGCATCCCGGTGGAATATATCGTCCTGCCGGTACCGACCTTCCTGGGCGAAGAGCCGATTTCCAGCACCGTGGTTGACGGTTATGTAACCTTCCGCGGCAAAAAAGAGCCGACCGCCGAGCATAAGGCGAATGTGGTAAAAGCCGCGTATTTCCTCGCGAGCGGCAAGGTGGCGGCCACGACGAACAACGATCTCTTCGCCGCCCATATCACGAAGAGCGGAAGAGAAGCGGCCAAGAGCATGACGGTTGACCGGAATCCGGACAATGTGGCCGCCGTGGAAACGATGCTCTCGCATGCAAATCCGGCCCGGCCGGACATCCCGGTCGACCTTGGCGCCAAAGCGATCAAGATCGAGGACGCCGTGATTATTCCGAAGCTGCAGGCGCTTCTGGCGAACGAAATCACGCCGGAGGAAATGTACGAAGCGGTTAAGGCCGAGGCGATCGGTACCTTCGGTCAAGACGGAATTGTAAACGATTAGTCCTACCCATCGGGCAGTCGCGTAAAACCGATCCGGCTGCCCGATCCTTTTTTCGCAAAACGGTTGGAGAAGGAGTTTGGACATTATGGCTCACTTGGCAAAAGCACAGAATCCACCCAAGATCGGCAAGAAGCGCAAATGGAAAGGGGACGGCGCTTGGGCTTACGCGTTTATCGCCGTGGCGCTGGTCGTCTACGCCATGTTTACCGCCTATCCCGTGGTCAGCGCCTTTATTATCAGCTTTCAGGAGTACCGGCCGCTCGGCTCGGTGTTCATCGGCTTTGACAATTACGTAAACACCTTCAAAGATTCGCTCTTTTGGAAGTCCATCACGAATACCGTGGTATATACGGCCTTGACCGTCCCGGTATCCCTGTTTCTGTCCTTTGCCGTCGCGATCATGATTCTTCCATTTAAAAAGGGACTGCAAACGACGTTTAAAGCGGTTTACTACCTGCCCGCCGTCGCATCGGGGGTCGCTCTATCGGTCGTCTGGCTGTGGATTTTCGATCCGATGACCACGGGGATCTTGAACCAATTGCTGAGCGTGTTCGGCATCGCCAACCAGAACTGGTTGGGATCGAGCGCGACGGCCATGTTCTCCCTCGTGCTGATGGCCTGGCTGTCAAGCCACGGCACCAGTATCATTATTTATCTCGCCGCACTGCTCGGCATCGATACAAGCTATTACGAAGCGGCGGATTTGGACGGGGCTTCTTTTTTTCAAAAGCTGTGGTACATCGTGATCCCGTGCCTTAAGCCGACCACCTTGTTCCTGCTCGTGACCGGCGTCATCGGCTCGTTCCAGGTTTTCCAGAACGCTTATCTGATGACGGGCGGAGGCCCGGACAACGCGACGACGATGGTCGGACTGTTGATCTTCGACAACGCGTTCAAATACTTCGAGTTTGGCAAAGCCGCAGCACAATCCTTGATTTTGACGGTGATTATCGCCGGTATTTCCCTGATCCAATTCAAATTTCTCGGCAACGACGTTGAGTACTAGGGGGAGGAGAGAACGATGGCGCTATACAGTAATCATACCGGACACAAAGGCGTAAAGTTTGCCCGCAACACCTTCATGATCATCGTGCTTGTGCTCTTCGCGCTCGCCACCCTGTTTCCGATCTATTTCATGATTATTTCCTCCTTCGGCGATCCGGTGGAAGCCGGCGCTCTAAGCTATACGCTTTGGCCGACCAAGATTTCACTGGATTCCTACAAGTTCTTCTTCGATTACAGCGAATATTCCTACCGCTGGCTGCTGAACTCGCTGATCGTCGCGGGCAGTGTCACGGTATTCAATGTAGTGTTTGCTACCTTGGCCGGATACGCGTTCTCCAAAATCCGGTTTAAAGGAAGAAACGTGCTGTTCTTTATTTTGCTCTGCGCGATGATGATTCCTTATCAAGTTACCCAGGTGCCGCTTTACATTTTGATCGTGAATGTGTTCCAGATTCAGAATACGTACAGCGCGCTTATCCTGCCGGGGATCGTGACGGTCTATAACATTTTTCTGGCCAAACAGTTCATGTCGTCGATTCCGAATGAAATTCTGGAATGCGCCAAGGTGGAAGGGTGCAACCAGTTCCAGATTTTCATCCGCGTGATCGTGCCGCTGTCCAAAACGGTGATGGCGGTGATGGCGATCCTTACGTTTATGGATAGCTGGAACACCTTCTTTTGGCCGTTCCTGGTTACCAACACAATGGATATGCAGACCATTCAAGTCGGACTGAAAAACTTCCGTTTTGCCAATACGACGTATTTCGCCCCGATGATGGCGGGGGCCGCCATTTCGGCGATACCGATGTTCGTCCTGTTCTTCAGCCTGCAAAAATACTTCCTGGAAGGCGTTACCGTAGGGGCGGTGAAAGGATGAACGGGCGAAGCGCGACGGACGTCGGCACCCGCTATGCCGTGGGACTCATGTCCGGCACCTCCGTCGACGGGATCGACGCGGCGGTGGTGGAAATCCGCGGGGAGCCGGATCAGAAACCGCAAGTCCGGCTCGTGGCGTTCGAGAACGTTCCGTACCCCGCTCCAGCCAGGAAAGAGATCTTTGCGTTATTTGATCCGCAACAAGCGACGATCGACCGCGTCGGCCGGTTGAACGTTTGGCTGGGCGAACTGTTCGCGGAGGCGGCTCTGGCGGTGATCCGCAGGGCGGGACTGACGCCCGGCGAGATCGCCTGGATCGGTTCGCACGGGCAGACGATCCACCATGCGCCGGAATCGCACGTCAGGGAGGGCTTCGATTTGCGTTATACAGTGCAAATCGGGGAAGGGGCCGTCATCGCGGCCCGGACGGGCATTCCCTGCGTCTGCGATTTCCGCGTCGCCGACATGGCCGTCGGCGGGCAGGGGGCGCCGCTCGTTCCCTTTACGGAGTATTTGCTTTACCGGGAAGAACACCGGACCTTGCTGCTGCAAAATATCGGTGGCATCGGCAACATGACCGTCCTTCCGGCGGGCTGCCGGGAGGAACAGGTTTACGCCTTCGATACGGGCCCCGGCAACATGCTGATCGACGGGATCGTGTCCCGGCTGACTCTGGGCAGGCAGACGATGGATGCCGGAGGAGACATGGCCAAGCGCGGGCGCATCCATGACGGGCTGCTTCGGGAGTTGCAGCGGGAGCCCTATTATTCCCGGCCGATTCCCAAATCGACCGGGAGGGAGTTGTTCGGAGCGCCCTATATCGATCGATTGCTGGACTACCGGGAGCGGCACGGCCTTTCGGCCGAAGACCTCGTGGCGACGGTGACGCGGTTGACCGCGTGGACGATCGGCGAGGCTTACCGCCGCTTCGTCCGCGACCGCTATCCGGCGGACGCGCTGGTCGTCGGAGGCGGCGGAAGCTACAATCCCGTGCTGATGGATTTTTTGAACGCCGAGATGGCGCCGATGAACGTCGCGGTGCGGACCCAGGAGGAGATGGGCTGGAACAGCGACGCCAAAGAGGCGGTGGCTTTCGCGCTGCTTGCCGGCTATACGCTGGCCGGGCGGACGAATAATCTGCCCGGCGTGACCGGGGCGGAGCGCCCCGTGGTGATGGGCAAGATCAGTTATTAAAGGCCGGCAGGTCAAAACCAAACCAGGCAGGGGGGATCGCGTCATGCTGATGACGTGGGAAGACCGCTTCATCCCCGGGGTTATCGAGCTATGGAACCGGGAAGCGGTGCGGGACGGTTATAAAGAGCTGACCGAGCAAAGTTTTAGAGGCATCTTTACGGACAGCCGCTATTTTGACCCCGAGGCGGCATGGGTGATGCTGGATCAAAGAGGAACGGTCCGGGGATTTGCCTGCGGGTGCACGGGTGACGACTTGCCGCTCGGAGAAACCGCGGGTTATTTGACTTGCATCGTGCTGGACGATGAGTTTCAAACGGAGGAGAACTACAGAGGGCTGTTGGCAGCCCTGGAGCGGCGTTTCCGGAGTTTGGGCAAAAAGCAGGCCGAAGTGCTGTTTTTTAATCCGATGCAACTGCCGTGGTACATTCCGGATACGCCGCGGCATGAGCACAACAATGCGCCCGGCGTCCCGGCGGGGAGCGGGCTGCACGGCTTTTTGCTCCGCGAGGGGTATGCGGAACGGGCGCGGGAATGCGGTATGTATTTGCCGCTCGGCGAATTTGCGATCCCGGAGGATATCCGGGCCAAGGAGCGAAAGGCGGCCGAAGCCGGATACCGGGTCGAACTTTATGATCCCCGGCGGCACGACGGGCTTGCGGAGATGCTGGACGGCTTCGACAATCCGCTGTGGAAGCGGGAGATTCCCGAGTACGCCGAAGCCGGCGAGCCGCTGGTGATCGCGGCCTTGAACGGAAAGGCCGCGGGCTTTGCCGGCCCGGTCGTCCGGCAGGAGAACGGCCGCGGCTTTTTCGTTGGCATCGGGGTTCACCCCGCGCACGAAGGCCATGGCCTGGGCAGCGTTTTATTTTTCAAACTATGCGAGGCATTTCAACAGATCGGGACGGATTACATGTCGTTGTTTACCGGCATGACGAATCCGGCGATGCGGATTTACGAGAAGGCGGGATTTCGGAAGGTCAAAACATTTGCGGTCATGAGAAGGGAGTTCTAGCGATGAGCGAACAGGAACGGTTAACGATTCTGGCTATCGGAGGCCATGTGGGGGACATGGAATTAACCGCGGGAGGCGTGCTCGCCAGCCACGCGCTGAAGGGAGACCGCGTCGTCACGCTGGCGCTGACCGCCGGGGAACGCGGCGTTCCGGCCGGAAGGGATATGGCCGAGTACCGGGAGCAGAAGGTGCGGGAGGCGGCCGTTTTTGCCGAGATGCTCGGAGGGGAATCCATCGTATTCGATATTCCCGACGGCGAGCTGACGAACAGCGAAGAGATGCGCTACCGGGTGTGCGACGTCATCCGCGAAGTAAGGCCGAACATTATCATTACGCATTTCAGGAACAGCATGCACAAAGACCATATGACCACGCATTTGATCGTGAACGACGCTCGTTTCTTCGCCGGGCTGAGTTCGCTGGAGCGGGATCTGCCGGCGCATTTCGCTTCCAGGCTGTACTATGCGGAAAACTGGGAGGATGCGGTCGACTACAAGCCTTACGTGTACATCGATTTCGATCAGGAGGCCTACGACCTGTGGGTGAAGGCCGTGTCCCAGCATTGGTTCGTCACGGGAAGCGCTTCCTTTCCTTATCTGGAATATTACAAGCATCTGGCGCGCGTGCGCGGCATCGAAGCCCGGAAGCAGTATGCGGAGACCTTTATGGTTCCGGCGGAAACGATGCGCGTGCTGAAATCGGATTTGATGTAAACCAACGGTTTGCTATAACGTGCCGTTCAAGGGGAGGTTTGCGGTTATGGTCAAGAGCGGGGTCGATAACATCATGTCGCATGCCCGGCTGCTCCAAGGGAAGCGCCTGGGACTGATCACGTCGCCTACGGGGCTTACTTCCGGCTTTGTGTCCACCATTCAGGTGCTTAAGGAGCATTTTCATCTGGCCGCCTTGTTCTCGCCGGAGCACGGCGTGCGCGGAGATCAGGCGGCGGGGGCACTGGTCGATACCTATACGGACCCGCTGACGGGGGTTCCGGTCTACAGCTTGTACCGGAAAGAATCCAAACGGATGACGCCGGAGATGCTGGAGGAGGTCGACGCGGTCGTCTATGACATCCAGGATGTGGGCATCCGCTATTACACGTTTATTTATACGATGCTGTATGCGCTGGAGGATTGCGCCAGGGCGGGCAAGCCGTTTATCGTGCTGGACCGGATCAATCCGCTGGACGGAGTCACGGTGGAAGGCAACGTCCTGAAGCCGGGATACGAGTCGTTCGTCGGGAATTATCCGCTTTGCGTACGGTACGGTTTGACCGCGGGCGAGGTGGCGACGATGGCGAACGAGATGATGGGCTGGAACGCCGAACTGCACGTCATCCCTTGCGAAGGCTGGGACCGGAGCATGCTGTTTCCGGAAACAGGGCGGCTCTGGGTGCATCCTTCGCTGAATATCCCGCGGTTCGAAACGGCTCTGCTGTACGGCGGCACCTGTCTGTTCGAAGGCACGAACCTGTCGGAAGGGCGCGGCACGACGTTTCCGTTCGAAATGATCGGCGCGCCGTTCATCGAGCCGGAAAGCCTGGCGGCGGAGATGAACGCGCTGCGGCTGCCGGGCGTCTTGTTCCGTCCGGTGTATTTTAAGCCGACGACGTCGAAGTTTGCCGGGGAGCTGTGCGGGGGCGTGCAGCTTTACGTGACGGATGCGCGGGCGCTAAACGCCGTGGAAACCGGGGTGACGCTGCTTTATACGATTAAGCGACAGTACGAAGGCTTCTCCTACCTGCCGCCGGTCAAGGACAACGCCCGCCCGTTTATCGATCTGCTGTGCGGCGATAAGCTGTACCGCGAAGGGACGGTGCCGCTGCCGGAAATGCTGGAGCAGTTCCGGGAGGAGAGCCGGGTGTTTGCGAAGATGAAAGAGAAGTATCATCTCTATTCGTTGGGAGGCCGCGTATGACTGCATTGACGATGACAGTAAGGGAAAAGATCGGCCAACTGATTCTGACGGGCTTCTCCGCGCCGGAAATCACGGCCGATCTGCATCGCTTGGTTGCGGAGTACAAAATCGGCAACATCATTTTATTTTCGCATAATGTAGGCGGCGTGGAACAGTTAAGCCGGTTATGCGGCGAGTTACAAGCGATGATCGTCAAGGAGACGGGGCGGCCGGCGCTGATCTCGATCGATCAGGAGGGCGGCCGGGTCACACGGTTGCCGGACGAAGCGACGAACGTACCGGGGGCGATGGCGATCGCCGCTGGGGGACGGCCGGAGCATGCTTACGCCGCCGGGCGGATCACGGCCCGCGAGCTGCGGGCGCTGGGGATCAACTTCAATCTGGCGCCGGTGTTGGACATCAACAACAATCCGCACAATCCGGTGATCAATGTCCGTTCTTACGGGGACACGGCGGAGACGGTTGCGGAGTACGGTCTGCAGATGCTCCGCGGTTTGCGCGACGGCGGCGTGCTCGCGGCGGTCAAGCATTTTCCGGGGCATGGCGATACCGCGGTCGATTCGCACCTCGGCCTGCCGGTCATCGGCAAAACGCTGGCCGAGCTGGAGGCGTTGGAGCTTGCGCCGTTCCGCCGGGCGATCGAAGCCGGCGCGGAAAGCGTGATGACCGCGCACATCCTGTTTCCGGCGCTGGAAGCGGAGCGGGTGCCGGCGACGATGTCCCGGACGATCGTGACCGGCTTGCTGAAAAACGAGCTTAAATTTGACGGTCTGATCGTTTCCGATTGCCTGGAGATGGATGCGATCAAGAAGTTTTACGGCACGGCCCGTGGGGCCTTGGGGGCTTTGAAAGCCGGAGTGCACATGGTATTCGTCAGCCATACGCCGGCGCTTGTCATCGAAACGGTGGAGCTGTTGGAGCGGGCGGTTCAATCGGGCGAACTCCCGATGGATGTTTTGGATGAAGCGGTAGCGAAGGTGCTGTATTATAAACGTAAGTATGCCGCGGTTGAGCGGGCCGGGCGGGACCTGTCCATAGTCGGCTGTGCGGCCCATCGCCGCTCGGCCGAGCAAATGAGCCTGGAGAGCATTTGCCGCGTTCGCGGTGAATTGCGACGGGTGGAACCGGGGGATCCGCGGACGATATTTCTCGGCAGCTATCCCTATCGTTCCGACCTCGCCTCCAGCAGCGTCAATGCCTCATTTTCGTTTCCGGAGACGTTGGGACGAATGTTCACGGCGGCGCATCAGGTGATCGGCATCGATCCGGAGCCGGATGAAATCGAAAGGATTGCCGCCGATGTGCGATCCTATCCGCATGTCGTCATCGGATTATACAACGCTCGGGAAAATGAGGGCCAGTTGAAGCTGGTTCGCCGTTTAAGAGAGCTGGGGCACCAAGTTACGGCGGTGGCGCTGGGGCGTCCTTATGACTTGGAGCTGTTGCCGGATGAAGTATGCGGTCTGGCCGCCTTCGAGTATACGCCGCTGTCCGTGATGTCGGTCGCGCGCGTTTTGGACGGATCGGCCGAACCCGGCGGACGATTGAGCATCGCTCTGAGATAAAGGAGTGTCGTAAGCATGAGCAAAACATTTGTAGCCGGGCTGGACGGAGGGGGCACCAAAACCGCTGTCGTTATCATGGATGAGAATGGGGCGGCGGTGGACTCTTTTGTTTCCGGGGCCATTAATTTAAACGGGCAGCAGGAGAGTTCGGTCCGAAACAGCCTGCATGAAATCATAGGGAGGATCTCCGACGTCTGCGGGGGGCTGGAATATTGCAAGCATCTTTGCATTGGCGCGGCGGGAGTCAGCCATCCCGAGGCGGCGGAGCGGCTGGAGTCGATCGTCCGGGAAGCCGGCTATGCCTCCGGTTTGACGGTGACGGGAGATCATGTGACCGCGCTTAACGGCGCTTTGGACAGTCCCGTCGGGATGATTGTGATTGCGGGAACCGGGTCCATTTGCTATGGACAGAACGCAAGCGGTCAAACGCATCGGACCGGCGGATTCGGGTATCTCATCGACGATGAAGGCAGCGGCTACAGCATCGGACGGGACCTGCTGCGCGCGGTCGTGCGGGCGGAGGACGGCCGGATCGCGCCGACCGTCATCACGGCCATGGTGTACGAGCAGCTTCAAGTGAGCGATGTGCGGCAGATCGTCGGGTTCGTCTACGACAAGAACACGAACAAAAAAGATATCGCCGCGCTGGCTCCCATTCTGTCCCGAGCCAGTGCGCAGGGGGACGAAGCGGCCTTGGCGATCGTGAACCAAAGCGCGGGCGCTTTGGTTGAGCTCGTCGCTCCCGTGGCCGAACGGCTGCACCTGCGGACGGGCGAACTCGCTTTGGCGGGAAGCGTCCTGCAGTGCAATAAAGAGGTGCGGGAAGCCTTCGGCGGAATGCTGCGGCAGCGCTATCCCGAGCTCGTCTGCACGCTGCCGAAACATGACGCCGCCCGGGGAGCGGCGATGATCGCGCTCCGGGAATTTAAGCTAGTTTAGGAGCATTAGGGTACGGGCTAGCCAATTAGCGGGAGGTTGTCCCGTTATTTGGGCGTCATTGAGCGCATAGTTATAGCACTCATCTTAATAGGGGCCATCCATCGGTCTATTGCCTCCTACTCCTCAGACAGAGGGGGAGGTAAATAAGGGGCTTTAACGCCTCGATTTTGTCGAATTTGGCTCTTCGAAAAGGGATGGCGGCCCTTCAGGGCCTTTTTTTTGCGCACAACCGGTCAAATCATCGTTTAGGTGCCCGCTATTAGGGAAGTAAGTCTCTTTTTTTTCCAGGGGCATTGCGTAAAACCCGATATGGTGCTGCCTATCCGCAATCTCTCTTGCCTCGTGCTTATAATAGCGGCGTTTTGGGCCGTTATTTCGGCCCGATTCGCGTTTTCGGGTAAAATAGCGGTCGAAAAGGGCCTTATTTCATTGAAGCGGGCCCCAAAATCAGGCTTGAGCCCGCTTTTCCCAAAAATAAGGCCCCAAAATGCCGCTATTTCTCACCGAAGGGACGAATTCGACAATATAACGCCGCAAAATGCCGTTATTTCTGCCAGCAGCTGATGGGGCCCTGGGAACCGCCACTAAGAGCCGCCGGACTAGGAGTTGTCGGACTGGGATCCGTCGTTCTAGGTTCCGTCGGACTAGGGCTCGTCATTAAACCACTTTCGCTAATCACCGCCAGCCGCGCAATATCCAAGCAATATCCACGCAATATCCAAGCAAACCTGCCAATTATCCACGCATTTTATCAATATTTCACATGCACCCGCCAACTTTCGCGCCTCTCGCGAACCAAAGTATGTTCGTTCGATTCAACGATCCGCTAGTTATCCCTATCAATAGAGCACACCAGCTATGGTCGGTTCTCTTCCACCTTTTCGTTGGATTCCAGTTGGGGAGGTGCTCGATAAGTTAAGTGCGCAGTCTCACACCCATCGACATCCATTTTGGTTTTAGTCCACGAGGATCAAGGCGCCTAGCGCACTTTCCAACCCTTCCTCCAGCTTCAAACCAAAAAGATGCAAATCTGCAGGTATTTTAGGCTGATTTATGAGGGGATGCGAGAAAAGATGCAAATTTGCAGGCATTTCTAGCGATTTTAGAAAAACGAGGCTGTTTCGCCGAAAATTGCTGCAGATTTGCAGGAATTTTGAAATTTCTATCCCAAACCAGAAAAAAACATGCAGATTTGCAGGAATTTTATGTTCTCAAGGTTGTCTGATGGTGTACAACTGGATAGTTATGCCGCCGTTCTATCTTCTTTCCGCAAGAAAAAAAACCGGTCCCCCTAGAGGGCCCGGTCCAGTAAATCCATAATATGCACGGCTTCCATTTGACCGGCCAGGCCGGCGCGTAGGATGCCCTGTTTCATTTGCAGCAGGCAGCCGGGGTTGGAGGTCACGATCAGACGGGCCTGGGTTTCCCGCACTTGTTCCATTTTGCCGT
The DNA here is from genome assembly GCF_020179875.1 of Paenibacillus sp. alder61. NCBI lineage: Bacteria > Bacillati > Bacillota > Bacilli > Caryophanales > Paenibacillaceae > Paenibacillus > Paenibacillus sp. alder61. Next base: position 89,051 of record NZ_JAIUDG010000002.1, read on the forward strand.
CCAGGATCTGCATCGACATGTCGAACTGGGTGAGATTGTACGTGCCCGCGGAACCGCAGCAGCTGTCCGGCTGCCGCATCTCCACCAGCTCCAGCCCGGGGATGCGGCGGAGCAGTTCGCGGGGCTGATTCCGTACCCCCTGTCCGTGCGCGAGATGGCAGGAGTCCTGATAGGTGACTTTGGCCGGCAGCGGTTTGCTGAACGACAGGGGAGGAAGCTCCGCCAGCATTTCATTCGCGTCGCGATTTCGGGCCGCGAACCGGCGGGCGCGTTCTTCCCAGTCGGGATCGCCCTTGAACCAATGCCCGTACTCTTTCAGCGCCGCCCCGCATCCGCCGGCGTTATTGACGACGAAGTCGACTCCGGATCGTTCGAACGCTTCGATGTTCCGTTTGGCCAGCTCCTTCGCGCCGCTCATTTCTCCCGAGTGGGCGTGCATCGCTCCGCAGCATCCCTGCTGGGGAACGAATACCACGTCGCAGCCGGCTTTGGTCAACAGCCGCGCCGTCGCCTGATTCGTCTCAAAGAACATCACATCCATAATACAGCCGGTGAACAGCCCGACCGTAAACTTCGTTTCGCCCTCCGCCTGCATTCGCGGCAGGCGCGTCCGGCGTTCCCGGGGGGAAGCGACGGTACCGACCGCTTTCTGCATTTCGGCCAGTTCCCGCGGCAGGATGCGGATCAGTCCGGTCCGGTCGGCGAAAGATTGCAGGCCGAGCGCCTGTGCGGCCCACAGCACGTTCCCCAGCCGTTTGACCCTTTGGGGATAAGGGAACACCCGGTTGAAGATCAGGTTCCGCACGGCGGAAGGCTTTTCTTGGGCTTTTTTCGTCTCTTGCACGACCTCGCGGGCCGTCTCCAGCAGTCCGCCGTAGGGAACCCCCGCCGGACAGGCCGTCTCGCAAGCGCGGCAGCCAAGACAGGCGTTCATATGGTGCTCGAACTCGGCATCCACCGCCAGCTGGCCTGTGGCCACGCCCTTCATCAGGGCGATGCGGCCCCGGGGACTATAGGTTTCCAGGCCCGTCTGCACAAAGGTCGGGCAGGTCGGCAAGCAGAAGCCGCAATGCATGCAGTTCATAATCTCATCCATATCAAAAAGCTCCAGCAGCCCGTCGGTTCTTCCCGCAGAGCTGGGGGAAGCGCAGGCCGGCGAAATAGAGTCTTTTGGCGTAAATTCGCTCATCGTCTCACCACCATTCTACGGCGGGCGGAGCCGGCGAAAATTTTGCCGGGGTTCATTATGTGATTGGGATCAAACGCCGCTTTGATTCGCCGCATAAGCTCGATTCCGCCTTCCCCGACTTTTAGCGGCAAATAGTTCAGCTTGGCCAGCCCGACGCCGTGTTCTCCGGTAATCGTCCCGCCCAAAGCGATCGCCGCGGCAAAAATTTCCGCGAACGCCTGCTCCACGCGTTCGATCTCTTGTTTGTTTCTCTCATCCGTCATGCAGGTCGGATGCAGATTGCCGTCACCGGCATGGCCGAACGTACAAATTTGCAGGTCGTATTTGTCCGCGATCCTTTCCACCTCGGCCACCATATCAGCCAGCCGGGAACGCGGAACGGTGGCGTCCTCCATAATGGTTGTGGGTTTGATCCGCGACAGGGCGGACAGCGCCGAGCGTCTGGCGGTCAGGAGTTTGGCGCCTTCCTCCAGCGTTGCGGCGACTTCGACGCTGGCGGCACCGTTGGCTCGGGCGATCTCGGCTATACTGGCGATGTCTTTGCTCACCAGCTCCTCGGGGCCGTCCTGTTCGATCAGCAGCATGGATTTCATCTCCAAAGGCAGTCCCAGCTTGGCGTATTCGTCAACGACGCGCATCGTGCCTTGATCCATAAATTCCATGGTGGCGGGAATGATTTTAGCGGCGATTACCTGTTCCACGGTTTTGGCGGCGTCCACCAGACTGGTGAAAAAGGCGAGCAAAGTCCGTTTCGTCTCGGGCAGCGGCAGCAGCTTCAGCGTAATTTCCGTAATGACCGCCAAGGTTCCTTCCGATCCGACCAGGAGCCGGGTCATGTCGTAACCGGCCACATCCTTCACGTTTTTGCCGCCACAGCGGAATATTTCCCCGGAAGGGAGGACATATTCCAGACCCATGACGTAATCTTTGGTTACTCCGTATTTCAATCCGCGCATTCCCCCGGCACATTGGGATAGATTCCCGCCTAACGTGGATATCCGCATACTTCCGGGGTCGGGCGGGTAGAACAGGCCATAGGCTTCGACGGCTTGGTGCAGATCCGCCGTAATGACGCCGGGCCCGACGGTTGCCGTAAGGTTTTGGGTGTCGATTTCGTGAATCCGGTTCATGCGGTGCAATTGAAGCACCAAGCCGCCTTGAACCGGGATGGTGCTTGCCGCCAGATTCGTGCCCGAGCCCCGGGGAATCACGGGAATCCCATGTTCGTTCGCGAGCCGGAGCAGGGCGGACACTTCGCCGGAGGTAGCCGGCATGACTACGACGTCCGGCAGCGACTGAAACATCGGGGTAGCGTCATAAGAGTAGGCGTACAGTTCGTTCGGACTGTCTTTCACCCAATCGCTTCCAACAATTGAGATGAATTGCTGCTTGATCTCGGGGGTAATCATGAGGTTATCTCCTCCCGGTTTATAGAATAGTTATCAGGTCATCTGACGAATTTGAAAACAATCTACCATAATTTATTCAAATTGTATAGACTGTAAAGTAAGAATTTACGTTGATTTTAATTTGAACGGAAGGAACGTAACCGGATGGACTTAAGCAAAAAGAACGTGGATATCGTCAGTGAAGAATTGAAACGGATTATCGAGTCGGGCCAGGTCAAGCCGGGGGACAAGCTCGATACGATCGAAGCGATGGCCGCCCGCTTTCGGGTGGGGCGGTCGACCGTTCGCGAGGCGATTAGCCACCTTAAGGCGCAGGGCCTGATCGAAACCAAACAGGGCGGCGGAACTTATGTCCGTGCCCAAGTTCCCGAGCTTATCGGCGTTCGCCGGATCGCGAAAGAACGGGAACTGATCCACCTCCTGCAGGTTCGTAAAATCGTGGAAGTGGGAAGCATCGGATTGGCGGCGGAGTTTCGTACGGAACAGGACCTGATGGAACTGTATAAAATTGTCGACTTAATGGAGGAAGCGATCGGCAACGAGGAGATCAGCCAGGTATACGATGTGAATTTTCATCTGGCGGTAGCCAAAGCGACGCAAAATCCTATGCTTCAAGGCATGATGGAGAGCATTTCCGAAATGATGTTCCGGACTATGCGGGATACCCGCAGCCTCTGGCTGTTCAGCGAACAGGAGTCGGCTCACCGATTGTATCAAGAACACAAGCAGATGCTTCTAGCCATCGAGCGGCAAGCCAGCCGCGAAGCCAGCCGACTGATGGATCTTCATTTGACCAAGGCGGGGAAAGAGATAGCGGCAAGCATGAATCGATAGGATAAATAAAACCCATGGGACCGCGTGAATTTGGGAGAACGCCCGGCGGTCCTTTTAGTTTTGTCATCCAGAGTGATATACTGTTAAAATAAGAATATTTGTTCTATGGAAGTTGAAATGCCAGGAGAGGATTAACATGTCTGACGAGACGGTGAAGCAGTATTGGCCGGATTGGAACGGTACGGTAAAAGAAGGGGACAGCGGCTGGAACAACACGACCCGGTACGTGGAAAACAAGGGACTCAGCTGCGTGCTGCGCATTTATGAAACCCATCGCGATAGGGATAAAATCGAATTTGAGCATAACTTGCTGATGCATTTGCAAAAGTTTCCGCTAAACTTCAAGGTCCCCGTTCCGGTCCGGACACCGGAGGGGGAAACCATTATTGCGCTGGAAGACGGGACGGGGCGATACGCTTGTCTGTTTGAGTATATCGAGGGCGTCCGGCCGGAGGAAGGCCGGTTCCATGCGGCTTATTCCTTCGGGCAGGCGGCCGCCGAATTAACGCTGGCTCTGGCCGCGGTTCAAATGGAGCAGCCCCCGGCATACCGCCCTTATTACGAGCTCCAGCAAGCTTATCCTGCCTGCAGCTACGAGGCTGTCAGGGATTTTTGCGGGAGTCCTCCTAAGGCGTTCCGGGAGCTTAAGCCTTCGCTCCTCGTGCTTGGCGAGGCGTACGAAGAGCTTTGCGACCGGCTGCCGGAGCTGCGCAGACTGCCTCATCAGCTCGTTCACGGCGATTTGAACCCGTCCAATTTGCTGGTCGATGAAGAGCGGCCCGAAAACGTGACGGCTTTGCTGGATTTCGAGTTTTGCACCCGGGACGTCCGGGCGATGGAGGCCGCGGTCGCCATTTCCGATTTGCTCGGTTATGACGGAAAGCGGATGAATATCCTGCGCTTTTGCGACGGCTATGGAGCCCGCTTAAGGTTGATCCCCGAGGAGATCTCGGCGATTCCGCTGCTCCTGCGATTGCGCAAGGTCGATGTCTTTTTACATTTCATGAGCAGGTTCCTTAAAGGAACGGATGGCCCGCAGGTGCTTCGGTCGCAAGTGCAGACTTTGTCCGCCGGATTGGAAGCACTCAAGCAGGACGAGATTTGGATTCGCGAAATTTTGCGAGAGCATCTGCTGGACCATCTGGCTTAGCTTAACACGTTGAGTCAATTTTGCTCTTTAAGTTTAAAATCGGGGGTAACCACCGTTCCTTTTATCGGCATGGGATCGGCATTCGTCCCCTCAAAATACAGCGGCAGCCCTTCGGCCAGGACGGGATGAAGGACGGTCAACGGGTTTTGCCGCTGATGATGAATGTGCAGATGGGGCTCCGAGGTCGATCCGCTGTTGCCGACCCGCCCGAGAACATCTCCCGGCTTCACGGTGTCTCCGGTTTTTACTTGTACGCTGCCTTGTTTTAAATGATTCAACAGCAAATAAGTTCCGGTCTCTTCGATTTGAATGTAAACATGATTCCCTTCCATGGAGAGAATCTCCTCGCTTCCCGGCTGGATATCGGGCTCGGCGTCATAAGCGGCGATTACCGTTCCGGCGACCGGGGAGAGCACCTCCTGGTTCCAAATCCCGTAATCCTCCGGATTCGTACTTCCCGTGCCGTAAGGCTCCATGAGCAAATCATAAGCCCAGCGTTCGGAAGGCCAAACCGCATGCGGCGAATTGTCGTTCACCGCGTCGCCGCCCCAGCCGACGGTCGCTTTCCCGGCAAACGGCCAGGATACGGTGATAGCGGGAGAGGTGCTTTGAATCCGCGCGGGATAGGCGAGCGGGATGACATTCATCATGAGCAGCAGATGCAGACACAGAACGGTACCTACGCCCAGCCCGGTCCAACCGCGGCTGCGGCTCTTTTTTTTGCGAAATCGGATAAGGAGCAGGACGGTACATATGAGAATATAGGCCAGTCCCAAGAGCGGGACGGCGAATTTCAGGACAAACCAGGCATAAGCCCCGGGCAGGCCATTCACGGCGTACACGGTTCCCCACAGTACAATGACGAGCAGGAGTAGGACTAAATTTGTCATCCCCGCTGTTTTTAGCAGTCTTTTCACAACCAAACATCCCCTTGATTCGAGTTAGAATTTCTATTCCTCCTATTAAGACGTAATAGACAAAAGTTCCCCCTGCAAAATTCATGTCACAAAATGCACGTTCGAAATTGTTATATAGGCAAACAGACAAGGAGGTGATCTTTTGCAGCCAATCCCCGGGGAAGCGGAAGAGAAGAAAGCGCAGATCGAAGCGGTGATCGAGAGGGTCCAGTCGGGAGACAAGGACGCCTACGGTCTCATCATCCGGCAGTTTGAACGGCAAATGTACACCTACTGCTACTATATTTTGAAAAATCATGCGGAAACGGAAGATGCGGTTCAGGAGATATTTATTCGCGCCTACCTGAACCTTCATAAATACAGCAGGCAGGTTTCTTTTTCAGCATGGCTCTACAAGGTTGCTTATCATCATTTGATCAATATGAAGAAGAAGCAGGGCCGTTGGGTGCAGTTAGTCGATAAGTGCATGGAGGAGCAGCCGGTTCAACAGATCACGCCGCATGATACGATGATTCAAGAGCTGTTGACCTATTTGACGGCCGAAGAACGTCACATCCTGCTGCTAAAATCCGTGGAGCAGTACAGCTTCGAGGAAATGGGCGAGGTTATGGGCGTGAAGTCGGCCACCCTGCGCAAGAAATATGAACGGTTGCGCCGGAAGTTGATGGACCGAGTTCTTGAAAAAGGAGAGATTGCTCATGGAAAAATTGCCGGATCCAGTGGAGTCCGCTGAAATGGAAGCGATCGAGCGAATGATTCGTCAGTCCTCGATGCAAAAGACAAGTTTGAGCGATAAAATTATGAATCGAATTGGAGAGATGGAAATGTCCAGAACGGAAAAATACGCTAAAAACAAGCCGAATATCATGAAACGGGCCGCCTTGACGGCCGCCGCCACGGCGATTCTCGGAGGAGGCCTCGTCGGATCGGGCTTTGTATCCCCGGTGATGGCGGATGCTCTGAAACAGATTCCGATGTTCAGCACGCTGTTTGAGGGGACCAGCGAAGCGGCGGTTAAGGCCGCTATGGATCAAGGATTGGTCATAGATCCCAACCTGAGCGTTACGCATGACGGCATCACGTTGAAACTCAGCGATCTGTTGTATGACGGAACGAGATTGTCCTTTATCCTGGACCGGGAAGGCGTGGATCTTCCGGGGACGGTTGCTCCTTTTAGCGAAAGGGAAAAGCCCGAAGACCAAATCCCAAAAGGTTATATTAAAGGGGCTGAAGCGGCAGGGACGACTTTACTTATTGACGGCAAAGACATTATGAAGGGGTTTGAGAACATTCAAACGGCCGGATTTGGAGATTTTTCCAAGCGGGAGAATGCTTACATGGCGGAGGTGCAGTTTAAAAAACCGGTTTGGGGCAATGAATTTGAGCTGACCATCCGCACCGAAGTGACGGGGGTTGATGAAGTCTTTGAATTCAAAGTTCCGGTGAAAATCGAGGACAATACCGTCCTGCTCAAGCCAAACGCTACCAAAACTTTGGAGGATTTCAGCTATAACGTAAAAGAGATGGTTATCACGCCGGTTACCACCCGTTTGGTTATCGACAGCAAAGGGAAGGTGCCGCGTTCCCCGGAACAGTCCGGCGATTATATCGCCAGCATGATGTATTACGATATCGTTGATGACCAAGGGAATTTACTGAAGCAACGCCAGGTCGGGTTATTTTATAGCGAGCCCAAAACCGAATATCATGTTGACGAACTGTACTCGCCGTTCAAAGAAACGCCGAAAACGATCACAATCAAGCCATACACCCTGACGGTCAACAAGAACACTTGGAAGGCCATTGGTGAAACCCAAGGCAGCCTAGGAACCAAAAATTATATTAAGGACCTGGAAATGACGATTCCCGTCGAAAAATAAGTTTAAATAAATTAATCAACCAGAATGGAGAAGATCATGAACAGAACAAAAAGAAATGTACCCGCTGTAGCCCAACTGTTGAAAAGATCCGCATTGACCGTAACCGCGGCAGCGGTGCTGGGGGCCCTGATCCCCGGCGCCGGCACGCTGCCGGCGGCCAAGGCCGCGGCCTTGAATGAGGCCTTAAAGCCGACTCTGCCGTATAGCTCGCTGCTGGCGGCGGCCAGCGGCGCGGCCGGGAACGCCGCCGCGGCCAATCCCAGCATAACGCATGACGGGGTCACGCTCCGGCTATCCCATCTGATTTACGACAAAACCCGGTTATCCTTCGTCATAGAGCGCCAGGGCGCAAATTTTCCGGCCGATGAATCGGTTGTTATCCTTAACGAAGAAAGAGAGAAAGACAAGAAGGGAAAAGGGTATATTAAAAGGCCCACCCTCTTGATCGACGGCCAGGAGCTAAAGGATTGGGGCAGCTTTGGCGACTCCGGGAAAATAAAAAATGCATGTATGTATGAAATCGGAAAAAAAGCCGATTGGCCCGACAAGTTTGAGCTGACGATCCAGGCCCAGGTGACCGGGATCGACGAGACCTTCGAATTCAAGGTCCCGGTAGAAATGGATAAAAAATCGATCGAGGTCAAGCCCAACGCCACGAAAAAGCACAAAGGGTTCAGCTACACCGTCAAGGAACTGTATTTCTCGTCGTCCTCAACCCAGTTGATTATCGACAGCACCGGCAAGGTGCCGGCGACGTCCAAGCAGACCGGCAAATATATCGCCAGCATGATGTATTACGATATCGTGGACGATCAAGGGAACCTGCTGCAGCAACAGAGATTCCCTTACTATAACAGCCTGCCGAAAACCAAGTACCACATCGACGAGCTGTACAGCCCGGTGAAAGGAACACCGAAGTACGTTACGATCAAACCGTTTACGCTGACGGTCGATAAAAATGACTGGAGCGTTGTCGGAGACACGGAGAAAAGTGTCGGAACCAAAACATACTGGAAGGAATTAGAAATGAAAATTCCTTTGGACAAAATCAAGAAGTAAGTTGACAGGCTGTCCATGGACCCAAAGGTCCTGGACAGCTTTTTTCTCGTTTGCCACGGACAAATTTCGACCATAATCTTCGAAAATCAGCAGGATACTGCCATGCCGATATCGAAATAAAAATAGATTTAACCGGAGTTGTGTGATCTGCAAATAATAGGAGGATTAATTTGAGGTTATGAAGGTTTTTAAATTTACCCTGGGCGTGATTTCATCCATTATTGCTTCTTTTCTTTTGTTGGTATTTCTTATAATTTTGTTGAATGAGAGAAATATACCGGCCCTGACGATCGTATTTGTACCGACCGCGCTGCTTATATGGCTCTCGATTTTCTTATTTAAAGGATCGACGACACCTTCGCAGCCCCTAGAGCAGCTGGCTCCCGGTGCCGAGTTCCCGACCGGGGAACTGCCGCAAGCCTTCGTCTATAACCCCATGGGGTATTTACGTATGGACGCAAGGTCCGTTAACGATTTTGTCCGGTCGCTTATTCATGAGAGAGACGCGGCGAAAAGGTCTCAAGTGAAGTTCTCCCTCGATCCGGCCGAATTGGGTGATTTGGGCGAGGCCTTCAACCTATTGTTCGGCCAAGCTCCCCAGAAGAGCGAGCCCCCGAAAGGACCGGTATCGGTGGATTGTCCGGGCTGCGGCGCAAAAACGGTTGTTTATCCCGATAAAGCGGTGAAATGCGAGTTTTGCGGCACGGGCATTACCTATAAGAACTAGCACTCCGTCAAATAACCTTGATCACATAGATCATTAGAATTCCTGCAAATATGCATGTTTTTTTCTGGTACGGAACAAAAATATCAAAATTCCTGCAAATCTGCAGGAATTTTCAACGAAACCGGCTCGTTTCTCTAAAATCGCTAAAAACACCTGCAGATTTGCATCTTTTGTCGAAACTCTTCGTAAATCAGCCTAAATACCTGCAGATTTGCATCTTTTTGGAGTTGGAAGGGTGGAGGTGCGCTTACTACGAAGTTTGATGGGGCACTGGCGGCAGGAAGAGGAGGCGGCACCTTTTGATAGACCAATTGCATAACCTTCCCGCTTCACCTGGCGTTTATATGATGAAGGACGGTCACGGAGGTATCCTGTATGTCGGCAAATCGAAAAATCTGAAGCAGCGGGTCAAATCGTACTTTGTCTCCTCCGCATCGCATTCCAGAAAAACGCAAAGACTGGTCAACAATGTGAAGGATTTGGAGATCAGGGTGACGGATACCGAATTTGAGGCTTTTATGCTGGAATGCCGTCTCATTCATGAGCTGCGGCCGCTTTACAACAAGAAGATGAAAAGTCCGCATGCTTACGTGAATGTCGTGGTCAAAACGGGGAAGAACGGCGGCCGCCGTCTGGAGCTGGGCCGCGGAGACGAGCCGGAAGGCGGACAGCCGAGTTTCGGACCGTATACGGCGAGCAGACATACGGTGGGGAAGGCGTTGACCAGGATCCAAGAAAGCCTGCGAATCGCTTGTGCCGGGTCAGACGGGGAGCGGGGGCCTTGCCTCAACGTGTCCCTCGGACTTTGTCTCGGCGGATGTATGGGGGGAGAGGCCGCCGGGGAGTACGATCGCGTTATGGATCGGCTGATAGCGCTCATGGAAGGGCGGGATTTCAGCCTTATGGATGACATGCGGCGGGAAATGGAGGAAGCGGCGAGCGAGTTCGATTTCGAACGGGCGGCCAAATGCCGTGACGGAATCGAAGCCTTAACCTTTCTGCTGCGGCAGGAAAAGGTAATCTCTTTCGCCGAGCAAAACCGGATCATCCTATTGTCGGAGCCGCTGAATGAACGCGAAAGCAAACTGTTTCTTGTTCAGCGCCATCAAATTCTTTATAGTGAGAAATATGATCGGCAGGCAACGGATCGGACCCGGACGGCGTTATCCTTGATGAAGCGGCTTCAAAACCGCGCCATGGAGGAGACGGCCGCCGGGCATGAGTTGACGCGCGACGAGATTGATGGAGCGCAAATCATACACAGCTACCTGCGCAACGGTACCTGTCGTCACCTGGTCTTACAGGAAGCATGGCTTGAAGCGGGAGGCGAGCATGACTTGCGGCAGGCGATTGAGTCATTTTTGGCGGCGGAAGCTGGAGAAAGAGAGAGTGGACCGGGATGAGTCACTATCCGAACGAAATTCAAGATTTTCACGCTGCGATCGTGAAGCTGCGGGGGATCACGGAAATCGAGAGCGGTGTGGACAATTTGGCGGCGGTGGATGCCGAGGTATTGCGCTTTCCCTCGTTTGCGCATCTGCCGCATGCCGCTTTATTGCGCACCGGAGGCGGATTGGATAACGAGGTGCTAATCCAGTTTGAGCTCGGCATCGATTACACGGCCGAGGGACTACAAGCGGTCGAGTTTCTGGCGTGGTTTGTCCGGGACGCGGCCAGGGGAGGCACGAAAATCCAAATGCGGCCGTTTGCTTTGCCCCCGGAATCGCCGTATGGCCGGCAATTGGGAACCAGCTTGAAATTCCATATCGATCTCTTTGTCGACGGGATCGAGGATACGTTGGAGCCGGCGTACAAGGATATCAGCCGGTTGACGGAATCGCTGGAGACGGCGATCCGGGTATACCGGATTCCGCTCAAGCCAACTTATATCTAAGGTACTGGAGGGGAAACCATGACTCACGCGGAAATCGTTTCGTTGAATGTCGGAAAGCCGCAGCCTTTATTGTATAAGAATAAAGAGGTAGAGAGCGGGATTCACAAGCAGCCGGCAGACCGGCCGTTATTTTTGTCACGCGTCAATCTGGACGGGGACGCTCAAGCCGACCTGGTCCATCACGGCGGCAAGGATAAGGCCGTTTGCGTTTATCCTTTCGAACATTATGCTTTCTGGGAGAAGGAATTGGAGACTTCGCTCGTTTTCGGTGCGTTCGGAGAAAACCTGACTACGCGGGGGCTGCTGGAAACCGAGGTTTGTATCGGGGATATTTTTCAACTTGGGGAAGCGGTCGTACAAATCACGCAGCCGCGCCAGCCTTGCTATAAATTAGCCGCGCGGTACCAGGTTCCCGATATGCCGATAAGAGTTCAGGACACCGGCTTCACCGGGTACTATTTCCGCGTGCTTGAAGAGGGGACGGTAGCCCCAACCTCGGAGCTTGCGCTAATGACCCGGCACCCCTTAGCCGTTACCGTGGACTTTGCCAACAGAATCATGCACCATGACAAGAAAAACGTTGATGGCATCAGGCGGCTTCTCGCTGTCGAGGAATTGTCGGATAGCTGGCGGGCCACGTTGACGAAGCGGCTGGAAGGGCAAGACGTAAATACTCGGGAGCGGCTGCAAGGGAACTAAACCTAGAGCGAATGTAGAGGAGGCGGTAATCGCCTCCTTTTTTCGTGTTCAGGTGGGGATCGCTGGGTTTTACCGTAGCAACAGAGGGGCGATATGGCGGCGGAAAACGTCGATCGGGCTCCGGTCTTTTTTGCGTTTGTCATCGGTCAAAACAACCACGGTATCCAGTCTGGGCACGACATAAACAAACTGGCCGCCAAAGCCGCGCGCATAGAAGTAGTCGAAGCCTGCTTCCGCCGTTTCTTCGTAGGTGTCGGTCCACCAGTGCCAGGCGTACCGGCCGCGGTTCGGCGGGGCCGCGGGGAGAACGGGCTTCACGGACCGTTTAGCCAACTCTCGGGAGATCAGGCGCTGCTGCTCCCAACAGCCTTCCTGCAAATAAAGAAGGCCGAATTTGAGCAGATCGGCGGGACGCAGCCATAGTCCGAAGCCCCCGGTGCGAAGCCCTTGAGGGTCTTGTTCCCACTTGTAGTCCTGAATGCCGAGGGGGGTGAACAAGAAGCGTTCCGCAAAGGCGGCCGCATCCTCGCCTGTCGCCTGCGCCAGAATGGCGGACAGGAGCTGGGAAGCTCCGGAATTGTACTCCATCCGGCTGCCAGGAGGATAGGCCAAAGGCTGCTCCAGCACAAAATCCACCCAGTTGGAAGTCCGGGTCATCCGCGGGAACGAGTTGCGCCCTCCGAATTCCGTCCATTCGAAGCCCGCCGACATGGTCAGGAGGTGCTCCAGCGTCATGTCCCGTTTTCGATGATCCGGATCTTTGGTCAACTGAGGGAAAAAAGCACGGATCGGCGTTCCGGCTTCCGGCAGCTTCCCTTGATCCATCGCGATGCAGATCAAGGCGGAAAGGATGCTTTTCGTGCAGGAGTTGATCTTCGCGAGCTCCGCGTCGCATCGCTCATCCCGGTAATGCCGAAACACGAGCTGTCCGCGGGAACTGATCAAACAGCTTCGAAGGTCAAACGGTTGTAATGTCTGCTGCAATGTAGTCAAGTCCATAACCTATTCATCCTTTAACTCTGTCGTTACCGTGTTTCCATTACTATATCAGCGGTTGCGCGATCACGCAAAAAAGTTGGCGGACTCCGCCTGAAAAACGACCGTACGCTACGGATTCGCCGAAACGATTCTTCCGGTATGCTGGAAACATACCTAGTGAGAAGATAGAGGAGTGGAATCTCGTATGAGTCCGACCTGGAAAATGCGCTTCACCGACTTTTTTGTCCGCAAAGACCCGGAGTACGACCTTTTTCTAAAGCAGCATCAAGCCGCCACCCGGAAACAGATCTCGTTGTACCTGTTGCTCGGGGTCGTTCCGGGCATCATTACTTACTTGCTGATCTTCCCGTTTCGCGAACCGCTGATGGAACTGACGGGGTTGTCCAGCCATACCTATCAGTTTATGATTCTCGCTTTGATGGCCAGCGGATGGCATATTCTTTTCCCTTTTTTCATGCTAAGATTTGTGGATAAGCTTACTTTTAAACAATCCTTGATTTACCTGGGATTTACCAAACCGGATCTCAAAGGGCTCTTATTCGTGCTGCCTGTCATCACGGTCCTGTTCACATTATTGTCTCTTCCCTATATGAAGTATATTTTTCCTCCCTTGTCGGGGATGCTGGATCGTCTTCCCGCGCTGCATATGGGAGAATGGCATATCTTCAACCAAGGATATTACGATTTTCCCTGGCCGCTGCTGGTGGTCGGTCTGATCGGCAATTTCATCGGGGAAGAAATTTACTTCCGGGGGTATCTTTTGCGCAAAGTCGGAGCCCTCAAATGGAACTGGCTCATCGTCAGCGTGCTGTTCCAGTTCTATCATATGTGGCAGGCTCCCGTAAACTGGGCGTTCATTCCCCTGGCCGTCATCATTCCTTGCGAAATTCTGGTTCGTCTGCGAAAAAGCATTTACGGAGCCATTCTTTTTCACATTTATATCAATACGCTATGGGGGCTTGTGACGTTGTATCTCGTAGGTGTGTGACCCCCTCCCGATTTTATCGGACCCGTTTGAAGGAGCCTGGATTCTATGCCGTTGTTCAATAACAAATATCATATCCGAATGGTTCTCGCCGTTCTGACTTTTCTTTGTCTGGCAGGGTACATTCACGCGGAATCCTTCCGTCACCCTTATATCGGGGCGCTGCTGGAGAAGACGAATTCCATGTGGATCGTGAAGGAAGTGAACCCCTCGGGAAAAGCGGCCGCCTGGCGCATGAAACCGGGAGACCGTGTCCTGACCCTGGACGGGGAAGCGGCGGAAACGCGGCTGGGGGAGAAACGAAGCCCCGTATCCCTTGTTGAGATTTCCGCAATCGGCTTTAAGGGAGTGGACGGATCCGTCACCCTTAAGAGCGTCGCGACAGATGCCGGCGATGCTCTGAAAAATGGGTTTGCGATAGGGATGGAGCTTGCCCTTTTGGCCATCGGTTTATCGGCCTACCGCAAAAACCCCAACTCCCGGCTGGTCCGGCAGTTCACGGCAATCAATTTCGTGATGGCCCTGACGATATTGACGCTGTATTCAACGGAGCTGCGGCTGTCGGATTTTATTTTATCCTTGAGCGCGATTTGGCTGCCTTACATGCTGCTTTCGTTTTGCGTGTCGTTCGTTATCCGGTCCGTATCGGGCCGGCTCCGCAACCTGCTGCGCACGTTCCGCCTGTTCTGCGTTCTGTTCTCCGGGTATGCGGTATACGCGGTTGCCGGCGAACAGATTCCGGGTTGGATCCGCGAGGCGGTGCATGTGGTTTTTCTGCTTGCGCTGCTGCTCGTTGTGATCGCGGTGGGGGTATATTGGAGGGTCATTGACCGGATTGAAAAAAATCAGGCCCTGGTGCTTGTGACCGGGTTGTATTTCAGCTTGCTGCCGTATGTGTTCCTGTATGCCCTGCCCGATTTAATCCGGGGCGATGCTCTGGTTTCGCCGGAATATGCGCTGACGGGGCTCGTACCGCTTTCGTCGACGATGTTGTATGTCCTGCGCAAGCGCAGTCTGATCGATATGAAGTTGTATATGCCGCGGGTCTTGATTCACAGCCTGTACTTCGGCGCGGTTTTTATTTTATTCCTGCTGGCCTCGCGCCTGCCGCAGCCGTTTTGGCCGGCGCTGCTGTTCTTGGCGTTTCTCGCCGTGACCCTCATTTACCGGACAAGTCTTCGCTGGTCGGGGAGAAACGCCGGAAAGCGGAAGGAGTGGCTGGACAGACAGACGCTCAAGCTGTCGATTCAAACGGCGGAAGCCCGGAATATCCGGGATATTCTCCGTATGATCGGGGAAGTCATGGACCGTGTGATGGACGTAACGGGGAGCTGCCTCATATGGCGGGACGGGAGCCGGTTGATTGTCCACGGGACGGGGGCTTACGCCTCCTTAACTCCGGAGGAGGGGGAGTGGTTGGATCCCGGGTTTTTACAGGCCAGGTTTGATTTTATCCATATCGAACCGTTAAGGATGGACGGGGAGAATGAGTTCGAGGGTTACCTGTGCGTCGGTCCCAAGCGGAATTCCTCGCTTATGGGAGCGGAGGAGAAAGAGCTGATCGTCAGCATGCGCAACGAAGCGATCCGCCTTCTGATCAATGTCCGAAGTTTGTCCGGGCTGCAGCAGGAATATCAACGCGCGAAGGAGCAGAACGCGGCGTTTGAAAGGCGGGTAAGCGATATGCGGCTGGAGCGGCGCATGCTGATGGAGGCCCAGCACGCGGAACGGCTGCGGACGACGTATTTTCTTCATGATCAGCTGCTCCAAAACCTGATATTTCTGTCCCGGGATTTGGAAGAGCTGGCCGATCGGGGTAAAGCGGAGCCCAAGCGGGTGGAGACCTGGCTGAAATGCGTTTATGACTCTCAGCGGGACATCCGGCTGCTCTGCGATGATCTGCATCCGGCAATCGCGGACAAAGCCGGTTTGGAGGAGGCTTTGCATTGGCTGCTTCGGTCCGTCGAAGAGACGGGGATCCATACGACGCTAAGCTACGAGTGGGGACTGGCGGAGCCGCCGGATCGGCTGCTTCGGAGCAATCTATTCCGCATGATTCGCGAATTGACCAATAACGCGCTAAAGCATGCCGATGCCACCTCCCTTGAGGTACGGGTTCGAAGCCATCCGGAGGAAGGAATCCACTGTCTGGTCAGCGATAACGGAAGAGGATTCGATCCGGTTACGCTGTACCGCGACAGCCGTTTTTTGCAAGAAAAACATATCGGGCTTATTTCGGTAAACGCACAGATCGAGTATTTGGGCGGGGAAATGGAAATTCAGGCGGCTCCCGGAAAAGGGACCCGGGT
Source organism: Paenibacillus sp. alder61 (assembly GCF_020179875.1). Taxonomy (NCBI): domain Bacteria; kingdom Bacillati; phylum Bacillota; class Bacilli; order Caryophanales; family Paenibacillaceae; genus Paenibacillus; species Paenibacillus sp. alder61. The sequence continues at coordinate 105,102 of NZ_JAIUDG010000002.1, forward strand.
GATGCTGAAACTTTCGGCTTACGAAAGGGAGGAGAAGCACGATGGAAAGCTTGGTTAAAATTATTCTGTTGGACGATCACCCGCTCGTTATGGAGGGACTTAAAACTCGGCTCGAAGAAGAGCCGAATTTCTCGGTTCAGGCGACGTTTACGGATCCCCTGGTGTTATTGGAGCAGATCCACCTTTATGAACCGGACGTGGTGGTTATGGATGTTTCGATGCCGAAACTGGACGGTTTCGAGCTTGCGTCTATCCTTAAGGGAAAATACGGATCTTCGCTGAAGTTGATCATGCTGTCCGGGTACGGGTATGACGAGTTTTACCGGAAAGCCTATGAGCTTGGAGTCAACGCCTATTTATCCAAGCAGGCGACGTATCCGCAAATCATCAATGCGATCAGACAGAGCATATCCGGCCATGTGCTGATGCTCGAACGGCTGTTTAACAAGTCCCCGGTGGAGCCCTTAACGCCTGCGGAGCAAAGAGTTTTGGCTCTCGTGGCCAGGGAGCTCACAAACAAGGATATCGCCCGGGAGCTGGCGGTCAGCCAGCGGACCGTGGAATACCATATCACTTCGATTATTCAAAAGCTGGAAGTCAAAACTCGTATCGGTGCCGTGGCCAAAGGGTATGAACTTGGAATTCTCGGACCGATGCAGATGTAACCGGGAAGGCTAAACGGACGTTAAAAACAGCAAAGTGAGTAATGTCACAACCTTGTGAATATTGTCACATTCTTTCCTGCAATTTTTAATTATAATCAACTTGTAATTAAAAAGAGTAGGGGGAAACCACTGTGAAGATTTTTAAAGGCTTATTGGTTGCAGGCGTCGCCATCGCATTGCTGTCCGGCTGCGGCGCCAAGGAGGAGAAAGCGGCTGAACCGAATAAACCCGCCGAACAAACCGCTGCCGGCGAGCAGCCGGATGCGGTAACGACCGCTTCCATCGTAAATGATGCGGATGCGTTCATTAACGCGGTAAGTGAGCAAGGAACATGGATCATCGCCACTTTGGGCGATCTCACGGTCGACAAGGACGTCGTCGTGGCGGGGGAATTCCATGACAAGAACAAGCCGGACGGCGACATTTACCGTAAAATCGCGCTCTACACGCAGGATGAGAACCATAACATTACCGCTTCGTTCACGCTCACGGTGCCTAAACTGACGGTACAAAGCGAAAACTTGAGAATTCAAGGCGGCACGGTAAAAGGTGACGTTTACGTGGAAGCGAACGGATTTAATTTGCACGAGTCGGCAACCGTAGACGGAAACATTTACTTTGCCAACGAGGACGTCAAAGCGTCCGCCAAAATCGACGGTAAGGTGACGGGAACGACCGAAGTGAAATAAACAGGGATCAGCATTCGAAAGGGAGCCAAGTCGGCTCCCTTTTTTATGCCTGAAATAGGTTGTACGGCCCGGATAACATAAATATTTTTCGGCCCGAAGGGAAATACATAAATTACTTGAAACGGATTTTTTGCGAAAAGGAAGGGCAGGAGATGGGAATGTACGATGAACAACAGTATGGGGCTCAAACCTTTAAAGCGGGGGATATCGTCTACGTTTTTTATCGGAATCCGCATACTCAGGATGTGGCCAATATCCAGGAGGCCGCGGTCGTCAATCATCCGGAGAAGCCGGGCGAGTTGGCGGTTTTTCTGTATGAGACTTACTATCCATTGACGAACGAGATGGCCGTCTATTCGACGGCGCAGGAAGCGGAGCAAGCTTACAACGACGTTTATGGACCCGCCGCCGAGGGGATTTGGGAATGAATCCTCCGTTTACGCCGCGGCTGGTCTATTTCGAGCCGGATGCCCTGGATTATCCGCTGGGCAGAGAGCTTATGGAGAAGTTTGAACGTATGAAGCTGGATATTCGCTATACGACCTCGCATAATCAGATCCGAAACTTGCCGGGCGACAGCGATCTGCAAAAATACCGCGTAGCCAAATCGACCCTTGTCGTCGGCATCCGCAAAACCCTGAAATTCGATACGTCCAAGCCTTCCGCCGAATATGCGATTCCGTTTGCGACGGGATGTATGGGCCACTGCCATTACTGCTACCTGCAGACGACGATGGGGACCAAGCCCTATATCCGGACCTACGTCAACGTGGAGGAAATTCTGGAGGCGGCGGATCGCTATATGGCCGAGAGAGCGCCGGAGATAACCCGGTTCGAAGCCTCTTGTACTTCGGATATCGTCGGGATCGATCATCTGACGCACACCCTGAAACGGGCGATCGAACACTTCGGGACATCGGAGTTGGGGAAACTCCGGTTCGTGACGAAATTCCATCATGTCGATCATTTACTGGACGCCCGGCATAACGGAAAAACCCGATTTCGGTTTAGCGTGAACGCGGACTATGTAATCAAAAACTTCGAACCCGGGACATCGCCTCTGGACAAGAGGATCGAGGCCGCGGGCAAGGTGGCCCGGGCCGGTTATCCGCTCGGCTTCATCGTGGCTCCGATCTATCTACATGAGGGATGGGAAGAAGGCTACCGCCATATGTTCGAACGTCTCGACGCCGAGCTGCCCGCGGATGCGAGGGACGACATTACCTTTGAATTTATCCAGCACCGGTTCACCAAGCCGGCCAAGCGCATTATCGAGAAAAATTATCCCATGACCAAGCTGGAGCTGGACGAAGAGAAGCGGAGGTACAAATGGGGTAAGTACGGGATCGGCAAATACATCTATCAAAAGGACGAAGAGGAGGATATCAAGTCCCATCTTTTTTCGTATATGGAGAAGTTTTTTCCGCGGGCGAAATTGGAGTATTTTACGTAAGGCGGCGCGTGGGGTAAGTTGATGTGATTTTTGTTACTGTACAAGCCGGGCTTTTGTTGTAATCCTACCTTAGGAGGTGGGTAACCGATGAAAGTTCAATACTCTTTACAGTCCAGCCCTGAGATTGGTGAAATCAAGGCGATCCTTAAACCGTTCGGAGGGCGCTGCGCGAAGGTGATCGACGGAACCCTGGAATATCAGATCAAAGAAGAGCAGGAAAGCGCCGCATATGAGGCGTTGAAGGAGAAGGGTTTTGTAAGCTAAAAGAGTCGGGGGAATTTTCCCGGCTCTTTGTTTGGCTTAGCCGTTTGCAACCTATAGCGGTCATGTTACAATATGGGCGACAAAAACCAATTTTTAAGGAAAAAAGGAGATGACCGTGAACAACTGGAAAAGAAATATCGTGCTGTTTTTGAGCAGTCAGACCATTTCGCTGTTCGGCTCGTCCTTGGTCCAATACGCCATCATGTGGCATATTACGCTGACCACCCAATCCGGAATTATGATGACGTTGTTCATTCTTTGCGGGTTCATTCCCACCTTTATTCTGTCTCCTTTTGCCGGGGTGTGGGCGGACCGCTTTAACCGGAAATGGCTGATCGTTTTGTCGGACGGTATGATCGCTACCGCGACGCTGATTCTTGCCGTTGTCTATTTGCTCGGCTACGAGGCGATCTGGCTTCTGTTCGCGATGGCGGCGATCCGCGCTTTGGGAACAGGGGTGCAGACACCGGCGGTCGGCGCGATCCTGCCGCAGATCGTACCGCAAGACAAGCTGACGAAGGTCAATGGAATTAACGGCACGCTGCAAGCCGTCATCATGTTTGTTTCCCCGATGGTCAGCGCGGCTTTGCTGACGAAAGCATCGATCGTAAGCATTTTCTTCATCGATGTCATCACCGCGGCCATCGCGATTCTCACTTTGCTGCTGTTCTTTAATATCCCCGCACACGAGAAGGCTTCCGAAAAGCAAGCGACAGGCTATTTCAGCGACTTGAAAGAAGGGCTTCTCTACATAAAGAACCATCGCTTCCTAAAAATCTTCTTTCTGTTTTTCGCGGTCCTGTTCGTCCTGATGGCACCGGCCGCATTTTTGACGCCGCTGCAAGTGACACGCAGCTTCGGCGACGATGTCTGGCGGTTGACCGCCATCGAGATCGCGTTCTCCATCGGCATGATGGCGGGTGGGGGGCTGATTGCGTCCTGGGGCGGTTTCGCCAATAAAATCCGTACGATCATGCTCGCCGGTTTGGTGATGGGGGGCTGTACGCTGGCGCTCGGAGTCGTTCCGGTATTCTGGAGCTATCTGGTGTTTATGGCTATCTTCGGCATCGCCATGCCGATGTTCAATACGCCGTCCATGGTGCTGCTCCAGGAAAAAGTCGACGAAAACTTCATGGGAAGGGTATTCGGGGTCCTCGGCATGATTTCGACCTCCATGATGCCGGTCGGGATGCTGATTTTCGGTCCGCTGGCGGACGCCGTCCGAATTGAATGGCTTCTTGCGGGTACAGGTTTCTTGCTGATACTTCTCGCCGTCCTTCTGGGGCGGAATCGGGTGCTGCTTGAAGCGGGCAGGACGGAGGGGCAGGAAGCTATCGACTAAAAAGGGGCAATAGGGCGGGAGCAGCCGATGGCCAGGAACAAACCGAATCGGAATGTACATCCATTCGGCTGCCGCCCGCCTGAATTCAGGCGTTAGACACCCAATCCGCCGACGACCCTTAATCGGGTTCCCTCCATTTTTGCAATAAAGGGTCTTCCCTTGGAGATGACGGCCTTCGTTGCCTCCAGGTTGAGCGAGGCCGCGTGGGCGTCCGCATCCCGCCAAATTTCCATGATCCAGATCGAGTCGGGATCGCCATCGTCTACATTTATCGCATAAAGTTCGCATCCGTCCACCGTTTTCATCGCTTGAGCCGCTTCCAGCAAAATACCCAGCAGCATGTCGCGCTGCCCTTCATGAGCGACGAGTTTGGCGGTCATTCCGAATTTATTCATTTGAACTCCTCCTTGTTTCAGAGTATCATACCTTACAAGCGACTTGCATTTCAATGGCTTGAATATTTAATATGTAGATAGACAGATTTGAATAAGGGAGAGGGCCAACATGGAAAAAATTCAATCGGAAGAGCAATATCAGCAGGCGATTCAAAGCGACAAATATACCGTTATCAAATTCGAGACAAACTGGTGCCCGGACTGCAAAAACCTGGACCGCTTTATCGGGGATATCGTAGCCGAGCATGCGGACAAAGATTTTTATTCGATGGACGCGGAGCAGTTCCAGCCGATCGCGGAGGCCAATGAGGTGCGCGGCATTCCAAGCCTGCTCGTGTACAAAAACGGGGAAAAAGTCGCTCACCTGCACAGTAAATTTGCCAAGACCCCGGGCCAGGTCAGAGAGTATTTGGCGGGTTTGTAAGAAAGAAAAGCAGGCGTTTTTTGTCAGAAGACAAGATGTAAATGTATTAAAGACCGCATGAATTTGCGGTTTTTTTGTTTATTTGTTTATCGGATATTAAGCTAGTACCCCGTCAGACAATCTTGATAACCTAGAATTCCTGCATATGTGCATGTTTTTTTCTAGTTCGTGCCCAAAATTTCAAAATTCCTGCAAATCTGCAGGAATTTTCGACGAAACCGGCCCGTTTCTCTAAAATCGCTAGAAATACCTGCAGATTTGCATCTTTTTTCGAATCCCCTCAGAGAACGGAATGAAATACCTGCAGATTTGCATCTTTTTGGAGTTGGAAGTAATGGAAGTACGCTAGGCGCCCTTTAGTTACCGTGGGCTAAATACGATTTCGACGGCCTTTTCGTGGTAAGATAATGCGGACGAGGCTGATTAAGACACGGATGTTATAGTGACGGAGGTTTTTTAAAGCATGGGCATTGCATTCAACAAACTGAGCGGCTTTAAGCGGGGAATACTCTTCGAATTATTGACAGACGCCTATTCATTTGACGGCCGATATAAACAAAGCTGCTATTCGGATTGGCAAGCATTTGAAAACTTTTTCTTTGATAACTTGGAGATTGCAGATAAGTACGGGTTTATCACCAAATTAAACGAAGAAGCTATCGGATTCGTTTTTTGGGACCCGCGAAACATGCCCGAGTATGCGGAAATTGGCCATAATTGCGTGGTTTCCAAACACAAAGGGAAAGGGTATGGCAAACTGCAACTGCAAGAAGCCGTCAAAAGAATCTCTCAAAACGAGGTCAGGAAAATCATTGTCTCCACGAACGATGACCTAGTCGCTGCTCAACGAATGTATGAGAGTGTCGGGTTCACCTTCTATCAGAAGAGGAAGAATACGAATACCGCCGACTTTGTCCAGGAACACATCGATTACGTGTATTACACCTATAAATCAAATCATTCCTCAAAAATAAGGGGTGCAACATCATGTTGTGCCCCTTATTTTTTTCATAGAGAAAAAGGACTTTTCGGTACCTAAAATGTCTCACCGACAAATAAATCTATGATTTATTTAAATTTAATAGATAGTGTAGTATAGAACATATCGAAGAACATTCCGTTTATGATTCAATTCATCGTAGAGAGTGGAGGGAGAAAAGGTGGAGCGAAGTGAGACCGAACGTTTCGTCTCCCGGGACCGGATCATCGGTCTTGCCGAAGAACTGGGTTTTCTGGAACGGTGGCTCGCCGAGCCGAAGCCTCGTACGGAGCTGTTTTTCGTGTCGGGGATCGGGGGGATCGGCAAAACGACGCTGCTGACGGAGATGTCCAGGCGGGCGCGCGATAGCCAGGCGCAAGTGTTATGGCTGGACGGTCCCGGAGAGCTGGGGACATCGGCGGCTTTTTTGTCCGGGATGGAAGCGTGTTTGGAGAACGAACACGGAAGGAAACGGGAACAAGACGCGCCGACGTTTGCCTTTATTACCTCCGAGCTGTCGAGCCGCCGTTCGGTTATATTTTTGGATAACTGTGAAAATATCGAACGTATCGAAGGCTGGTTCTTCTCCAGCTTCCTGCCCAAACTCGAGGCGGCGGGCGTGCTGTTCGTGCTGGCTTCGCGTAACGGGCTGCCGGCCAAATGGCGGACGAACCCCTATTGGGGCAGCCGGGTACGCGATTTGCCTCTGCGGGTGTTTACCCGTCAAGAAGTGCGCGAATATTTGCGCGAGAGCGGACTCGACCCGGCGCTGCAAGCGGAGGTTGCCAGGCATTCGGACGGCCATCCGCTCCTGCTGGCCCTGACCGTCGACCTGCTGAAGTCCTCGCTGGAAGGTACAGCGGGCAGGGAGCTAAGCGATATTCCGGCGATGATGAGCGCCGAATTGCTTAAGGAAGTCACATCTCCGCGGTTATATGCCGCTTTGACCGGGCTTTCGCTGCTGCCGGAGGCGGATTTGCTGGTCTTGCGGCAGTTTCTGGACACTCCGCTGGAGATGTCCGAATATGAAGCGCTCGGCCGTCTCTCCTTTGTCGGCAGAACTCCGCGGGGGTTGACGCTGCACCATGTCGCCTCCCGGCTAATCCGCGAAGATTACGCGGAGCGAAGCCCGCAAACGTTCCGGCTTGAGCGCCAGCGGGCCTTTCGCCTGTTAGCCGAGCGGTTTCCGCATGCGGATCGGCGGTCGCAAACGCGTATCGCGGCCCATGTACTCGAGTTGTACCGCGAATTTCTGCCTTCGGCTCATGCTTATGCCCATTTTTCGACGCGCTTGCAGACGACCGAGGACAGGCCGTATCAACCGGAGGATCTCCCGGACCTGCAGCGGATGCTGGCCGACTCCGTCCGCGGTGCCGACTGGCAAACGGAACTGGTCAAGGTGGAAGATTACGCCGGTTTGCTGGAACGGATCGCCGGCATGAGCCCGGAAAGCATTTGCGTCGTCCGGAGCGACATGGGGACTCCGCTGGCGTTTTGCGCCGGCGTTTCCCTCCATCCTTCGACCTTATCGCTTTTTGAAAAATACGCTCCCAGGCTGCTTGAAACGCTGGGTGAGGAGATTGAACCGCATAATTCCACGTCCCAAGAAGCTGGCGATACGTTTTTCATTTTGCTGGCGGCGGTTGACGTAAGACAGCCGTATTACCGTCCGGAGGAACTTGGGGGCCTGCTGATGCAGCAGTGGCTGATCCGTATGACGGGAGGATTCAGGGGAATCGTGGTGACCGGAGATCCGAATCTGAATACCCTGCTGCCGCTGATGGGGTTTCAGGAGACGGGCCAAATCGCCCTTTCCGAAAATGGACCCGTGCCATTAACCCGTTGGGATCTCGATTTCCGGTTCACCTCGTTCGAGCGCTGGGTAAAACGAGTCATAAGCCAGACCGAGACCGAGGTGGAGTTCTCCGAATTCCCACAAGTGGCGGCGGCACTTGAGCCCGAGCCGTACCGGGCTGATGCGGTTCACATCGACGACCACGAGATGAAGCAAATCTTAAAGGAGTTGTATCGCCCCGACAAGCTGGAGGAGCTGCCCGTCATACGGCGCTTGGGGAGACCGGGCTCGGAGGTGCGAAGCCGCGTGGAGCAGGTTTTGACGGGGCAGGATACGGTATATCCTCTCACAGCGCTGGAGCAGCGGATTTTGCGTGAAATCTACATTTTGAAAGAACAGAACAAAAACCAGCTGGCCGAAGATTTCCATATGAGCAGAACGACCTTTTACCGTCACGCGCAGTCGGCCACCGGCCACTTGGCGATGGCGCTGCCTAAAGTTTTGGAACGTTAAAGACGCGGAATATTCAGCTTATCCGAACAGCAGATCTTCCGCCGCCGTCGTTCCTTGACAAAGCTCCGCAAAAGTTCGGGCGATCTCCACGGCATCCTCGAAGCCAAGATTTCCCGAACTGACAACCAGTACGGGAAACTCCCCATTCATTCGTTATTCCTCCTAATTCCAGGGTCGTCTGCCGAGTCGGCATGCGATAGTTTAAGATTAAGCGATCGGCGGAGAAATGCGCAAATTATCCAACGAAAGAGAGAAGGCGAGAAGAAATGAGCGAACCGGATTTATACGATGCCTGGTACGATTATGCGGGGGCATTTGTGGACAAAAAGAACGCGTCAACCTTGCGCTGGCAAGCTTTGACTTCGGACGAACAAGAAATCGCCGCGTTATGGCTTCTGGAAGCTGATATGTACAACGGCGGGTTTATTCAGTTTTTTTGCAATTGGGGCGAAGAGGCATATGTCCATGCGCGCCGGGCGCTTCAAACGATTGGAGCGGAGCGGGCGCTGGAACTAATCATAACGGGGTATGCCTGCATCGCGCGTCTCGAACATGATGAACGTCTTAAGCAGCTGTGGGACATCCCAAAGTTTTTGACGAAAGAAGAGGAGGCCCGGCTCGACGAGCTCGATCAGCGGTTTTGGGAGGACCCGGACCGGCTTGCCGAAACCGCCTATCGGTATTATGCGGTGAAATTGGAGGTTCCTCTTCCTTAAGTCCGCAGCACACCTCCTCACCAAACATGGATTTCACGAACAATGGCCTAACCTTTTAAGCATTTAGCGGGATATTCGAGCCATCCTTCTTCCTTAATAATAGAGTTGAATCAAAATTGGTAGTTTCATCATGGTCTACTGGATTCTTCCAAGGAAAACGCACTCCAAAACCATTTTGACAAGGAGAGTTGCTGATGCGAAAGAACCTGGGTAAGCTCATGACGATGATGTTGGCTTTTGTTGTATGGGGGATGGGATGGCCTTCCACCGGATCGGCCGATGCACCCGCCGAGGACCCGCGGGTAGAGTGGTCCGCCGAGTTCAGGGGCAGTTCCGGAGTATACGATTACTCGGCGGGAGAGGCTGTGACCGCGACTTCGGATGGCAATTATGTTGTTGTGGGCCGGACTTATTCGAAGCTGACCGACGGGCCGATCGCGTATGTTCTGAAGCTTAATCCACGGGGCGAAGTATTGTGGGAAAGGGAGATTGCCTACAGTGACTCATACGGTTACATGCCGAACAAACTGTCCGAAGTAATCGAAACATCCGATGGACACATCCTTATAGGTGGAGATGTGAGGGATGGAGGAAATGAATGGCGGCCGCGTAATGTTCCGTATATTGCCAAGCTTACTCAGGACGGGGATGTGTTATGGCAAAAGGCCTATCTTGATATGCCGTTTTATTTCCAATCCGCGGATGTAATTGCAGAAACAAAGGAAGGAAATTATGTCATTACCGGAATTACATTCCGGACCAGTGGAGAAGTTCCCGCTTATTTGTTAAAAATCAATGCGGATGGCGAGGAACTGTGGTCGAGAACTTATAAAATCGGCTATATGCAAAATTTTGACCATGTCGTGGTTACGCCTGACAATGGGGTGATCGTGTCCGGGAGAAAAATGTACGAGAGTGAAGGGCCCGAAACACCTATATTATTAAAAGTAAATTCAACGGGTGAAATCGTTTGGCAAAAAAATCAGGAGAACGATCCGATTGATGCCATACTGGCTGCCGCTGACGGAAGTTATGTGTTGACCCGGCATGATCCGGACACGCATAGTTATTACTTGCAGACCTTGTCTGGTTCCGGTAATCTGCTTGAAACCAAAAAAGTCGGTGTACTGCCGGGAGAAGGCAATCGAAACATCAGGCGTTTTCAAACGTACGACCAGGGCTACGCGTTCATTACCGAGCTTCGTACCTCGTACGATAGGGCCAAATACCAACTTGTGATATTGAATGCGAACGGGGATGCGATAAAAAATTTCCTGTTTGGCAGTGGGGGACTTAATTCCGTCGGCAAAGGGATTATGACCTCGGATGGCGGATTTTTATTGACGGGAAGAGTCGTTACCAAAGGCTCTAATATGGAAGTTATCAAGATCGCTTCACCCGGTTCGCCTACCGAACCCGTGCTCACGGGCATAGCGTTTCAACCGGACCGGATGGAGCTGTCCGTCGGGCAGACCGCCAGCAGTGTGGTAAACGCGGTATATTCCGACACATCGGTGACCGATGTGACGTATTCGGCCTCTTTTGAATCGGCCGACCCGTCGATCGCGCTTGTGGACGGAACGGGGAAGGTGACGGCGGTCAGCCCCGGCAGGACGATAGTTACCGCTTCTTATGAAGGGATGCGGGCTAGTTTAACGGTAGAGGTGAAGGAGGGAACTCCCGGATTCGGGAGGTTCTATCTGGACTCGGAGGAATATTCGGTCTCCGTGGGAGCCGAGCTGGATGCCGCCGCGTATTTCGCCGATGAGGATGGACGTATTTTGCTGGTTACGGAGGACACGCTCTTTGAAACCGCCGATCCCGCTATAGCCACTATCGATAAGGATGGAAATATCCGCGGCATCAGCCCGGGGATCACATGGATTACGGCCACCTACCATGGCCACAGCTTCCGGGCCAGCGTCTGGGTGGTCCGCCCTTTTAGCAAGGTAGACGCGTAAAAAAACAGGCAGCCTTAAAGAACCGCTGGTTCTTCAGGTTGCCTGTTTTCTTTTTTACAACTGGACGGTAATCACCGTTTGTTCAATCGCCGTAACCTCGCCTTCGTGTGAAGGGACGACCTCCCGGACGGCATCCAGGCCGGACGGGATCAGCACGGGTGTAACCAGGGGAAGACCCGCCTGCCGGATCAAATCCATATCGAACTCAATGAGGAGTTGGCCTTTGGCCACCTTGTCCCCGGTGCTGACGTGCGTGGTAAATCCGTTCCCTTTGAGCCCCACCGTATTGATGCCGATATGAATCAGCAGCTGTACTCCGCTCTCATGCTCCAGGATGACGGCGTGTTTGCTCTTGTCCATCACATGGGCCACGGTTCCGTCAAACGGGGCGAAAGCCTTGCCTTCCGTCGGTTCGACCGCAATTCCTTCACCCATGTGTTTCTCCGCAAAGGCCGGATCCGGCACTTCGGAGAGAGGAACCGCTTTTCCCGTGATCGGGGAAGGGATCTCGAGCTTGCCCGATCTTCCCTCGGAAGGCTGAGTTACCGCCTTGACTTCCGCTTCAGCGGGTTTCGCCGATGCATTGTCCGCCGGAACCGCTTCGTTCTTGTATCCGAAGAACCAGGTTAATACGAACGCGATAATCATGGCAACCACATTCGTCAAGATGTACAAAGGCAGTTGACTGTTCAAATACAGCAGGGTACCCGGAATGACCGTAATCGACATGCCCGTACCGGCCAATTGGAAGAGGGAGGCAAGGAAGCCGCCCACAGCGCCGCCGATGAGACCCATAATAAAAGGCTTCACATATCTTAAGTTGACCCCGAAGATCGCGGGTTCCGTGATGCCGAGGAATGCCGACAGGGAGGAAGGGAGAGCCAGCGCTCTCAGCTTCATGTTTTTCGTCTTCATGCCTACCGCGAGACAAGCGGCGGCTTGAGCCGCCATGGCGGTGGTGATAATCGCGTTGAACGGATTGCTGCCTTTCTGTTCAAGCAGTTGAATTTCCAAGAAATTAAAAATATGATGGACGCCCGAAACCACGATAATCTGATGAAAAAAGCCGATAACCAGACCGGCGATGCCGAACGGCAGCTCCAGTACGGCGACTGTTCCGTGAAGCACCCACTCTTCCAGAGAGTGAAAGATCGGGCCGATCGCAAACAAGCCGAGCGTGATCATAATCAACAAAGTAATAAACGGAGTCAAAATCAGATCCAGGGCTTCAGGGATGCGTTTACGCAAAAATTTCTCCAGCTTCGCGCCGATCAAGCCGACAAAGAAGGCCGGAAGGACGGAGCCTTGATAACCCACCACCGGAATGAAGCCGAACATGGTCAGCGCCTCCGCGGAACCGTCCGCAACGCTGTAAGCGTTGGGGAGAGCGGGATTGACCAGCATCAAGCCGAGCACAATCCCCAGCACCGGACTTCCTCCAAACACTCTGAACGCGGACCAGGCCACTAAAGCGGGGAGGAACGCAAAGGCCGTGTCCGTCAATACCTGGGTAAACAGCAGGAAATTCGACGAAATGTCTTCAGGCGCGGCTCCGAACCAGGAAAGAACCAACTCCTGGGTTAACAAGCCCCGAAGGCCCATAAAAAGACCGGTGGCCACCAGTACGGGAATGATCGGAACGAACACGTCACCGAACGTGCGGATCGCGCGCTGGAACGGGTTGCCCTGTTTTTTGCCCTGCTTCTTCAATTCATCGGTTGACGTACTTTCTATGCCCAGCTTCTCGACTTCTTCAAAAATGCGGTTGACCGTACCCGTGCCGAATATGATTTGATATTGGCCGGAGTTGAAGAACGCCCCTTTGACTTTATCGATTTGTTCGACTTGCTGCTGCTTGATTTTGTCTTTATCCAGCACCATGATGCGAAGGCGAGTCGCACAATGGGCGAAGGAAGCGATATTTTCCTTTCCTCCGACAGCTTCGATAACCGCTTTGGCGATTTGTTGGTTTTCAGACATGGCTTTCGTTCTCCTTCGCTATAAGTTCATCGACTTGCTCCAAGGACGGCAGAGCGGGAATAGCTCCCTTGCCGGTCGCGGTGATGGCTCCGCAGGCATTGGCAAATCGAAGCAGAGCGGCATGCTCATCCGTTAAAATGGAGCTTAAATTGTGCGGCGTGGCTTGGCGTTCCAGCAGTTGATGCAGGAACCCGCCGATAAAGGCATCGCCGGCGCCGGTCGTATCCTGCGCTTTTACTTTAAAACCGGCGGACTTGTATCTTCCCTGCGGCAGAATCAAATCGGCGCCCCGAGAGCCTTTTGTATAGACCACGGCTTGCACATCTCCGGTAAATAATGAAGCGAGCGCTTGGTCCACGTCTTGAATTCCCGTGATAAAAGAGAGTTCGTCCTCCGAGATTTTCAAAAGATGAGCTCTCGGGATAAAAGACCGGATCGTTCGGCGATAGGCGTCATGATCGTTCCACAGAGGCAAGCGCACGTTCGGATCAAAGCTTACTAAGCCGCCCCGGTTTTTGACGGCATCAATCGCTTTGACGTGGGCCCGCTTCATCGGGCTTTCCACCAAATCCACGGAACCGAAATGCAAAAGGTCGCCCGCTTGAAAAACGTCCGGGTCGATCTCGTCCTCGGCCAAAAGCAGGTCGGAAGAGGGATTCCGGTAAAACGAGAAGTCGCGCTCCCCGTCGTCGCGCAAGGAGACGAAGGCCAAACCGGTATTGGCCTCGTCGGTCCTTTTGACCAGATCGGTATTTACCCCGGCTTCGGACAACTGCTCCAGCAGAAAATCGCCGAAGGCGTCTTTGCCCAGTTTGGTAATCATCGAGGCGTTACCGCCCAATTTGGCCGCCGCCGCGGCCACGTTGGCCGGCGCGCCTCCCGCGGCGCGCTCGAAGGCAACCGCATCTTTCAGCGCTTGACCCGCCTGCCGGGGGATAAAGTCGATCAATACTTCGCCAATGGCATATAATGTTCCCACGTACTCACCTTCAAACATAAATTTGGTTTTAAATGTCCCATTTGCAGACGCGAAACTCCGCGGATCCGCCGGAACAAAACAGTCGAATTTCCTGGCTCGTCGGGTCCGGAAAAATCCGGCCGGTAAACACTTCTTCTCCGTCATTGACAAAGATCTCCACGGAGGAGGCGTCCACGAACAGATGAAACTTGAGGTTATCCGCGTCCAAGCCGCAGCGGCGGACGTTACCGTTGACTTCATCCATAGCCCGTCCCGAAAGCGTGCGGTCGAGAATGACTTTCTTCAGGACACGGTCGTATTTAAGCACCGTTTTCTCATGATCGCCCGCCCGGAATTCGAGACCCAATTGCTCCGCATCGAACTTGGAAATTTCGCAAATCAGCTCGTAGCTGGTTCCGTCAAACCCGTTTAAACGGACGACTTCGTCGGTTACAGTAAGCTCGGCGCTGCTTCGGGTCTTGCGGAGTTTGGCCAGCTCGGGGACCGGCTGCTGAATCAGCTTATTGCCGCCCCGGATCGTGAGCTGACGGGGAATCGTCAAGCAGCCGGACCAGCCTTGGGTATCCGTCGGGTAGGCGACATCCGGCAGCCCCATCCAGGCGACCAAAATCCGGCGTCCATCCGGACCGAGCGTGGTCTGAGCCGCATAGAAATCAAAACCCCGGTCCAGCTCTTGGAAAGCTCCGTGACGGAACTCCCTTGTTGCCAGATCCAGCGGTTTGCCAATCACATAACCCGTTTGATAAATGTTGTTATAAAGATCTTCATCGGCCTCGAGACCCTGCGGCGAGAACACCAGCACGCCTGATCCGTTCAGTTCAAAATAATCCGGACATTCCCACATATAGCCGAAAGGGGATGAGCCGGTCTTCATTTCACCCATAAACGTCCAGTCCAACAGATCTTTGGACCGGAACAGCACGGCGCAGCCGGTTAAATCGGTTCTTTGCGCGCCGATGACACAGTAATACGCCTCTCCGGATTTCCATACTTTCGGATCCCTGAAATGGTCGGTGTATCCCGGAGGAACCGAGGAGATCACCGGGCGGTCGAGCTTGGCGATCCGGCCGCCGGCATCCATGATGGCCAGGCATTGATACGGATGTCTTGTCCAGTTTACGTCTCGCGTATTGCCGGTATACAACAGATTCAGTTTGCCGTCTTTCTCAATCGCACTGCCGGAATAAGCCCCGTGCGAATCATAAGGCCCGCCGGGGGCAAGGCCGATGCCTAAATCTTCCCATGCCGCCAAATCGGACGACTTCATATGGTACCAATATTTCATGCCGTGCTCGGTCCCCAAGGGGAACCACTGGTAGAACAAATGGTACTCGCCTTGATAGTAAGCAAAACCGTTCGGATCATTGAGCAGCCCGGTCGGCGCCTGGATATGATAGCTTTGCCTCCAAGGCGAAAGTTCGACTTGGGCCCGGAGCTTCTCCAGCTCGCCGGGGCGCGCTTGCTCGATCAGCCTATATTTTTCTTCTCGCGTCATCCTATTCATGTTGTTCTCCATCCTGAAACGATTTATATTCAGGAACCGGTTCCATCCAGGTGAAAAAAATAGACCGGAACCGGTTCCAGCGACAAAGAAATATATCCGGTTCAACCTCGATTGGAGGTGGAACCGGTTCCTATACCATCATCATAATCGATTCTTTTACAAATTGTCAACGCTTTCTCGCCGGATCAGTTCCACATCCAAGACGGACAGCCGGTCCACGGGCTGTTCCAATACAAGCTGGATAATATGACGGGCCGCTTGCTCACCCGCCTGAAAGTAGTGATATTTCACCGTTGTGAGGGCAGGGTGGATCATCTCCGTAATATCGTAGCCTCCGAACCCGGTTACCGATAAATCTTCGGGGATGCGGACGCCTTTTAAATGAGCCGCCTTAATGACGCCGAGAGCGATATTGTCGGTAGCGCAGACGATAACGGAAGGTTTGGCATCTTCCAGAATCCGCGTCGCCTCCGCCATGGCGTCGGTCATTTTAAAGCTCGTCTCGAAATAACGCACGCGGCAATCGGGACAAGCCTCGAGAGCTTGTTTGACGCCCTCTTTCCTGTAGACGCCGACAGCCCTGTCTTTTTCCGTAACGCCCAGATACACGATGTCGCGATGTCCCTGGTCCAGAATATGACGACCCATCAGCCATCCGGCGCGCTTGTCGTCGTGCACCAGACTGTGCACTTGATCATGCTGCTGGCCCACCAGAATGACGGGGATCCGGATGTCGTGGATGGCCGTTAAATGGGCTTCCGTCACCTGGGCGGCCAGCAGAATAATGCCGGAAATTTTCTGCCGCGCAAAATCATAGATCGCCTCGATCTCCCGATCCAAGTCTTGGCTCGTATTGGCGATCAGCATTTGATAGTGGTTCTTCCGTAGCTCTTCGTCGATGCCGATCAAAGTTTGCGAAGTCGCGTAGGAATCCAGGCGGGGAACCACCGTGCCGATGAAGTTGGTCCGTTTGGCTTTTAGGCTTTGGGCAAAGGTGTTGGGGACATAATTTTGCTCCTTAATGATCCGCTCGATGGTTTCCCGGGTCCGGTCGCTGACCGAACCGCCGTTCAGGTAACGGGAAACCGTGCTTTTGGCCACGCCGGCCAGCTTGGCGATGTCCGCGATTGTTTTCGTCATAAGTACTCCTCGGTTAAGTCTATATATTATTTAAATTAAGTTAGAATAGGAGATGCCGTTAACTTACCTTCTAATTATACTCATTTCTGCAGCACAGGGCACATGCCCTTTTATAATTTGGGGTTGACCTTGCCCTTAGGGGAAGGTACACACTGGGAAACAACGGGAGGAGGCGACCCATGCTATCGATTGGAGAATTCTCGAAAATTTGCAAAGTTTCGACCAAGACGCTGCGGTATTATGACGAGATCGGTCTGATTCATCCGGATCAGATCCACCCTGAAAACGGGTACAGATATTACTCGATCACTCAGTTGGAAAAGATGCTCCTGATTCAACGCCTGAAAGCCTATCATTTTTCCCTGGATGAGATCAAAGAGATACTTGCATGGGAAGAGGATCAGGCGGAGGAACATCTGCATGTCCGTTTGCATCGTAAAAAAAGAGAGATCGAAGAACATATCCAGGCCTACGCATCGACCTTGGAGCAAATCAATCGCGATATCGGCAGACTGGAGCAAGGGATGCCCGTCATGTCCTTCGTTGACCATATCCAGGTGGAGTTGGTGGAGACGCGTCCGCGGAATGTCCTTTTCATCCGCCAAAAACTAAGTGCGGACGATTATGCGGCAGGTTATGGAACGTATTTCGCCAAACTCTACGAACGAATCGCCACCGAAACACTCACCTTGCAAGGAACGCCGATGACGGTCTATCACAGCCCGGAGTATGATCCGGCCGGCAACGATACGGAATTTGCCATCCCGGTCGCGGAAGCGGTGAAGGGGACGCGGGATTTTCCCGGCGGTCTCTGCGCAAGGTCGGTACTTAAAGGAGCTTACCCGGAGCTCACGGCGGTTTATGCCAGGTTAAGGAGTTGGGTGGAGGAGGAAGGGTACGCCCTAACCGGTGCGCCTTACGAAGTCTATGTGACCGATCCGATAAAAACCGGGGATGCCGGGGATCTGGTTACCGAAGTGTATTTTCCCGTTAAGAAAAAATAGCAGGTGAGTTAAGAGGAGGAATGCAAAAATGCCAGAAAACGTGTGGCCCAGTGAAGCCTGGCCGGCAGCCGATCCCGAAAGTGTGGGGCTGAATGCGGAGAGACTTATGGGGCTGGAACCCGAAATAACGGAGAATTACGGCAACATCAACGGCATTGTGATCGTGAAAAAAGGTTACGTAGCGTATGAAAAATACTTCAATGGGTATGGACCGGACGAGGCGCATCATGTGGCGTCGGTGACCAAATCCATCGTATCCGTTCTTGTGGGGATGGCGATCGATTCCGGATTTATACAAAATGCGGATCAAAAGATACTGGACTTTTTTCCGGAATATTCTACCGAACGCGACCATCCCGTGAAAAAAGAAATCACGCTGCGCCACCTGCTGACGATGACGGCTCCTTATCCTTTCGAAGACTGGCAGGAACCGCTCGACAAGTTGTGCACGCAGCCCGACTGGGTCGAATATACGCTGAATATGCTGGGACATCAGGGGGAGCCGGGGAGGTTCAAATATTCCACCTCGGGAGCGCATTTGCTGTCGGCGATCCTCACCCGCGCCACAGGTCAAAGCGCCCGGGCATTCGCCAATGAACGGTTGTTCGGACCACTAGGGATGAAGGTGATTCCGGATTATGGGATGGAAGGGTACGGGTTTGAGGACCTGTTCGGCGCAAAGGTGAAAGGGTGGGTCACGGATCCGCAAGGAAACTCCACGGGGGGATGGGGGCTGACGCTAACGCCGCGCGACATGGCGCGTTTTGGTTTGCTGTGTTTAAACCGCGGCACCTGGAACGGACGCAGCCTGGTTTCCGAGCACTGGATGCTGGAGTCCACGGCGATGACCCCCCATCATTACGGCTACCTGTGGTGGCTGCGGGAAGAGGATGGCGTTGTTGCTTACATGGCTATGGGCGACGGCGGGAATATCATCTGCTGCGTCCCTGAACATGAGTTGGTTGTCGCCATCGCTTCCGGGTTTATGATGAACCCTCGGGATCGATGGACCTTGATCAAAGATTGGATACTGCCGGCGAAGTGAGAAGGCGGCCCGATTGCTATAAAGCCTGGCTTCACGACCCCTTCGGGCTGGAGAAGACAGGCTTTTTTTGCGCTGCGCTGGACGCCGGATCATAGTGAATCGGGTATTTTATTAGATCCCCCGGACGTTCTCCACTCTATTGCTCCTGCGGCAGATTTGCTATACTTTCAATGAGAGAACTTGCGGACTGGAAAAATAGGGAAGGTTCCTTGCTTCGATTTAACGTGTTTAGCGTTGCACTAACCCGAAGGATCTAGTGGCCGTAACCGCCTCCCTTTGAAGCAGGTCGGGTGGATAAGGGCTTTTTGAGGCGTTATTTTGTCGAAATCGTCCCATCGGTGAGAAATAGCGGTCTTTTGGGGCCTTATTTTAGGGAAAAGCGGGCCGAAAACCGATTTTTGGACTCCCATCAGTGAAATAAGTCCCTTTTTGGCCGCTATTTTTCACGTAAAAGCGAATTTGGGCGAAATAGCAGCCTAAAACGCCGCTATTATAACGGGCGGCAAGTGAGATTACGGGGTCGGCAACACCATGTCAGGTTTAATGCAACGCCAGTGCGCTATTATAAGTTTTTCCAGTTAATTATGCGAATACATGGTCCGAGATTAGAAATAACGGGAGGATATTCCGTTATCACTCGAAAGCTAAGGCGATGTATCGGTTATTTGATACGAGAAAGAGAGGACCCTGAAATGGCCGAAGTCAACAAAACGAATGCGATGCGCTTGCTCGATAAAACGAAAACGCCGTACGAAATACACGCCTACGATCCGGAGGACGGCCAGATCCACGGCACCGCCGTCGCGGAGAAGATCGGCAAACCGCCGGAAAAGGTGTTCAAAACCCTGGTCGCTCATCAAGGAGCGGCCGTCTTCGTGTTCGTCATCCCCGTTGCCGCGGAACTGGATCTGAAGCTGGCGGCCAAAGCCGCGGGCGTCAAAAAGGTGGAAATGCTGCCGCTGAAGGATTTACTGAACCGGACGGGCTATATTCGCGGCGGATGCTCGCCGGTAGGGATGAAAAAGCTGTATCCTACGTTTCTGGACAGCAGCGCGGAGGACTTGGACAGGATCCTGGTCAGCGCCGGAAAAATCGGGCTGCAAATGGAACTCGCACCCTTGGCTTTGGCCGAGCAGGTGAAGGGAAAGTTCGTTCCGTTGGTCCGTTTGGAGGGAATAGAGGGGGAATGACGGTGGGCCGGCGACGTTTACGCCGAGTTGACAGCAGGCCGACCGATAGGACTATTAAAAGGGGCAATACCATGAGCATGAGCGAAAACCTGCAAATCTGCAACTTTTTCTCCGGGATTTTCTGATCCAGCCGAAATTCCTGCGAAAATGCAGGAATTTCGACGGTTTTGAGCGATATGGGGAGTATCGAGTTTTAGAAGATGTATATTTGCAGGAATTTCGCGATTTCTCAAGCAAGACGCGATAAAAGATGCATATTTGCAGGTTTTTTATCGCGTCATGAGCTAACCGATGGTGCTGCATCAAACCTCGTTAGTTAAGCGGGTGTACCACAAGCAGTTTACGGATCGTGGTGGCGGACTAAACCACCACCGCCGTTCCGCTGACGGAGACCATCAGCATGCCTTCGCGCACGACTTCATAATCGATGTCGACGCCGATGATGGCTGTTGCCCCCATGCGGGAAGCCTGCTGCCTCATTTCCGCGAACGCGGTGTCCCTCGCTTCCTGCAGCTTGTCTTCATAGGCGCCGGAACGTCCTCCGACAACGTCGGTGATCGAAGCGAGAAAGTCACGGAACACATTGGCGCCCATGATGACCTCGCCGGTAACGATACCCAGATACTGTATCACAGGATGTCCCTCAATCGTAGAAGTCGTGGTCATTAACATAATCAATATCCTCCTTGGGAAACTTCGGTTTTGGTTTGTTACGCAGGAAGGGCGGGTTGGTTTCAAAAAAGGATTTGAGCCTTCCGACCTTTATGGGAACTGCCTGTGGCGGGTGGAATCCACATGAACATCTGTGAAAAAAAGCGCACAAATCTTTCCACCAGTACACAGCTTGCCGCTTCCATGGTAAACTAGCGCTATGCCTCACTACAGCGTCGAGGCGGTGCTTGATTATAATTACATCATAACCCGGAGGGCAAACATGAAAACACTACTGCACAGGTGGAGCCGGTTAAGTCTAGTCACACGCATTTTTCTGGGAATTATCGTGGGTGTCATCCTGGCTTTGGCTTTCCCTAAGGCGACCGGCATCGCACTATTCGGCTCCTTATTCGTATCCGCGTTAAAAGCGGTTGCTCCCGTACTGGTTCTGCTCCTTGTAATGGCAGCGATCTCGAATCATAAAAAGGGCGGCCGGACGAACATGAAATCGATACTCGCGCTATACGGACTAAGCACTTTCTCGGCGGGGTTGATCGCGGTGATCGTCAGTTTTATTTTTCCGGTGAAGTTGTCTCTCACGACAGGGGACAGTGACCTGACTCCGCCCGGCGATATTGTTGAAGTACTGCAAACTTTGCTGTTCAACGTTGTGGATAATCCGGTGAGAGCTTTGCTTGAAGCCAATTATATCGGTATTCTGGCCTGGGCCATTCTACTCGGGGTTGCCTTAAAAGGGGCCAGTGATCAGACCAAAAGCATGCTCACCCAGTTCTCGGACGCGGTCTCGCAAATCGTCAAATGGGTGATCCAGTTTGCGCCTTTCGGCATCATGGGACTGGTGTTTAGTACGATTACCGCAAACGGGCTCGCTTCCTTGCTCGATTACGGAAAATTGCTGCTCGTTCTCGTCGGCTGCATGTTATTCATGGCGCTGGTGATCAATCCGTTGATCGTATATGTGAATATTCGGTCGAACCCCTATCCTTTGGTGCTCAGCTGTTTGAAAGAAAGCGGGATCACGGCGTTCTTCACGCGCAGTTCCGCCGCCAACATTCCGGTCAATATGCGGCTGTGCGAAAAATTGAAGCTGGACAAGGATACGTATTCCGTATCCATTCCTTTGGGCGCGACGATCAATATGGCGGGTGCGGCGGTGACCATTTCCGTCTTGACCCTCGCCGCCGTCCATACGCTGGGGATTTCCGTCGATTTTGGAACGGCGCTGATTCTGAGCGTGGTTTCCGCGATCGCCGCCGCGGGGGCTTCCGGCGTGGCCGGAGGGTCGCTGCTGCTTATCCCGCTCGCCTGCAGCTTGTTCGGCATTTCGAATGACATTGCCATGCAAGTCGTCGGCGTCGGCTTTATCATCGGCGTTTTGCAGGATTCCTTCGAGACGGCTCTCAATTCCTCCTCCGACGTGCTGTTTACCGCAACCGCGGAATATGCGAAGAAGCGGAAAGAGGGCTCGAAAACAACGGTGAATGCCTAAATAAGAAAACAAAGATCGCCTGTCCCGCAGCCTTTCGGCTCAGGATATGGCGATCTTCTTGTTTTGTTCGGCGGCATGTTATTTGTTTAAAATTCGGCGAACAGATCCCGCATGGAAACGCGCAGCCCCTGAAACCGCTCCGATTCAACGTATAGGTCTTTGCCGTTGGAATAGTAAGTGTTGTCCGCGATCTCACCATCGGCCAAAACGTAAACCGCCGCCTGCTCCTTCATTGGATCAACGATCCAGTACTCCATGACACCGCATGCCCGGTACAGTTCGAGTTTGCGGATCAAATCCTTGCTTCGCGTGGCTGGGGACAGCACCTCAACGACCAATGTCGGCGTTCCCGTGTATTTGCCGTTTGCGTCGATTTGATCCTTGTCACAAATGACCACCACGTCCGGCTGAACGACGCAAATATTCGTTTCTTCCTTCTTCAGCGTAATGTCGAATGGGGAGGTCAGCGGCTTACAGGGTCTCCCTTTGAACCAATTGTAAAACGTACCGATCAGTTCCTGCACGGCATGTTGGTGTTTGTACGTAGGTGAGGCCAGGTTATACACGATGCCGTCAATCAGCTCAAAGCGCTGTTCCGACGTTTTCGCCAGCTCAAGGAATTCTTCATAGGTCACAGAGCCGCAGCTTAGTTCATAGTTCGCCGCGGCCTCCCTAATTAAGATGTCATCGCCGCCGGAGAGAGCGGTCAATTTGGCCACATCCTTGCCGTTCCTCGTTACGATGATCTCTTCGCTGGACTCCGCAAACTTTAAGTACTTCCCGAAATTGTTCTGCATATCGGTGGAAGAAACTCGCATCGGATTCACCTCGGATTAGCTATTATATTATATTTTAGCTAATATATTGGTGAATTTCAATTGAAATTAGCTAATTCTGAATAGTAAGCCGATCTCCGTAGGTGACGCTAAATCGCTCTTCCAGCAGGTCCCAGGCAGGCGTAGGAATACCGGCGCGATGACTCCATTCACGAAATACGCGGCCCAAAGCGGCCAATTCGTGGGGAGAACCGTCGACCATCCGGCTGACGGGGAGAAGGTGGTAAATTTTCAGGAAAAACCGAAGCAGTGCAGGGTGGTTCCGGATCAATTTCGCCTGTTTCGCCGGCACCAGAGGAATTCCGAGCGCCTCCAGCACGCGGAACCCTTCGTCCATGGCCGCGACCATTTGCCGAAGCAGCCCGCTGTCCCCGGCGATTTTTTTCATTTGGCCGTTATAAATGAAAGTGCCGTAGTTGATCGCCAGAATCGGAACGATATGATTTTTCAACCAAGCGTCGATATTGTCGTGGTAGATCAGTTTGTATTTGGTTCTGGCAAAAGCCTGATCCAGCAGCGCATGAAAGGGAATAGGACCGTCCAATCCGCCGATCACCATCCCCACGCCGGCCCGAACGCTGACAATGCGGCCGCCGGGTTGCCTGCGACCGGCGCTGAGCTGGAATCCGAAGGCGATATTCTTCCGGGTGGAGACATTCTCCTGAAGATAAGCCTGCATGTCCCGGGCGTCGGTATTATTGCCGACGATCACGATGTTGCTGCTGCGGTTCTCCGCCAGAATCGGCAGGACGCTCGGAAAGTCGGTAAATTTCATGACCACAAAGATGAGGTCATAGATATCTTCCGGCTCCAGCCGCCGGATCACCCGAACCGGATCGACTGAGGTTTTAAGCTGGAAATAGTGGCGGATGACGAGGCCGTGCCTCTCCAGTTCCTCCGCGCGCTCGCCTCGCGCCAGCATGGTAACCTCATTGCCCCCGCGGATCAATGCATGGGCCAGGTAACTGCCCAATACCCCCGCGCCATAAATCAAAACTTTCATGTGTGATCCCTCACTTTTTTATATACTTGAACATTTGTTGTATAAATGACGTTTGTTAATTACAATTACCTTAGCACTATACGGAAAGCCGGGGCAATCGCTAAAACGGCCGCCTTTGTTGCATATTCAACAGGGAGGCCCGAAATGTTCAGAAAAAAAGCGCGGAGGAGAGTTATGGACAGAAGGATCATCAGAACGCGGCAGGCGATCATGGAAGCTTTTGTCGGACTGCTGGAGGAAAAAGGGTTTGAAAAGGTGACGGTTCAAGATATCGCGGACCGGGCGAACGTGAACCGAGGAACCGTCTATTTGCATTTCACGGATAAATACGACCTGATGGAGCAGTGCGTCGAAACTTATTTGCAGCTCCTGTACGAGAGTTGTATGCCGGATGGGGAGGCGAGCAGGATGTCGGCGAAAGCGCTGCTGCTCCGCACCTTTGAGTTTATAGAACGGCATGCCTCGATCTATACCACTTTGCTAACGAACCAAGGTGTACCGACGTTTCGGAACCGGATGACGGCGATGGTGGAGCAGGGAATCGGGGAGCATATCCAAAGCTGTGAGATAACCACTGCGGGCGTGCGGCCCGAGATTCTCGGCCTTTTTTTGTCCAGCGCGGTGGCCGGTTTGGTGGAGTGGTGGATCATCCACTCGATGCCTTACGCTCCGGAGGCAATGGTAGAGCAATTGCTGGTGCTGCTGGAGCGGAATTTGCTGCCACCCCGGGAGACACTAAAGGGAGGATGAAGGGGAAGCGCCGAATTAACAGGAATTCCTCCCGTTAATTCGGTGCCTATGCGGCTGCGGAAGTGAATTAGCTGGAAAACCTCCCGCTAATTTACCTGATAATATGCATATCGGCGGGTAGGCCGCGAAATAGATGGAGCTTTTCCAGCTAAATCTGATTGAAAAGCCAAAAGCGGTACATTAACAGGATATTTTCCCGTTAATGATATAGACTCCCGACGGAGACGATCGGCGGCGTATCCCCCGCAACTCGCTGATCGCCACCACGTTTGGGCGGATTTGAGCTTGAATGCGGCGAATCTTCAGAGGCCGTTGGCGGAGAAGTAGAGGGAGGTACAGAGGTTTTACATATATTCCGTAAGAAGCAGCACATTAACTGTATTAGCAACCCGAGGTAAATAAAATACAAAGAAGGTGCTGCAATGGAAGCGGACGCCGTGTTTGAAGGCGGAGGAGTCAAAGGAATCGCTTTTGTAGGTGGAATAGAGGTGATGGAATCCAAAGGATACGTATGGAAAAGGCTTGCGGGCACATCCGCGGGATCTATCGTGGCGGCGCTACTGGCCTGCGATTACAGAAGTTCGGAAATCAAGGCGCTCATGGAATCGCTGGACTACAATCAACTCCTTGGACGAACCTGGATGAACCAACTTCCGATTTTAAATAAAACGGTTCCTCTGATGATGAAATCGGGAATTTACAGCAATGATGTTCTGGAGCGGATTGTGGAAAAATGGCTTGAAAATAAGGGAATCAGATGCTTTGGAGACTTACCCGAAGGAAAGCTGTCCATCATTGCCTCCAACATCAGCAACGGTAAAATGGTGGTGTTCCCGGACGATCTGCGCGATTACGGACTGTCGCCATCCCGATTTTCCATTGCGGCTGCCGTTCGGATGAGCACCACGTTACCTTACTTTTTTCAGCCCTATTTATGGAAGACGCCTTTGGATAAACAGCCGTATTACATGCTGGATGGCGGCCTGCTTAGCAATTATCCGATCTGGTTGTTTGACGTGGCAGGGATGCCCAGATGGCCAACATTCGGATTTCGGTTGTCGGCAAGACGCACGCTTGCGCATGCCAGGGATATAAACGGACCTTTCAGCCTGTTTAAAGGCGTCTTTAAAACGATGCTCCAGGCTCACGATCAACGTCACGTCGACAAACATTCGGAGGAGCGAAGCGTATTCATCCCGACGGAATCGGTGGCGACTACGAAATTCGATCTCACGGAAGAAGATAAACAGACCTTGCTCCAATCCGGCAGGATCGCGGCGGAACAATTTTTGCGGAAATGGGACTTTGAAGAGTACAAGCGCAAATTTAGGGAAAAAGAGGCGAAGGAGCCTGTTCATGATTACTTTGGCCTGGAAGAACGGGAACAGGAGCCGACCGTTTATCATTGACTAGGTAGATAAAAAAGCATGCCCGTAAGACAGTTTGTTTCTTGCTTACGGGCTGTTTGGTTTGCCGAGGAGACCTTAGGTTTTCGATTAATTAAGTAAGGCAATAGCATCCCGCCATTATGCTGTTCAATCTCAATCCAGTCTAACGCTTCACCAAGTCTTCGCGAATCGGCGTAAAGACGTCGAGCAGGGCGGAGTTATCCTCCAAAGCGGTAACTCCATGTACCGCATCCCGGGGGATATGGATGGTTTCTCCCGCCTTGAGCGGGTATTCCCGGCCATCGATCCGGAAGATAAAGCTTCCGCGCAGACAGTAGCTCATTTGTTGATGGGGATGGCTGTGCTCGTATCCTTCCGCGCCTTTGGCAAAATGAACCTCCATCATCATCAGGCTGTCCGCGGCGTTTAGAATGCAGCGTTTGACTCCCGGTTCGGCCTGTTCCCATACTCCGATATTGCTCATAAATAAACCTCCTTTTATTTTACGTAAGGCAAGCAAACTGATTTTACAGTTAAGCTTGCGGCAGCAGGATGCAAAAAGTTTCAGCTTCCATCTCCAGCAAAGATCCGTCCAGCTTGCCGCCGATCGGTTGAGTCTGCCCGTCGGGTAACCTCATCGGTCCCAGAGCCAAGGTATCCAGATTTAATGTGAATGAACACGGGGCACCGTTCACCACAACCGCGCACCACGCGCCGTCGGCATGGACGATTTTATAGCAGCGTACTTCCGGCGACGGATGCTCCAATGGAACGGCCTCGACGTGCACCGGCGGCTCCGCGTCCCGATGAGGATGCAGCACAATCAGAAAGTCGCCGGTGGAGCGGCCGTGCACCCTGAAATACTGCTGCGCCGGCAGGGGATAGTTCCCGGCCAGGGCGCCCTGATCGGTCTCGATCCAAGGCAGTCGAGGCTCGGCGATCACGGCGCTCAACCGCATGCCGCCCAGGCAGCGCGCCGCAATATGCTGCGCTCCGATCTCCGCATCCGTGCTGAGCGTATGCAGGTTCCACACCCGCGCGGCGTCCCCCCGAATGTGATCCCAGATCACATAAACCTCCAGTCCGGCCTTGATGAAGGCGAAATGTCTCCGATACGACTCCACGGTCGGATCGGGAATGCGGCTCACCACCCTATCCAGCTCGGCGGAAAATAGCACCTGCTCGCATTGACTCCGAAGCGGGGTTTCCCGCCACGTCCCCGGTGCATCCGCGAATTGCACGACATTATGGGCGGCGCTGGACAGATACCAGTGGCGGTCGCCGTTGTAGTAACCGCCGGTGCCCGAATCGAGCGCCAGCGGCACCTGGTCGCACCAAATCGAGAAATGGCCTTCGTCATGATGGGCATGGTAGGTGAGCGACGAGGCCTCGTAGATGGCGTAATGCTCAAACCGGATCGGACCCTCCGGGTTGCGGAAGATCACATAGCCCATCCCCGGATACTGCACCGAACGCAATTCGGGCGCTTCTTCCGGCAAATCCGGATCGGCAAACCACAACGGCGCCAAAGGATAAGGGAAAGCGCCGCTGTCCCGAACCGGCGACCCGCCGCGCCGCCATGCCCACATCATTTCCCCGGCCAGTTTCGGAGCGGTTTCCCGGTAGAAGGGAGCCGCGTACACCAGCAGCCGGAACCAGTGTTCCTGTACATTGGCGTCTCCCACGGCGGGCGTCAGCATGACCGGGGCCCCGTCCGTCCCGGCCTGAATCCGATCCGGTGAAACCGCGGTGCCGATGAGGAAGCGGTACATGCTTTTGACCTTGGGATGCCGGAAATAGTCCGACCCCTTAAACCTCTTAAGCAGGGCAAAAAATAAAAAATAGCGATGGAGCACCGCCCCATGGTACCTGATGTTTTCCGGCCAGGCCCCCGTCTCGTCCACGACATGTTCGAGCTGCCAGTCCACGACCGATAGGGCATGTTTCAGGTAAGCCTCCGATTTCCGTTCCTCCGGGAACAGGAGGGCATAGACCCCCAGACCCGTGGCCCGGTCCGCGTTCCAGTTGCTGCGCATCCCGCCCTTTTCGTCAGGGAACTCCTCCAGATCGAAGCGGTAGTACCCCGTATCCATCATCAGCTTGGCGATATAACGGAAGTACGCAAGCAGCATCGCGGTCTCCTCCTCGTCAAAAACCCCGGAAGGCGCGATTTGACGGTAAA
This sequence comes from Paenibacillus sp. alder61, assembly GCF_020179875.1. Lineage (NCBI taxonomy): Bacteria > Bacillati > Bacillota > Bacilli > Caryophanales > Paenibacillaceae > Paenibacillus > Paenibacillus sp. alder61. The sequence continues at coordinate 133,463 of NZ_JAIUDG010000002.1, forward strand.
TGACCGAGAGAACGGCCAGCCCCCGGCCGATATGGACCGCCCCGTAAATATCGTCGTCATGCCAGCCCGTTTCTTTAAAAATCCCCATCCCCGGGATGATATCGTACAGCATATACAGCAATTTTTGCTTGCAGCGTTCCGCGCTCGCGACATCGCCTTCCAGCATAAACCGATTGGCATCCGCACCGGCCGCTTCGAGAAAATAGACCCAGGGCGTCGGCGTCGCCCGGTTGAAGGGAGGCGAAGAGAGGAAGGCATCGCCCAGCGGGTTGCCTTGATCATCGCTAAAATGAACTTCCGAATAAACCCCTATGGTGAGAGGAGCCTCCAGACCCAGCGTGACCTGGACGCTGTAGTGGTCTCCCTCCCGGACGGGAATCGGCGTCTCGTAATGAAGCACCGTGTCGGCTTCTTCGTGCGTGTTGACGATGCGGACCATTTGGGCTTGCGCCGCCGAATGATTAGCATCCGTTCCGCTTGCCGGTGTGACGCCCGATGGCTGCAGGGCCGCGGCGTTCGCGGGAACGGGCTGAAGCTCGAGCCGGCCGCCCTCCTTCACGTCCGCCCGCCAACAGGCCAGGCCCTGCGCGAAATTCGCGTTGCCGAGCTGCACCGGCAGGCCCCGCTGGGAATGCGTCACCCGCAGTTCCCGGATTCGGGCTGACCCTTGTCCCGCGACATGGATCGAGATCTTAAGATAGCGGGCCCCCTCCGGTACCCGAAAAACAAACGGCTGCGTCCGCTCGTTCGCTTGTTCCGCCAGCGGAGCCTTCATCGCCTCCGCGGCAAACCGCTCCGAAAGCTCCTTTTGCCGCTCATACTCCTGCCGCAGTGCCGGATGACGACCGACACGCTGCCGCATCGCCTCCACTTCCTCCGCGGAAATCCATCCGCCATGCCATCCCCATCCCGGGTCCTCGCCGCTCTGAAGCTTCATCGATCTCGTGCACCTCCTAACGATTTCTTTCCTTATTTTAGCAAGTATCAAGCCCTCTTCGGGATGGAGAATCAAGCGATGGAGAGGGGACAAATCGACTGAATCGGCCGAAAAGTGATTTTCCCCCCTGCACACAGTGGGTTTTTCCCTAACCGCTTCGGTCCGCGGACTTTTATCTTAGGATTAAGAAAGGCAACGCTTCATGACGGGAGGAAAAACTTGTGAATCGTACAAAACGCCAAATCCATGCCTGGACGTTCGTCGCGCCGAGTCTCTTTTTAACGCTGGTGTTTGGGGTGTACCCGATAGTTTGGGCGCTCAAGTACATGTTTTACGATTACCAGGGATATGGAGAACCTTTATTCATCGGATTGGATAACTTTGCGAGGCTGTTTCGGGATACGGAGTTCTGGCAGTCGGTTCTGAACACGCTGGTGTATGCCGGCGGGAAACTGCTGGTGACGATTCCTTTGTCGTTCGTGCTGGCGGTTATCCTGAACCGGGCTTTCAAGGGGCGGCACCTGCTGCGGGCGGTGTACTTCCTGCCGACCATCGTCAGCGCCTCCGTGATGGCGATCGTGTTCTATGTCCTGTTCAACTCTTATAACGGGATGATCAATCAGCTGCTGATGAAATCGGGCATCGTGTCGGCTCCGATCGATTGGCTGGGCCCCGAATACGCCCTGCTGACTTCGATCATCATCGCGATCTGGGGGGCGGTGGGCAACTACATGCTGCTGTTCATCGCCGGTCTGCAAAATATCCCCGAAGATCTGTACGAGGCGGCCTCCCTGGACGGGGCCGGACCTGTCCGCAAAATGTGGAGCATTACCGTACCGATGCTGGGGCCGGTTCTGCAAATGATCATCATGCTGGCGATCACCGTTTCGCTCAAAGGGTACGAGAGCATTATGGTGTTGACGGAAGGCGGGCCTTACGGCAAGACGAATGTCATGTACCTTTACCTATACAAGTTGTTCTTCCCGGTATCGAGCGGGGGAATGAGCGCGCAGCAGTTCGGCTACGGCAGTGCGGTCGGGTTTGCGACGGCGGTGATCGTCGGGGTGATCACGCTGATCTATTTCCGGATGTCCAAAAAACTGAACGAACTCTATTAAACGAAAGGAGATCAACCGATGAATACACTATATCCGTCCATCACGGCATCCCGAAGAAAAACGCTTCCCTGGCGCAAGCTGGCATCGAATATATTGTTGTGGGCGTTTCTGCTGATCGTCGCCGTGTTTACGCTATTTCCGATCCTGCTGGCTTTCTTCGGCTCGCTGAAGTCCAATCTGGAGATCACGACGGGCTCCGGCCTGCTGCCGCAGGAATGGAAATTCAGCAATTACGCGCAGGCGTGGGAAGTGGCCAATTTTGCCCGCTTTACCTGGAACAGCCTGTTTATCAGTTTCTTTACGACCGTAGGCACGCTGCTGATCGGTACGATGGCCGCTTATGCCGTGGCACGGATTGATTTTATCGGTAAAAAGTTCTACGTGTTTCTGCAATCCAGCACCTTGTTTATCTCGATCGGCGCCGTCGTCTTAAGACCCCAATTCGATTTGATGGTGGCGCTGAATCTGCAAAAATCGCTGTGGGGCGTGATCCTGCTGTTGATCAGCGCGCATGCCACGGTGTTCTTCATGCTGATCGGCTTTGTCCGCGCCATCCCGAAGGAGTTGGACGAGGCCGCTTATATTGACGGTTGTAATTTTTACAGCACCTATACTAGAATTATTCTGCCTTTGCTGGCCCCGGCGCTGGGCGTGGCCGGACTCTGGTCCTTCCGCGGCGCTTGGAACGAATATATCCTGCCCCTGGTCTTTACGATGACCCAGCCCGATCTGCAGACGCTGACCGTCGGACTGGCCAGTTTGAAATACGGCGTGGGCGATGCCGCGCAGCCGCAGCTCATGTTGGCCGGCGCGTGTCTGTCCATTTTGCCGATGCTGCTGGTGTATGTGTTCGCCAATAAATCTTTCATGCAGATGACGGCGGGTTCGGTCAAAGGGTAGACGACGGGCGCTCTCGACAGGAAAGGGCGGCGGGCAGGGATGACGAAGGAGCGTGAATGCATTTGAAGACATGGATTTACCGGACTTCCTTGCGAAAAAGAATGTGGGTCTCCTTTGCCGGCCTTACGGTACTTTGCATCGCTGTCACCGGCCTATGTTCCTATGTGATCGCGGCCCGCGCCATGGAGCGCAATTCCACCCAGCTGAACCACAGCGTGCTCAACCAATCCGTCAACGTGCTGGACCAGAAGCTGAAGCAGATCGTGGTGGCCTCCTCCACCATGACGTTAAGCGAAACTTACAAACAGACGATTCGCGATATTCAGGCCGACAATCGGGGCCGGTATTTCGCGAATTTTTCGCTGCTTCAAGGGCTGTTTACGCAGGCTGAGCTGACAGAAAATTCGATTGACTCGATCCTGATCAGCACGCCGAGCGGCGATTTCTATTCCAGCGGCAAGACGCGAAAAACCGACGTCCCTTTTAACTCCACGGCCATTTATCAGCGGATTAAGGACGAGCCCGAAACGCGATGGATTGAAAGCCATGAGGATGAGCTGTTTGCCGGAAAAGAGGAGGTCGTCACGCTAGTTTTGCAATCGCTTACAGAGACGTATGTACCCGATGTGTTCCTCATCGTCAATGTCGATGCTCGGATGCTGGGGGAGGTCGTCAGTGAAGGGCTTAACCCGGGATCGGCCCACTTTTTGCTCATGAACACCTCGGGGGCGAGCGTGCTCGGAGATCAGGGGCGGCCGGCATGGACGAAGTCCCCGGAATTCATCCGGAAGCTGGCGGCGAGCGGCAGCGGGAATTTCGAGTATAAAAGCCCGGACGGCACCATGCTGGTGAGCTACGCCATCTCCGCGTTCGCCACCGATTGGATGCTGGTCAGTTATCTGTCGAAATCGGATCTGCTCGCGCCCGTTCACCAGATTCAATGGCTGGTGCTGGCGATTATGGCGTTCTGCACGCTGACTGCGCTGCTGCTCGCCCGGTATTTGTCGGGTTTGCTGCTCTCCCCGCTGCTCCGGCTGCAAAAGACGATGAAACGGGTCGAGCACGAGGATTTAGGAGCGCGCTTCGTAAGTCCCTTCCAGGACGAAATCGGGGAAGCCGGACGGAAGTTCAATCAGATGCTGGACCGGATCGGGCAACTGATCGCCGAGGTGAAGGCGTCGGAGAACGAGAAACGGAAAGCGGAAATCAAGGCGCTGCAGGCGCAGATCGATCCGCATTTTTTATACAACACGTTAAATACGATTTACTGGAAATGCGAGATGGACGAGTACGAGGATGTCAAAGCGATGGTCCTGTCCTTGTCGGCGTTATTCCGCCTGGGACTGAATCAGGGCAAAGAGATCACGACACTAGGCAAGGAACTGGAACATGCCCGCCAGTATTTAAACCTGCAGCAGCAATGCTATGAGGGCCTGTTCGAGTTTTCGATCCATGCGCCGCCCGAACTGCTGGAGCTGCCCGTCCTGAAAATCATCATCCAGCCTCTGGTGGAGAACTCCATCCTTCACGGCTTGAAGGATAAGCGGGAGGCGGGAATGATTCGGATCGAGGCCGAGTCCGCGGGCGGCAGCCTGGTCATTTCGGTGACGGACAACGGGGTCGGCCTGGATGCGGAGCGGATGGATGAAAAGCTGCGGCTGCCCGCCGACTGCAAAGGGTATGCCTTATCCAACATCTGCAACCGCCTGGCTTTGTACTACGGCAAGGGGGCGGGTTTGCGCTTTCTCAGCCGTCCCGGTGAAACGGTTGCGGTTCTTACCATGACAATGGAAAGCGAGAGGGATGAACCATGGAACATTATGACCCGATAAAAATTTGTATTATCGACGATATTCCGGCGGTGGTGCGCGGACTGTCGCAACGGATTGCCTGGGAGGATCACGGGATGACGGTCGCGGCCACGGCCTCCAACGGGCATGAGGGGCTCGAATGCCTGCGCCGCGTCCGCCCCGATATCGTGCTGACGGATATTCGCATGCCGCTGATGGACGGGCTGGAGATGATGCGGACGATTTTGCCGGAGCAGCCGGGGGTCAAGGTGATCTTTTTCACGGCGTATACCGACTTCTCGTATGCCCAGGAGGCGGTCAAATTGGGGGCGTTCGATTTCATCGTCAAGCCCTTCACCCCCGCCCAGGTGCTGGAGGTGGCGCTGAAAGCGAAGGCGTCGATCGAGCGGGAGCGCAGCAAAGCCGCTTATATGCAGGGAATGGAGCGGAAGCTGCGGGAAAGCCTGCCCTATCTGAGACAGGAATTTATGCGCCTGCTCATCCGGTACGGCACCCGGCAGCAGAGCCAGAGCCGGCAGTGGGATTTCTACGGCATCACGATGGAGAAGAACGACTTCTGGGTCATGGTCGCGGAGATGGATCATTTCCCGGAGAGGACGGCGGATTTGCCGGTCGGTGAGGTGGAGCTGATCCGCTTTGCCGTGCAGAATATTTTGGAGGAGACCGTCTCGTCCCATACCAGCGGCATTGTGTTTCGCGAAAATATCAACCAGTTCGTGATCGTCGCCAATCCGGCCGCCGCGATGGACGCGGGGCAGCTCGCGGAGAAATGCCGCGAACATGTGTGCAGGCACACGTACCAAACCGTATCGATCGGCGTGGGCCATGAGGTGAAGGATACGTCGCAATTGGCGGCTTCGTACGCGCAGGCGCTGGCCGCGTTGGCCAATACGTTTTTGTCGGGCGGAAATAGCGTTTATCTGTACAAAGACGGGGAATTCCGGGGGGCGGACGAGCCGCAATACTCTTACGAGCAGGAGAAAGAGCTGTTGTTCTGCCTGCGTTCCGCGAACCTCGACAAGGCGGAGGAGCAGCTGCAAGGGATCTGGGACGGGTGGATTTCCGCCGGGAAGAATCCGCATCCTTCGGTTCTGAAGACGCTATGCCTGGAGCTGGCCCATGCGATCCATCGAACGTTTGCGGAAAAAGGCACGGTCGAGGAGATCCAGGAGCTGGAGGGCAAGCTGGCGGATATGAACAAAGCGGCCACGTTTGAGGAGCTGTGCGGCTTGATCCGGGAATTTTGCCGGCAGGGCTGCGGCTATTTGCGGAAGCGCCAGGTCAGCGAGTCCAGGGTGCTGGTCGAGCGGGGCATTGCGCATATCCAGCGGCATCTGCACGAGAATTTGTCCGTGGCGGACTGCGCCAAGGCGGTGCACTTGAGTCCGAGCTATTTTTCCAACTTGTTCAAAAAAGAAATGGGTGTCACTTTGGCCCAATACATCACCCACTGCCGGATGGAGAAGGCGAAGGAACTGGTGCTCGAAGGGATGCAGGTGCAGGATATTGCCGGATCGCTCGGGTACGAGGACCGTCCGTATTTTACCGAACTATTCAAGAAGCATACCGGCGTGACGCCGACGGAGTTCCGGACGAAGTATGCGGCGAATATTGAAAAGATATGAACATAGCTGAAGTTCAAAAATTTAATTTATGCCAACTTGTCGCAAGACATTTTGCAAGCTGCAAGAGTGGGGGGGGAGTATTGGTAAAAGCGAAAAGGGTGTCAACTATTTTTCAAAAATATAGAAGATAGGACTTTGCGGAATTTCCAAGTATTGTATAATAATTTTGGACTGTTGTTCAATTCCTCGAATTAAAGGGAATTCTTCCCGTTAATTGGGTACGTATGCGGCTGCAGAGGCAAATTAGCTGGAAAACCTCCCGTTAATTCGCCTGAAATGGTGAATTTCGGCAATAGGGCAGCGAAATAGATGGAGTTTTTCCAGCTAAATCTGAATAAAGAGCCAAGAGCGGTACATTAACGGGATATTTTCCCGTTAATCATGTAGACTCCGACGGGGGGCTTTTAGTTATTATCAGGTCAAACAAAAAGAAGCTTATAATAGGGGACATATCGCGATATCTTTCAAGTGAATTATTTGAAGTGGCACAAGGTATAACTCAAACGATTCTTTATATGAAAGAATTGTGACTACCAAAAAATTCAGCTGTAATGGAACCATGACGGAAGCTGACTTTTTAGCTGATAAAAACAGTGCCTTTTTAGAATTTGTTTTAGAATATCGAGATTTAGCTAATCATCTCAAATGCATAGATACAGGCCATTTCCATGTATTTTGAAAGACGGGATTCTTCTATAGTTGATATAGACTCGTCCGAACAGGCTATAATTATTCATTTTAGGAATTGAACTCAAGGTGGATGCGTGTATTAGAAAAGAGTCCCTTTATTTACTTTTGATGATGAAGGAAGTATGGATTATAGGTATCACGGAGAAACCCCCGGCAGTTCGAGTAACTGAAGCTCCATTACATGATGGATGGCATATTTATCCGCATCGCTTTTGATTTTCTTATAAAGCAGATCTATGGCCTGATCTTCGGTGTATTTAAATTTTGGCTGCTTTCCTATGTAATTAAAGAGTGGTTTCCTCTCCCCTGAAAAGTTGTTTTTTCCTTCACGCGCGGAAGGACGGATGATTTATATTTTTAGTGAAAAATGAATGCGATTACATCATCCTAAGGGGGCAAGGTTCAATGAAGTTTAACAAGTGGGGCTTGGCGGGACTGGCGCTGCTGTTGGCGGGCTCTTTGGCGGCCTGTTCATCCGGCGGCGACAAGACGGAACCCGACACGGCGGCGGCTAGCGCCGAAGGAAGCAAGACGAAGCTGACCTACTGGACGATCGACCGACACGATAGCGATTTTATTGAGCAGAAAGTGAAGGAGTACGAGGAAAAGAACCCCAATATCGATATCGAAATGAAGGTGATGGCCGATAACTACGCGCAGTCCGTGGAAATCGCGTTCGCCAGCAACCAGGCGCCGGATATTTTTCGGGTGGATACGGGAAATGTGCCGACCTGGGTGAAGCGCGGCTATTTGGAGCCGTTCGACGACTACATCTCGCCCGAGCTGAAAGAGAACTTCAAAAACGTGCTGATCGAAGAAAAGAACATGGTTGGCGGAAAAATCTACACGCTGCCGAATATCGGCCAGTTCTGGAGGCTGATCTACAACGTCGATCTGTTTGAAAAAGCAGGGATCGACGGGCCGCCGACGACGATTGCCGAAATGGTCGAGGACGCCAAGAAGATCACGGCTGCAGGCAAGAACAGCGGAGCCTACGGTTTTGCCGGCAACTTCAAGAGCGCCAGCGGCTTTGAGCGGATCGCCTATCCGATCGTCTCACTGAGCACGAACACGGGAAACGAGGGCTTTAACTTCCAAACGGGACAGTTCGATTTTACCGTGTACAAAGAAGTGCTGCAGGCGCTGCATCAGATCCGTGCGGACGGCAGCATGCTGCCCGGCTCGGAATCGCTCGACATCGACCCGCTGCGCGCCCAGTTCGCGCAAGGGAAGATCGGCATGTACTTCAACCACTCGGTGGAGCCGAGCGTGTATAAGACGCAGTTCCCGACGGACATTAATTGGGCCGTAGCCATGCCGCCGACGATCGACGGCAAACAAAACGGAGCCGACCAAGTCATCGCGGGCAGCTACCTGGCCATGAGCAAAAATTCCGAGCATAAAGAAGAGGCCTGGAAGTTCATCGAGTGGATGTACAGCGACGACGTGCAGGTCGCTTACCAGGAAGGCGGCTACGGCGTATCCGTCATCCCGTCCGTGGCGGCCAAAGCCAAAGCCCCGGACATCGCCGGCATCGAGAATTTCCTGCCGACCGCGATGGACGGCATCTATCCCGCCACCCCGCTGGTCGCCACCGAAGGCCGCGTCGAAGGCACGAAGAAAGTGGACGTCTTCAACAAGTTTATTTTTGACGGCCAGGATTTGGACAAGGTGTTAAGCGATCTGAACGCGCGGTACAACGCCGCGCTGGAGAAAGCGAAAGCCGCGGGGGACACCACGATTGGAGCGGATCCGAGCTTTAACGCGGCGAATCTGCAGGGGTCGTTGGTGGAGAAGTAGGGAAGAATCACTCGAACAAAAGGAAAACAGCAAAAGAGGCGGGAATCCCCTGGGATGGGGTGTTCCTGCCTCGAAAAACAACAAAAGCTGCCAATGCTGCACTTTTAAGATCGAAAGCAATGTCAACTCAAACAGATCAAAAGAATATTCGCCCGGTACACGGTGCTAAAAGATCACTTTCAGATTCGGGTATTATGATCGTTCCCCCACCCGAGAATCTACGCCCTCTTATCGACCAAGAAATGAGAAAAATACGTTTGGATCTCATGGAGAAAATGGGTCAGGAAGCTTATGGTGAACGTATAAGACAAGCGAATGAAGAATTTGAACTTCTTCGCTGAGATATAAAGAACTACGGTTTAGACAAGACGCATTGGTGTATCCGATCGTCTTTTTTTATTGCCGGGATATCCTTCAGACACAGCCCCTCCACACTTGGAAGCACCGGTATTTGGCTAAGTACATCGGATCGCAACCGCCGTCATTCTCGTGTCCTGCATGGCTCCCGTTCCTTTCTTTTGCTATGATTATGATAGGTTATAGCGCGGTAAAATGGAGGGAGAACCGATGGACGAGATGACGGCCATTAGGAAAGCGGTCGAAGGTTTGCGGGGAGACGAGTTAAAGGCGTATCTGAGGTTTCTGCTGGCTCAAATCAGCTTGCTGGATAAGAAAGAGTCGCAGCCTGCGGCGATTGCTGAGTTGATCGAACTTTACGACAATGTAGTGAGCGCCTCTAACCGGCGGGAGGCCGGGAAAATTTCACCGGATGATACCCACGTCCATATCGTGGTCGGTCATTCTTTTGCGGGCAGTATGAAACAGGCATTGAGGCAAATCGGCTGGTCGGAAACACACAAAGTGATTGTTCTGGAGGAAGATTACGCGATCGGTCCGCTCGGTGATCTGGACTTGCCGAAAGGGCGTCAGGCGCGGATCGATTGGTTTCGCGACCATATTTCGGGCGGAGCCGAAGCCTACTCCTCGTTTGAGGAAGAGTATGAGGAGCTCTTGCGTCAAGTAGCGCAAATTCCCGAGCGGGCCGAAGTGGTGATCTGGGCCGCCGGCAACGCTTACGAACAGATGGGCATGCGGCATGCGCTCCATCTGCTCAGCAATAAGTCGAATGCCATTGCCGTATACAATGCTTGCGCCATTTGCGAGGAAATGTACAATCGACCGGATGCGTGGATTAAATACCGCCACTCGGGCGAAATTGTGCCGGACAAGCTTTGCGACGCGCTCGCCCGAATGGACGGCAGCGGGATGCTGCTCCCCGCTGACATCGAACGGCTGAGACAGGAGTGGCAAGCCCTCTCGGAACAAGCAAAAGTGTTGCGTATTTGGCGTGCCGGCGCGGTGGTCGAGGTGCCTGCCGATAGCTACGATCAATATCTGCTGGAAAAGCTGGACCTTCTTCAGTCGCGTGCCGGCAATGACAGCTTTCTGAGAGCCGCCCGCCTGATCGGCGAGGCGATGGGCCATTGCGACCCAACTATCGGGGATGATTATTTTGAATATCGGCTGCGCACCTTGATTTATGACGGGGTGCTGGAAATCAAGGGCGTTCCCGCGGCAATGAGATATTACAGTGTCAGACGCAAAACGTCACTCGGATAACGACCACTCCTTCACAGGCAAGCACGTTCACTTCGTCGCAGGACGAACCACATTAAGTGACGGTCATACGCGTCGGCATGGCGATAAATGTCATGAAGAGAGGTTTGGTTCGAATTAAAGGGAATTCTTCCCGTTAATTTGGTACATATGCGGCTGCAGAGGCAAATTAGCTGGAAAACATCCAGTTAATTCGCCTGAAATGGTGTGTTTCGGCAATAGGGCAGCGAAATAGATGGAGTTTTTCCAGCTAAATCTGAATGAAGAGCCAAGAGCGGTACATTAACGGGATATTTTCCCGTTAATCATGTAGACTCCGATGGTGGAACTTTATGTCTACGATTCTGGATGTTGGCAACGTACATTCGAAACCCTATCACATCCTTGCCCAGCTCCGCCTTTCCTGCATTTGATTGCTTTGTCCGTCAGCGAGGGGCATGCCGTGGAACTGGGACAAGTAGCATCTTCGTATCATTGAAACGCATGATCTATCTACGTTACCGGCTTTCCTGAAACGGCTGCTTCCTCAGATCCTTCGGTCGGAGTCCATTCTGCTTTGCTTTGCGGTGCCAGAAGAAATGGGTAGCGGACAAACGCCACAGCATACGCGGGAAGTTTGGCTGAATGAACAGCGATTCTGCACTGCTGCGGGTGAGGATAGCCGTGGAGAGCCGGGCCATCGCCTTGCCGAGATTCTTCAGTGGGCCTTTACCCAGCGGCACCTGTTTTAAGTTGTTGAACATCTCTCCTGCTCCGTGACCGACGGCCATTCCAAAACGGAAGCCGCAGCGTATGCACCAGTTGCTAACCATATCTGCTGCAATGATGCACTGACGGCCTTCGAAAAATCCATTATTAATTAGCGTATAAACGATGAGGTTCGGGTTCCCTGGCTCACTCTGCCGGTAATTCTCCAATTCGACCATCATCCGCAGCAGATGTGAAGGGATGGCGTCAAAATAGAGCGGAAATGCCAGCACGATGACATCGGCTTCGTTAAGCTCCCGATATTGCTCGGGCTTCAACTGCTTTGCATTAACTCGGTATGAGTTAAGCTCGTTGCCTTCGGTGATGAGCGGCTTGAGCTTATCCAGCAGAAATCCGGAGTTGCTGGGTCCACCCTTGGGGCTGCCGTTTATCAGAGCCATTTTCATGGTTGCACCTCCGCCAACTCGTGAAGCGTGTTGTGAAAAGAAACACTGTATTGGGACGCATCCAGATTTTTTGCATTGGCCCGGGTCAATGCTTGTGCCGTGTGGCGTTCCGCCTCCGTTATTCCTTCTCCATAGAAATGGGCCGAGAACTTGAATCGCTGCTTGTAGCGTTGCTGGTGGTGGGTCTCACCGTCTTGGATTACAAAATAGGGCAGGATGTAGGGTAATGATCTGTTCAACACATTGCTGACGAACGGGCTGTAACCTCCATACACGTTGCGGCTGATCAGCACAAATTCATCGCAGGCGGCGAGCCGTTCGCCCATGTGCTTATAGGGATCTTTAAGCACACAGGTTCCCGGAGTGCGGACCCAACAACCAAAGCAGCCTACACAATGACGAATGGTACCGGACTCTCCAATGACTTCATCCGTATCCCTGCTGAAGCCGCTTAGCCAAGCATCATAATCATCGTTCGCCAGATCATGGACAATCAGTCTCATTTGCTGTTCCTCCCGATTGAAGAATGATTTGCCATACCTTTTGCCAATTGCCCGAATATCGAATGCCGCTGCTGGATAGTAGGGATGCCACGCCATGTACAAGCGACCAGTAGGCCATCAGCATTTTGTCGTCCAACTCAGGTGGAAGACCCAAACTGCGGAACAGCCGGTAGCCGGTTGCCCGGAATACCGCAAACGGCGGGTAAGGGGGAACATCTTCCGCTCCTTCGTCTACCTGAATGATAATGCCCGACTGAAAAAATAAGAACGGCAGGTAAGCAGGATGCTGCTCGAAAAAAGTAATATAGGCCGTTCCAAGCTTTTCCATGGCCGACATGGGGTCGCTTTGCCCTTCAATGGAGGCTTGTAGGGAAGCCGTAAACTGCTCGGTGACATGATCTGCCATGGCCGCCAACAGCTCCTGCATATCCTTGAAATGACTGTAAGGAGCAGCGTGACTGACACCGCATTTGGCTGCAACCTTACGCAAGGAGAAACCTCCTAACCCTTCCTTGCTAATTAGCTCAATGCCGGTTTCGATTAAGGTGTTACGTAAATCTCCATGATGATAGGGTTTAGGCTTCAAAAATATCGCTCCTTGCCTTAACTTTACAATGTAAAGATAACTTTAAATCTTGACGCTGTCAAGATTGGTGACTGTCACGTCCTACTTGACAACGGATACGGATATCCAACAGAATTGAATAAAGTTGTCTAGAGGAGTAGACGTAGTTATGCAGGCTAAACACTATCAAGTCAAGCAGCGGTTAGCGGAAATGATTGACAACGGGGAACTGCGAATCGGCGAACGGATGCCTTCGGAGCTGGTGATGGCCAAGGAGTTCGGCGTCAGCCGCGAAACCTTTCGTTCGGCGGTTCGCGCGTTGGAGCAGGAAGGAAGGCTTCTCATCAAGCACGGGGTGGGAACGTTCGTGATCCAGCCGCTGCCGCTCATCTCAAGTTCGCTTGAGAAGCTGTCGAGCATCGGCTCGATGATTCAGGCTGCCCGGTTGGATGAGGGCGAGGAACGCGTTCGGCTCAAGACGGAGCGATGCGCGCCGGAAGCTGCCCAAGCGCTGGGCATTCAGCCGGATGATCCGGTTATTATGCTGGAGCGGTTTCGTTCGGCCAACGGAGAGCCCGTTTCCTATTCGATCAACGTCATCCCCCGGCAGATCGCGGGCGATCGCTTCGATAACGGCCAGTTCGAAGGCTCGCTGTTGGAATTTTTCGAGAAGCAGCTTGGCCGCAAGATCGTGACGGCCGATTCGGAAATCAGCGTACCGCTGCATATCGACCGCAATTGCCAGCGGCTTCTGCTGCACCCGCAAACGACCGTGCTGCTGCTGAAGCAGACTCATTATGACGAAGTCAATCAACCTGTCCTGTACTCGCTGGATTATTTGCGCAACGATGTCTTCACGTTCCGCATAAGACGCACGATCTAGCCGATTTGACCGCGAGGAGCCCGTTCTGTTTCTACAGAGCGGGTTCTTTTGCTTTTACAAAACATATAAATCGATTTGACAGTCGGCGAATACTTTCACGTTACGATATTGGCAAAGATGTCTATACCTCTTGAAAAATGGGAAGGGAGTCCTGTATGGGCTGGATAAAAAAAATAATCAAACCTTATTTGTTTATGTTGCCATGTTTGCTGTTTGTTATTTTGTTCACCTATTATCCGTTCGCCAAGACGGTCTACTTGGGATTTACTTTGGTTGATCTGAATGGAAACCCGGTTGAGTTTGTCGGGTTCGAAAACTTTATTAATCTTTTCAAAGATAAGATGTTGATCAATACCTTGTTAAATACGTTGGAATATACGGCGATAACGATTCCCGCTACATTTTTTATCAGTTTGGCTTTGGCGCTTTTGGCGGAAAAGAAGAGAAAAGGAAATCACATTTATCAAATTATGTTCGCACTGCCCATGGCGGTATCCATGTCTTCGGCCGTCATGATCTTCCAACTGCTTATGAATCCGACAATCGGTATGTTTAACTATTTGACAGGCTTAGGCATCGACTGGTTTGGCGATGAAAAATATGCGATGGTAGGCATTTCGATCCTTAGCGTGTGGATGGGACTCGGGTTCAGCTTTTTGTTTTTGCTTGCGGCGCTCCGCAATGTGCCGTCAGAGTTGTTGGAAGCGGCGGATATGGAAGGCTGCAACTATTTTCAGAAGCTGGTAAGCATAAAAATGCCCTTGATCTCCCCCACGATTTTTTCTTGATTTGTACCGATTTGATCGGTTCATTGATGGTTTTCGGTCCCGTATGGATTATCACGAAAGGGGGTCCTATGGGATCTACGGAAACGATGATGTACTGGATGTATATCGAGGCGTTTGAGAATGCGAAATACGGATATGGATCCGCCGTAGCGGTCTTAATCTTCGTCATTGTTATGCTGGTTACTTTGCTGAGCTTTGTATATGAGAAAAAAGGGGTTCATTACACATGATGAGATCCAGGTATGTACACAAGCTGTTCATGAGCATTCTTTGTCTTCTTGTAGGACTGATTGTCTCCTTTCCGGTTATTTATTGCGTGGGAGTAAGCTTGATGAGCGCGTCTGACCTAAGCTCCTATCCTCCCAAGTTATTTCCAAGCACCTTATATTGGGAGAATTACAAGACGGTGTTTACGTCCACGCCTATTCTCCTGTTTATGTGGAACTCCTTTTTGATCGCGTCGATCGGAACGATCGGAAGATTGATTACAAGCAGCTTAGCGGCGTACGCCTTTGCTTTCTTCGATTTTAAGGGCAAACATTTTTGGTTTCTGATTATTCTGGGAACGATGATGATTCCGGGCGATATGCTCATTATTACCAATTACATCACCGTAGCGAATATGAAATTAATCAACACCTATGCAGGCATTATGATTGTCATGATCGCCTCGGCCACGTTTATGTTTATGCTGCGGCAGCATTTCAAAACGATGCCGAGGGATTTCAGGGATGCCGCGTTCGTCGATGGCTGCGGGGATCTGCGTTTTTTTCTGAATATCCTGCTGCCGATGTCCAGATCCGTATTGTCGTCCATATTTATCGCTTCTTTTATCGGGCTGTGGAATGCTTACTTATGGCCTTTATTGGTTACCAACACCGAGCATATGAGAACCGTGCAGGTTGGAATTACGATGCTCCAATTCGAAGAAAGCATGGTGTACGGCCCGGTAATGGCGGGGGTTACGGTCATTCTGATTCCATCGGTATTTATTTTCCTCGTATTCCAGAGGCAGTTGGTACAAGGGATTACATTTTCTGCAATTAAAGGATAGGAGGCGTTGAAGTGAGCAGAACGTTTACCGTGATGACATTCAATTTGCGTACGGCAGTAGCTACAGACCCTTATGTATGGGGAAAAAGAAAGCATTGGGTAGCCAAAATCATCGAGGACCGCAAGCCGGATTTGATCGGTACGCAGGAAGCGACGGTTCTTATGCTGGATTGGCTAAAAGACCGATTCCACGGAACCTATGACGTATATGGGGTTAACCGAACCCGTGCGGAAGAGGCGGGGGAATTCAGCGCTATTTTTGTTAAAAGGGACAGCTTTTCCATCTTGCGAAGCGGTTCGTTTATGTTGTCGGAAACTCCGGATGTGATCGGCAGTTTTGGCTGGGATGCCCAATGCGAAAGAATTTGTTCATGGGTAGAGCTTGCTTTTCATGGCGAGACAAAGCCCGCGATAAGGTTTTTTAATACTCATCTGGATCATATAGGCAAGGTGGCTAGAACAGAAGGGTTGAGACTGATTTTGAAAAACATGCGGGAACAGAATCTGGACATCCCCTTACCGGTCATGCTAACCGGCGATTTCAACGATACTCCGGAGAGTGGATTGCTCGATGTGATCCATGAATTCGAGCCGATGACAAGTTGCTTCGACCTTATGTCCGAGGAGGAGAAGAAACATAGCAGAACGTTTCACGGCTATCAAGGGGGCACGGAAGGCAGACCTATCGATTACATTATGAGCAGTCAAGGGATTGACTTTAAATCCAGTGCGATTGTGAGAGACAAGGTTGAAGATGGGTACCCGTCGGATCATTATCCGATCGTGGCCCATATGGAAATGCAAGCAGATTAACCTGCCCATTCAGACGCAGACCCAGCGCACTGATAGGTAGTTAATATAAAAAACACACATAACCATTAGGAGGATTTGGGAATGAGGAAAACCATTGCAGTACTAGCCGCATCGATCATACTACTTACCGGGTGCGGGACGAAAACCGACACAACCGCATCTTCCATGGACGCTAGCAGCAGCGCGGTGGCTGAAGCTAGCCATTCCGGAACGGTTCATTTAACATTTTGGCATGCCATGGGGGGCACGAATGAAGGTGTGGTGAAAGAAGTCGTCTAAAATTTCAACGATACGATAGGCAAGGAAAAGGGGATTGAAGTTACGCCGGTATTTCAAGGCAGTTACCAGGACTTGCTGAAAAAAGTAAAAGCGGCCGTCCAGGCGAAGGATACCAAAAACTTGCCGGATATCGTACAAGTTCCCGCATCGGACACGGCATATATCAAGGACGTGCCTAGTATTATCTGGGCGCAATCGATGATCGATAAAGACCCTTCTTTCAATATAGCGGATTTAGAGCCCAATACCGTTTCTTCCTTCAGCTTCAAAGGTAAATTGGCGGGAGTTCCGTTTGCCAACTCTACAGTTTTGTTGTACTACAATAAAAACATGTTTAAAGAAGCGGGGTTGGACCCGAATAAACCTCCTCAAACCATTGATGAAATGGGCCAATACGCCGCCAAGATGACGAAAAGGAACGGAGATCAAGTGACGCAATGGGGTCTTTCCGTAACGCCGGACCAATACCACTTATCGAGCTGGATCGGGATGCAGGGAGGCTATATCGGCAATAACAAAAACGGTCGTGAAGACACCATGACCCAAGTAGAATTTGATTCGACAGGTACGATGAAACAATTCCTAACCACTTGGAAAAAGGCTGTGGAATACGGCGGCATCCAAACGGGCCCGGAAGTAAAAACGAACGAGGTTTTTGCTGCAGGAAAGCTAGGCATGTTCCTTAATTCAACAGCAGGCGTAAAAGGAACGTTAACCGCGGTGGGCGATAAATTTGAAGTAGGCACCGCGTTCTTGCCTAAGGTCCATGAAAGTGACAAAGGCGGAGTAGCTGTCGGCGGTTCGGCGCTGTACCTGGTGGACAGAGGCGAACCATCGAACATCGATGCCGCATGGGAATATATGAAATACAGCACTTCTCCCAAAACACAATTTACATGGCATACAGGCACCGGTTATTTTCCGGTCAACAAAAAAACCTATGATTTGCCTGAAATGAAGCAGCATTTGGAGGAAAATCCTTTATTTAAAACCGCAATCGAGCAACTGCACGCATCGTCTCCGGAAACTCAGGAACCCATGAACCCGGTCTCAGGTGAATTCAACCGTGCGATAAAGGACGAAACCCTGGCCTATGTTACAGGCAAAAAAGATATCGACCAAGCCATTAAAGATATGGCCGCCGCCTCCAACAAAGCTTTGGAGGACTACAATAGGGTGAATAAGAAGTAGTCCTTAGAGTAAATAAAAAGTAATCCTTGTTAATCGTGTTGTAATGACAAATAGGAGACGTGCATGGGAAGCCTTGATCGGCCCGTGCACGTTCTTTTGTTGTAAATGGACACGATTAAGGAGTTTGCTTGAAGGGGATGCAGGTGGAGGATATCGCCGGATCGCCTATCCGATTTTGTTTACTTAGAGAGTATTATGCGAATATTGCATAAAATTCAACTCGCTCTAATCGTATACGGTAAACTTGTCTCGGGGGAGCGGCGTCAAGTTTTTTAACTCCTTACTTTGACAAGAACCTAAGAGGTCGAGCCAATGAAGAACATTATAGAAGAATTATATTACGGTAACCTACGTCCCGAAGAGCATATAGTCCCCTCGAATCCCGAGTATCGTCCGTTGACTAGAAAGATCTCTGCATTGATGGAAGAAGCCAAGCAAAGATTTTCGGAGGACGATTTCAAAACCCTTGAGGAGATCTTGGATTTGAATGGGGAGACTAGTTCTATGGTAGCAAGTGAGGCTTTTGTTCAGGGGTTTAGAATGGGGGCTTTGGTGCTGGTGGAGGTGTTTTGTGGGGAGGGGAAGGGGGTTAAGGAGTGAGTTGGTGAAGGAAGCCTGGGATTTTTGAATATAAATCAGAAACCACAAGTGTTTGCTGTTATGTGAATATAATATGGATTCAATGCTTTTGCTAATTTTAGCGGGAGTTTTTTTTATTTTTAAGAAAATATCAATTTTTCGGCATATAATTCCAAATTGTAGTAGAATAAGATTAGTTCAATAAGACTATTTATGTAGGGGAATCAACTCCAAATTCAGGAAAGGAATTTGGAAGAGAATGTCGAATGCAATCATTGATACCTAATAGCTATACTCGCATTTAAGATACTTAAAAGAACGTATAATCTATCGAGGTGTAGAGCCAGTGAAAGTGAAAGACAATCGAAAAGCATTAACTGATAATGAAAATCTTAAACTATTTTCCGAAGTTGAAGGTTACTGTCCTTTATGTGCAAAGAGTTTGCTATATAAGAAAGGTAATAAACTTCATAGGATTTTTGAAGGAGCTCACATTTACCCATTAAACCCAACGAGTGAAGAACGAGAACTTTTGAAAAATGAAGAAAAATTGAGTGATGACGTTAATGCAATTGAAAACTATATTGCTCTTTGTAGAGACTGCCATTGGAAGTTTGATAAGCCTAGGACTGTTGAAGAGTATAGAAGATTAGTTGCAATAAAAAAACAACTAATAATAAGGGATGAAAATAGGTCTAGATATTTTTCTTATCAAATTGAGTCAGAGATAAATACCATTTTAAATTTATTAGCAAATGAAGATGATTGGGAATTCGACCCAGATAAATTAAGCATGGATGCGTTAAAAATTGAAGAAAAGGTAGATAGTACTCTTAAGAAAACCACTAAAAGAAGAATTATTGCAGATGTAAATGACTATTACTTATACATTCAGGAGCAATTCTCTCAATTGGATAAATCAAATCCAGATACATTTGAGACTATTGCGACTCAAATAAAAGCACTTTATAAGACGCTCAAGAAGAGTGGACAGAATCAAGAAGATATATATCAATATATGTCAGAATGGTTAAGTAAAAAGACGGAAAGAAGTCCCGTTGAAGTTTGTAAAATTATTATATCTTTTTTTGTGCAGAATTGTGAGGTGTTCTCTTGATAGTCCCTAACAAAGTAACCACCTATCAAGAATCGATCATTAATAAAATGCTCAGTATAATAGAGTTAAAGCAACAGGGGAATATCTATTTAGTTGATTTATTTAATGAAGTTTATGATAAGTTTGAGGGAATTGAGGAATTTATGTACTCCCTTGAGGTACTTTATATTCTGGAAATTATCAATGTAGAAGAAGATAGTGGGGTCTTATCTTATGTTAAAACAGATAAGTTGTGACTTATTTAGAATAGGAACGATAAATTTTAAGCCAGGTCTAAATGTGGTGCTAGGTGATAATCAAGCTTCCAATTCAATTGGTAAATCCACACTACTCATGATAATAGATTTTGTTTTTGGGGGTACCACATACATAGAGCATAATAATGATGTGGTGACTGAGTTAGGGCATCATCAATTTAAAATTATACTTGAATTTTCTGATACTGAATATTACTTCATTCGAAAAACAATTGAACCTAAGATTGTGTATATTTGCAATAAATTCTTTGATGTTATAGATGAACAGCCTCTAGAAAAATACTGGGAATTTCTGAAAAATAATTATCGTCTGACTACTAAACATTTGTCATTTAGAGCTGCAGTAAGTCTTTATTCAAGGGTATGGGGGAAACATAACATAGATGTTAAAAGACCTCTACATACCTTCCCAAAAGAAAAAAATGCCGAGACAGTAAAAAGGGTCCTTTTATTATTTAATAAATATGACCATGTAATAGAAAGCGAAAAAAGACTAAAAGCACTTAAGGATTCACAGACTACAATTAATAAAGCAAGTAAGTACGATTATTTACCTAAGATATCGAAATCAGTTTATGAAAAAAACATTAAGGAAAGATCTGATATCGAGGTAGAGATAAATATTATTAAAGAAAACATTTACAAATATACATTAAATTTAAGTGATATGCTGTCAGAGGAGGTTTTTAAACTACAAGGTGAGAAAAACGAGCTGCTAAAGGAAAGGAATTATTTTAAAGCGCGTCTAAACCGCATCAATAAAAACATGAAGGAAAAGTATGTAGAGCGGAAATATGATAAGTTACTTGAATTTTTTCCTAATGTTAATATAGAACGAATTAAGGAA
Organism: Paenibacillus sp. alder61; assembly: GCF_020179875.1. Lineage (NCBI taxonomy): Bacteria > Bacillati > Bacillota > Bacilli > Caryophanales > Paenibacillaceae > Paenibacillus > Paenibacillus sp. alder61. Next base: position 153,990 of record NZ_JAIUDG010000002.1, read on the forward strand.
GTCGAAGGTTTCCATCAAAAAATAAGTAAGATTCTCGGATCTGAATTAAGGAAAGAGCAAAAAGAATTAGAAAATAAACTGAATTATTTCGATGAACAATTAATAATGATTGACAGTAGAATGAGTTCTTTGTTAAAGACAGAGGGGCAGCCAAACCATTTAGTTCAACGGATGTTTGATTTATCTTTGAGACTTAGAAATATTGATTTAGAGAATAAAATGTATGTTGAAACTCAAAATATTAAAGAAAATATCGGGAAAACATCTGAAGAAATAAGTGAGCAAAAGAGTACAAGTTTAAATGAAGTAAATGACAAAATTAATAAAAAAATTATAGAAATAAACGACCAACTTCATAGTGATAAGAGAAGGGCACCGCAATTGTTGTTATCTGAAAATGATTACGAATATAAGGTTTTCGTTAATAAAGGTACTGGAAAAGCATATACTAATTTGTTTATCCTTGATTTGTCTGTGCTTGAACTTACACAACTTCCTATACTTATACATGATTCGTTATTATTTAAGAATATTGAGGATAGTGTTATTGAAAACATTATTGACATTTATAATGATGATATGTTTCTCGAGAAACAAATATTTATAGCCATAGACGCAATAAATAGATTATCGAGGGAGGCACAGCAAATACTGAACGAACATAAGGCTGTTTCCTTGTCAAATGATTCGCTACTTTTTACAAAAGACTGGCGAAGTTAGCAAGATGAAAAAAAATATACTCTGTTGCGCAAAAAACTAAACTCTTCGGGGCTTTTAATTAATTTCACTCATATATAGAGTCTCCCGGTTGGAGAGAGAAAATGTCGGATGCTGAACAATATGGACCTGAAAGAAAAGATTTGCAGCCGTGTCCCAAGTTTTGGGTATGGCTGCAAATCTTTCACGTTATTTACCCGTGATGAGAAGGGAGGGGGCAATTAGCAAGCAAAAGTCCAATCGGTGTTAGTAATTAATTGCATTTTATGCAAAAGAGTATAGATAGTTCCTCAATCTTTCCCAACCCTCTGCTTCATCATTAGAAGCTATACGAAATAGCTGGAATTCTGCATAGCTGCACAGTTTATCCTTCTTTGCATCATTTTCTATTGTTTTTTCATCACGTCTATGGTACTCCCCATCATATTCAATGGAACATAGCGGCTGAAGCGATTCTTTTTCGTAGATGACAAAATCCATATGGCTAGTAAAGTAATATGACTTTAGTGTACTGTCCAGCTCGAAATTGATGGATAATACATCTTTAATGGGAACTTTCGGAAAGACAATGAATGGCATACCGCCAAGAAAAATCTGTAGCTTGTTAAAAATCATCCGTTCTCCCTGATGCAAGAGGGCTTTGCGACTTTCTTGTCGTATAATTTTATTAAATTCAATAGATAATTCAATTGCAGGACGATGGAAGTTGCTAGCCTCTATGGTGTAAATATAATGGCTTAACTTAGTTAAATAGCCTTTACCATTATCGATCTTCGTTAAATTGCCTACGAGGATAAAGTAGTCTATTGCTCTAGTCAGAGCAACATTGATTAAACGGTAACTATTTTGCACAAAATCAACTTGAAAAGCAGACGAACCATTTGAAATGACAGTACTGAATATAATGGCTTGACATTCCCCACCTTGGAAGGAATGTACAGTTCCCACCTTTATATTAGGATTTTGGCGAAAGGCTCGTATTAAGTTGTTCTTCTGTGCAGCGAAAGGTGTTACAATTCCAATTTGAGTAACTCCATTACTTTCTAGTTTGTCTACTATTAATTTGATTTCATCCAATTCCTGCTGGTTATAAGTTCCAGAGGCGGTTCCGTATACATTTTTTGAGAATATTCCAGTACGATAAGGCTTTCTCTCTGGCTCTTGGCGCATCATTCGCAACCGTCCGCGGTAGAATTGCTGATTACTGAACGAAGCAATAGAAGGAATACAGCGATAATGATAGCTTAATAAGTGCTTTCCACGGTCATTATGCTGGCATGATTGTTCAGCTCTTTCAAATGCAGAGACGTTACGAAAACAATAGGGTGTTCGTTCAATGCCTGAGACATATTTATCGAACAATGTATCACACAGTGAGTCTTCCAATGAAACTATGTGACTTAATTGGTGGATATCGCCAAAAAAGCAAGCTCTCCTTGAAACTTGTAACAGGGAGAACACACTTGGAATTGAACATTGCGACGACTCATCTATAATGACCAGGTCTACCGATGTTCCGTATGGAATACAATTTCGAGCAGATAAATTACTTACTAATAGTACAGGAAACAGCTTAACAAATGAATAGAAGGCAGATGAATTTTGGCGTATTCTTCCATCCTCACTTAATTCTTTGAGAAGACTTTCAATATTCCTCATTTCCTTTGCATCTTCCAATATCGGTTTTGCTTTAGAAAGCCACTGTGAACGAACGATCTCAAGATCAATTTCATTTTTCTCTTTATACAGTGTTTCTAAGTTATGAGCTTGCTCCTTCTGCTGATGCTGTAGTTGCAAAAGCTCAACTTTGTATTGCTTAAGACGATTCTCTAAGTTAATGACTTTAACGATCTCTTCGCAAAGAGCTAGCGAATGTGTTGGACTTGTGATATCAATGTAGTCCCATAAATGGGTAGCATCGATTGAGCGTAAGTACGCTTTAACTCGTCTTTTCATGTAGGCATCGATTTTCCTGGCCACAAAAGCACGAAACTTACGGAAAATATCACTCCCAAATAAATGTAGAGGATCGTCTACAAGTGCACGCAATCGCTGCTCAATTCTTTCATTTGCTAATGAGAGTTCTTCAAAGTCATTCTTCATGCTCGTTAAATGAAGCAGACGCAAACGATCATTCAATATGCCAACCAACTGTTCAAGTTGGGTGATTGTATTTGTCATATCAATGATTTGTTGTTCCATGTTTTCGGCTTGACTGATTCGCTCCATTAAGGCCTGACTTTTCATTCTAAAGCTAATATAGCTTTCGTCCGACAGCATCGTTTGAACTTCTTTCTTCATCCGTTCAATTTCATTTTTTATCTTCAAAGATTCTCTTTTATTTTGAGCTATACTGCCCAAGCGAACAAAACCAAAAAAATGTTGATTAATTCCTTTTCCCTTTAGCTTCTCAGAAATATTGTCTACCGCTTGATTATTTGTACTGGCGACGACACATGATTCATGTTGATCGATTTGATTTGCTATTAAGTTTAAAATGGTTTGGGTTTTTCCCGTACCAGGTGGTCCTTTGATAATATTGACTGTATTTTCAATATCTGAAATCGCAGCATTTTGAGGAAAATTACTTGGAACAAGATGCAACGGAGTTCTCTCGGTGTATTGGTTTTGTAATGCAAAACTATGTGTAAGGAAGCTGTTAAGTACGGCGCTTGGTTTGCATTTACCATCTAAAATTTCTTTAATTTCATTAACAATAAGATAGTTACTTGCACTTTTTTGTTCTGCTTGAACGATTACGTAACTTGAAACAATATCTTTTATTTCGTAATCAGTGTACTCCAACAGCTTTTGCAGATTTTGTCCATCTCGCAAGAAGGTCTTAGGGGATAAAGCAAATTGATCCTTTAGTTTATGTATTGTATCAACGGAACTTTTGTCCGTGACGGATCTGTAAAGTTCTTGATGAAATCCATACTGATCTGCTTTAAATAAATCGCGATCCGTTAAAAAAGTCGAATTGCTCCATAAAATCAAAGGCAAATAAATTGCTTTTTCGCCTTGCCCTTTTCGCAATAACGGGTAGCCGAACATTATGACATGGTCATCTTTTAATCGCTTACTTATTCTTTCATAAGAAACAAAAGCTTTATCTAGTTCCGCTGGATTGATCTGAGAAAACGATAACTCATTTTGTTTAAGCTGAATTGAATAATAACTCTCGTACTTAAGGCAATCCAAATAATACTGAAGTAAATTAGTTGTTAGCAAGATATCCTCCATAATAATGTGAAAATCGATGATAGCTTAAAATGTCCTTTAAAGAGGTTCAAATTTAGGTGTATCGTTGCACCTAAGTCTTTTTTCGATTACGTTTTCAACTAATTATAAAGTGAGGTCTTTTAAATCAATTACTGCATGTAACCTCATAAGAATATCGAGATCGAGAAGCCCATTGATTTGACCTTGAGGATCGACGATGCCGAAATCTAACTTGGTTGTGTTGAGCCTAACGTCTCTGTTTCTTGTCATCAAAAAGTTCATAGTGCGCCTCCTTTAAGAGCTTGTGCAATACCCTAATACTACCATTACTAGGAAGATTGATCTATTCGAAATTTAATCAGCCTTAATTATCGGCTAATATCTGATTAGCGTCGGCTGGCTAATTAAGCTTGGATAAACCGGCTTTCTGCCAAGACCTTCGTCCTCTACATCTATAAATAACATCATATCCATGCTTCGGGGCTACCACCCCCTTATTAACAGATGTATAATCATGGAAGATGCTCAGACAAAACAAATGCCCCAGCCTAAGATAGGAGCTATCTAGGGCTGGGGCTTTTCGTAATAACTGGATGTTAGTCGAAATTCCTGCAGATTGGAGAGGATAATATGCCTAGCATATTTTTGAGCCACACTAGTATTGATAAACCTTTTGTAGAAAAACTTGCAAGGGACTTGAAAAGAATTGGCGTAAATGTTTGGTTTGACAAATGGGAAATAAGAATTGGAGAGTCTATTACTTGGAAAATTGAAGAAGGTATTCGTGAAAATGAATATCTTGGCCTTGTTTTATCACCAGAAGCTTTGAATTCAGAATGGGTAAAAAGTGAAATCGGAGCAGCGTGGGTCAAACAAATGCAATTAAAGAAAGTCTTTGTGCTTCCTATCTATTATAGGGATTGTGACATTCCTTTATTCTTAGCAGATAGGAAGTTTGCAGATTTTAGGATTGATTACGAAAATGGTTTTAATGAGTTAGCGAGTATATTTGGAATTGAAGAAACTGAAGCAATTACTCAAGATAACTGGAGAAAGTTTTCCAACAGCAGGAAGGTTAATTGGAAGGAGTTTAGGATTAGAGAATTCGAAACTCTCGTTACTACACTTGTAGATCGAGCTATCGAATATAATTGGTCTTCTTGGGTTGGGGGCACTGCAAATGAATTTTCAATAACGCTTAGCGCACGTACAGACAACGAACGAAAATCTATCTCAATAAAATTAATACCCAAAACTAATGCTTATATGGCAACTTATAAAGATGCATATAATCCGAATCATTTAAAGACCAGCGACTTTGATAAATATGTGGGGAACTCGGTTAATGCTTGTGATGAGTTTGTATGGAGGGAGATGGAGGAATTCCAAAATAAATATGGACTTCCAATCGATGAAGCAAAACAATTCACTCATAGATTTTCAAGGGGCAATGAGTCAGTTGAGACAGCAATAGAATTGGCAGTACAAGTAAGGAACAAATTCAATTGGTATAAGGGAGATAAACTCCTCTAGAATATTATGGTGGCAAGAACTTCGACTAACATTGTATTCACTCTATAGGGCTGTTGTTCTTTGTTAATAGATGTACAGACAATACGCGCCTCAGCCTAAGCTAGTAGCTATCAAAGGCTGAGAGTTCGTGGATACCAGAATGATTGCTGGTGCCGAATTCAAAATTAAAAAGGGAGGAACAATTCTTGACCACATTATTCACTAAATTAGCTGGAATTTGTTTTATTATTTTATCGGTACTGAGATTAACTCCAATTATTAATGCGTCTGGGAAGTGGTTACTGTATGTCTCAATTGCAGCGTTATTTCTTATATTATCTGACTTAATAGAATTCATCATTGAAGGAATAGAAGAGAAGAGAGGGATTAAGTTGGATCAAGTATTAAATTTTCCACGTTCAATTTTTCTTGCGGCTGCAGTAATGGCTATTTTCGTTTTACCAAATTTAAAAATCAATATCCCTGTAAAACAAGTTAATGCATTGAGTGATGCTATTACACTAGTAAGCTTAGGAATTGCAATTGCACTGATTGGATATAAAACAGAAAGAGCGCAAAGTTCGTTATTTAATAAAACTAATGTCATAAAAAATGAGGTAAGGGAGTTTATGAAATCAGTAGAAGGGAAGAACATAATTGATGAAAGGATAAGGAAACTAGCACAACAAGATAAAACAACACAGTTAGAAAACTGAAAAAAGATCAAGGTAATGGCAATTGCGGGTAACACTAGGTCATTTTTTTAAATGGAGGGGATATTTTGAGTAGATCAAGAACTTCTTTTTTTAGGGGAACGATAACAGCAGATGAACGGGAACATTTATACAATGAAATCTGGGCTGAGCCAGTAAAAACCGTGGCTCAAAGGTATGAAATCTCTGATGTTGAGAAAGCATTGTATCCGTTTCGGTATTCCGCTTCCGCCGCGAGGTTATTGGGAAAAATTAAAAGCTGGAAAATCTGTATACAAATCCGCACTTCCTAAAGTTACAGGCGAGTTGAAAAAACATGTCCGCAACTATGTAATCAAGTATAAACATGATGTGAAGAACTTAAAGGATGAAGAACTTGAGTCAGGAGAGGGGATGTTTTTATTAACAGATGACACTAAAAATTATATCAAAGAAACCTGCTCTAAAATTGAGGTCAAATCCCAACTACGTGAACCACATCCCTTGATTGTCGAGCACCAGGAAGAAATGAAGTATAGAAAGAGCCGGGATAAGGCTGTTGAGAGAGCTGGTTTCAACTACTTATATCAGGCGAGGATTAAGAATCAGTACCGAGAAGATAAGCCGGTACTTCCCATATTTGTATCAGCTGATCAACTAAAGAGAGCCTATCGGATCATGGACGCCCTAATCAAGACTTTACCTCACTTGGAAAGTTGGGTGTCTATCGGAGGCTTTAATGATAAAAAGGACCAGGCATATATAAATGTGATGCATGTTTCTTTTAAATTCGAACTAAAAGAAGCAGGAGTCAAACAAACCTCAAAAAATAAAGCTAAGCATGTAGAAGTAACATCCGAGCAAGTAGTACGCCCGTTGGTACTCTCAGTAACATCAAATGGATCATCTTGGAACAGGGAGTATACGGAACATTTTGAGCATGAAGATACTCCTTCAGAGCCACTGGAAACCAAACTGAACCAGGTTATTACAGACTTGTTTATCGTGGCAAACAGAGTTCTTGCTAGAGAAGAATTGCATCACAGAGAACTTGAGAGAAAATGGGCTGAAGAAGAAAGACAGTACCAGTTAAAGAAACTTAAACGCAGAGAAGAGGAAAAAGTAAAAATATTAGAGACGCTTGTACTGGAGTGGGATCAAGCCAGAAAAATCAGAGAATTCGCGGAATCTCTTGAAAGTAGCGTAAATGGAATGCAAGATTCTCTGCAGAAGCAAAAAATATTAGACAGGGCAAGATGGATAAAAGAAAAAGCAGACTGGCTAGATCCACTTATAGTCAAAGAAGATGAACTTCTTGGAAAAAGGAAAAATGCTTTAGACTTATTTGAAGATGAATAATTCTTGATGGATCAAAGATGGTGATTAAATGGCTGAGAAGATAAACGAAAATACATATGCAGTAATAATTGCGGTCGAGAATTATCAATTTGGTATTAAAAAAGTTGATTATGCAAAAAATGATGCTAATGCATTTCGACAGTGGTTAATAGAGAATCTTAAGGTTTCTCAAGATAATATCAAACTATGGATTGATGCAGATGTGACTAGATCAGCTTTAACTGAAGAGTTACGATATGAAATCTCCCGGCTATGTGAAAGTGATCAGTTCATTTTTTACTATGCCGGTCATGGATTTTTTGACGGTGGTTATAACAAAATAACAACATGGGATACCCATCCATACAATTATAAAGATACTACAGTTTCACTGAACCAGATATTGATGGAACCTCTTCGGCAATCAAAATGTAATAAAAGTTTGTTATTCATTGATGCCTGTGCCAGTAGAATTGATGAGCAATTATTAAGCAGGGAATTCATTGCCGATATGAACTTTAGCGAATTTATCGACTTTGTACGTTCTAGCAATTACAGAGCTATGTTTTTATCATGTTCACGCGGTGAAAAATCATATAGCAGTTCAATGCTTGGGCATGGTATATGGACGCACTTTTTATTAAAAGCACTAAAAGGAGAAGCACCCGAAGCAATAGAACAAGAAAGATTCATTACAAGTACATCACTCCAGAATTATCTTAGTAAAGTGGTACCAGATTTTATTAAGTTTAGTACTGATATTAGAGAAACTCAAAAACCTTGGGCTGAAGTATCTAGCTCTAACACCTTTATTATTTATGAAATACCCACGGGTAGTACTGCTAATAATACCGTCATTGATTATATTTTTATCCCGGAGAGACTTATTATAGATTTTGGAAACGACTTAATAATGGCTCCATTAAAAGGGCTTGAAAATGATGGTCGGAGCTATCCAATGTATGATTTTGAAGGATTAGAAGAAGTTGATGTGGAGGCTTTTTGTATAAGGATTAGTAAGGTAAAAAGTGAAATTAAAAATTTATTAGAAGAAATTATAGATTTTTTAATGGAATATGAATGGAAAGAAGAGGTGATTTTCGAAAAAAGTGATGACAAATTATTGGTTAGTGCTATTTTGTATGAGGATGTAGAGGCCGAAACTATAACGCTATCACTAAGTTTATATTTGCATATTTCTGGCCTTCACCCAATGGGAGATACTATTTTTTATTCGGAATTTAATGCTGAAGAAGATGAACTTAATTTTTCTACAGATGACAGTGCCTTTATATTAGATGCTGATGAATTTAAAATTATTTTTTCAGATTGTTGGGACGAAATCAGACGTTACTTTATAATTGAAAAAGAAATTGAAGAAGAAATGTTAGTGGGACTAGACGAAGATGATGAGTAGTTGGGGGACGATATTTTAGCAATTTTTAATTTATGCTTGTGATGAATTTGTTTGGAAATATACCCCTGCAATGGAGGTTTTATATGAATGACCCACATGTGAATTTTATAGAATATCATTTAGTTACAGATGATGAAATTGAATACTCAGTGGCTGCTGAACTTAAGTATGATAGTGAAGAGTTTGATATGCATTTAAAAAATGGTATTTTGACATGTAATTTTAAGAATCACTATTCAGAAGTTAAAGAAGCAAGAGAAGTGGTAGAAAAATTATTAAAGTCTTGGGAAATCGACACAGCTTTAAGGATAGGGATTGGGGAATTAAATTTTAAATTTCATAATGCTGATATTATTGATAGATCACCAAAAAAAGACAACATAATAAACTTGGGACCGATTAGATTAAGTGGTGGATCAACAATGGAAGCGAATTTGACTGTAGTAAGAGGAAGCTATCCCAAAGTTCCTACAGATTTTTTGGCAAGCCTTGATGTTGAGATATTATGGGCAAGGTATAAAATGTATCTCGATGGAAAGGATCAATTACTCAGTATGGCTTATTTTTGTTTGAGCTATCTTGAGGGTCTTGCTGGTTCAAGAAGCGAAGCTTCAATTAAGTATAAAATTGATATCGAAGTATTGAAAAGATTAGGAGAGCTTTCCTCGGAAAGAGGAGATAAATTATCTGCAAGAAAAGGAAAATCCAATTCTTTTTTACCAATAACAGATGATGAAAAGGTTTGGATTGAAAACATTGTAAAAAAGATCATTCGGCGTGTAGGGGAATATGAGGTTGATTCAGAGAATTTACCTGAGATTAAACTTTAGTTACGGGGAAGATAGGGATGCGAGCAATTTGCATCCCTATCTTAATCGCGACTTAGGATAGCTGAATACATTTCCATCCGATTCAGATCAATAATCATATTGCTGCTCTTCAAAACATCCAACCCAATTAGGCCATTTATTTGATCGATATCCTCATGAAAGACACCAAAATCAACATAAGCATTGTTCATAATGTAATCTCCTAGCTGAACTTGATCAATCCGCTTTCGGAAAGAGTATTCATCTCCTCCAATTCCAAAACTGCGTACAAGTTTGTCTCCATTTTCAAAGTGAATTCCGATTTGTGCCGCGAGATCGGAAGAGAGGAGAGAATGGGCTGCACCGGTGTCGATAACTAGATGATCGATGGTCAAGGAGCGTCCTTTATAATGGATCGTCATAGAGGTCTGCAGTAGATTATCGATATAATCGATCTTCATGTTATCGGCTCCTATAGAATGGAGGTTTTCTTAGCTCGATCGCAATTTTTTCTTGGCCGGTGTGGTAAACGATGTTATTGTCTTTGCATCTTAGGAGCTCTTTGGTCGCTTCGGAGGGGTCTTGAATGGCTCGAACCAGAGCTACCTCTTCAACGTACTGAATGTTATCTTCCGTATAGGAGTCGAGAATTTCAAGCAGTACATATTGATCGGGATAAACCGTACGAACTTCCTGCCATTGCATAAAATCACTCCATTTCTCAGTGTTTCATTTATAGAAATTATATCGTGTTTTGAGAGGCGGTCCCCCCAACACATAAGCCCATGAACCACATTATAAAAAGGACATGCAAATCAATATAAAGGCACAATAGGAGTGAATCGGCGGGCGAATTAAGTAGTAGTGCTGGTTTTCCGTTTGTGGCATGCGGTTTTTTGGAGTGATTTTGTTTTTAGTACACCACAAAGTTTTTGAAGTCGATAACCGCTTGACTTCTTGTGAAATAATCAACCCCGAGTATTGCATCAAAACCGTAAGGGATTTTTGTCATTGCTAATTGTAAAGTGTAATTTGAGAGATGGTTTGAATCGATTGAGATTTCGTCTATTGTTTGTTGAAATGCTAGTTCACTTTTGCCGCCAATCCCATACATTCGGACAGCTCTGCCGATTTCGGTGTTAATCGTGAGACCGATCGTAGACACGATGTCAGTATCAAATACCGAAATTGCACAGCCCGTGTCGAGGAGAACATTTTCTAGAGTAATCGTGCTAGATTTATAGCCTAATTTAACGGAAATAAGCGGCAGACCATTTTTCATGACAATCTTCATTGTAAGCCACGTACTCCAGTAAAGGGTTGCTCCATAATCTCAAGGTGCTCATGTGAGGTGTGGTAAATGTAATATTCCCGACTGGGATCTGCAAGGTGGTGTTCTTTGTAGGCTTGCCAGGCGCAATTCGTATCATCAAAATCAGAAATAACGGCCAGTTCCTCAACTTGCCGCTGTTGATTGGCGGATTTTGCGGAGATGGCTTCAAATAATACCCAGCGATCAGGAAACTGTTTTCTAACCTTAGGCCATTTCATATATAACACCTCAACTCTTTTTTATGATACTTTTATTTTACTATAACAAACATAGAGTTGAAATCAATTGAAAGTAGATCGAAGGCATATGGGAGAAAAAATCATGTTCAATTTCCAAAATCATACAAACTGTAATAGTCTCGAAGGAGTTCATCAGCGATAGCCAAGAGGAAGTGAAAGAAGTGAACATCCCCATATTAACCACAAAGCTGCATATTCCTCCAGCGCGATCGAAAGCGGTTCAACGCTCACATTTATTTGAACGCTTGTCTGAGGGGCAGCAAGGAAAAGTAACGCTAATCTCCGCTTCTGCAGGCTATGGTAAAACCACGTTGGTCAGCGAGTGGCTGGCTGACTGCAGACGTCGGGCCGCTTGGTTGTCGCTGGATGAAGGTGACAATGATCCTGGGCGATTTCTCCTTCATCTTATCGCTGCCATAAAGAACATCGTTGACGTTAACGACCAAGGTGTATGGAAAGCGCTGCAATCTCCGCAACCGTTGCCGATCCCATACATCCTTACTGCTTTAGTCAATGAAACATCATCCGGTTCAGATTCATTTATCCTCGTTCTTGATGACTACCACGTCATTGAATCTCAAACTGTGCATGAGGCTCTGTCGTTTCTGATCGATCATCAACCGTTACAGATGCATTTGATCATCATGACACGCGAAGAGCCGAAGCTGCCGATCGCCAGATTACGGGCAAAAAACCGATTAACCGAACTACGCGGAAACGACCTGCGTTTCACCCGGGATGAAGCGACGTTATTTTTTAACCAAATCATGGGGCTTCATTTATCATCGGCGGAGGTATTTGCTCTGGAGGCACGTACAGAAGGGTGGATTGTCGGGCTGCAATTAGCCGCGATCTCGATGCAGGGTTGTTCGAATACGACCCAATTTATTTCATCCTTTACCGGCAGCCACCGTTTTGTGTTGGACTATTTAATGGAAGAAGTCCTTATGCAGCAATCTGAAAAGGTTCAGACCTTTTTGCTTCAAACCTCCATTCTTGATCGATTTTGCGGCTCCCTCTGTGATGCCGTTCTACCGCAGGGGATGGGGGGAGATGAAATCCTGGCGTATCTTGAGCGTTCCAACCTATTCATGATCCCGTTGGATAGCGAGCGTCATTGGTACCGTTACCATCATCTTTTTGCCGATTTGTTGCGACAGCGTTTGTATCAAGCCAACAAGGACAAGACCGAGGAGATCGCCGTTCTACATACTAGAGCAAGCCATTGGTTTGAAGAGAATGACCTTGAGATCGAAGCTTTTCGGCACGCTGTGGCGGCTCAGGATGTGGATTGGGCTGCCACATTAATCGAGGGAAAGGGAATGCCTCTACATTTTCGCGGCGCCGCTCAGCCTGTATTAAATTGGTTGAAGCGCCAGGACGCGTCTACGCTTAACGAACGGCCGTCGCTCTGGGTGATTTATGCCTCCGCCTTATTGATGATCGGCCAAGCGGACGGAATCGAAGAAAAACTATCCGCTGCCGAAGCGGCCATGAAGCAGATCGATTCCAAAGAGGTAGATCCTGATCTAATCGGGCATATCGCATCGATCCGGGCCACGCTTGGAGTTACTCGGAACGAGACGGATACCATTATTGCCCAATCCCTCCTCGCGTTGGAGCAGCTGCATCCGAATAATCTGCCTGTGCGCGCGGCGACAAGCTGGACGTTAGGCGTTGCCTACCAGCTGCAGGGCGATCGCGCAGCCGCCAGACGAGCTTATACTGAAGCCTTATCGATCAGCAAGCGAATGGGGCACTTGATTATTACGCTAATGGCAACATTAGGTACAGGCCAGATTCAGGAGCTCGACAATCAGTTGAACCTGGCCGTGCAAACCTATAAACAAGTGATTGAACTAGCTGGCGAACCGCCGTTGCCGGCCGCTTGTGATGCTTACTTGGGCATGGCTCGCATCTTCTATGAATGGAACGATTTGGAGGCAGCCGAACGGCATATAGAGCAGAGTATCCTGTTGGCCAAGCAGATCGAAAACACGGATAGGCTATCCGATAGTGAATTATTTGCGGCAAAATTGAAACTTGCCAGACAAGATATTTCAGCATCGGAAGCTTTGTTGATTCAAGCTCGTCATGAAGTGCAGGAACGATCCTATCCTCACCTTTTGGGTGAAGTTCAACATTTGGAACTTCTTATTTCTCTTCATCACGGCAACTTTCCGGGAGCCGTCAAGCATTTGGAAACTAATGAATGGCCTGTTCTGCAATCAAGAATCCATATGATCCAAGGGAATGCAAGCGCGGCTCTGGCCCTACTGGCTACTTTGTATGACCAAGCGAGAGCGAAGCAATGGAAGAACGAACAGCTTAAGCTTCTTGTGCTCCAAGCCTTAGCCTTTCAGGTCCAAGGCGATCTGGAGAGGGCGCTTCAAAGATTAAAAGTTGCTTTGACACTGGCAGAGGATGAAGGTTTCGTTCGTCTTTTTGTTGACGAGGGTAAGCCCATGCTTGATTTGTTAACGGAAGCGGCTACCCGTCGGATCCAGCCGGAATATACCGGTTTTTTACTGTCCAACATGCATCATGAACAGAAGCTCAATCATTTCGCGATTCACAGTCCACCCATTCGCTTCGAACCTTTCAGCGATGCCTTAAGCCAGCGTGAACTGGAAGTTCTGCAACTGATTGCCCAAGGCCTCTCCAATCAAGAAATAGGGGATCGGCTTTTCCTGGCCTTAAGTACCGTGAAGGGGTATAATCGTAATATTTTTGACAAATTGCAGGTTAAACGGCGAACCGAAGCGATCGCACGTGCCAGAGAGCTCGGCCTGATATAACTGACTCCGGTCTTAAGCAATGCCGAAAGGCAAGGCTTGGGACTTTTTTAGTTCGCACCAACTTTAATACTTTAGTATCTACTCGGTCATACTTTGCAGCCAATATACTATTCGTAAAACACTCTGGCGGATCATCAGGTAAAAGGGGGAGGCGTCCTGCAAACCAACAGAAAAACGGCAGTCTACCTTGGGCTGCTGCTCATATTTAGTTTTGTTTTTGGAATATTAAGCTCCGTTCCTGCATTGGAACGTTCCGATTACCTTGTAAAGTTGTCGGAAATCGAAATGCAAGTTTTGGTGGCCACCTTTTTTCAAGCGGCAATGGCTGTAGTTTATGTCACGATAACCGTATTGGTATATCCAATCTTAAAAAAATACAACAAAAGTCTGGCGGTGGGATATTTCGGTTTCAGGCTTATTGGCTCCGGCTTTCTCTTTGCCGGTATAGGCTCTCTGCTTCTTTTATTAGGGGCGAGTCAGAGTTCTGCAGCTGCCGGCCAAGCTGACTTATCGTATTTTGAAGTTATCGCTGAATTGCTTAGACAAGGCAGAGATACTCTGAATCATATAGGAATGATACTGCCCTGGAGTATTGGCGGCTTGATCCTCTATTATGGCCTATATAAAACTAGACTTATCCCAGGGTGGCTCTCGATCGGGGGAATGATCGGTTCTACCTTGACTCTTCTGGCTACGTTACTGTTGATGTTGAACATCATCAAATTAACGAGCCCCATCTACTTTATCCTAAATGCGCCGATAGCTATTTGTGAGATGGTTCTGGCTGTATTTTTAATATTTAGAGGATTCAATCAAGTTAAAGTGTGAGAACAACCTGACGAAAATGTCGGATGGGTTGCCGTACGGCCGGATACATTAGTCAATCATGATGAAGAGAGTCCCTTTGATGTTTGTGAAGCTCCGGTAAGAAGCCCCATATTCAATGCGGGTAAAACAAGCAGAATCAATGTAAGTTATTTTATGGCTGAACTTGCGACGGATGATAAGTTGTGGAAGTATTGGGAATTCAAAACCCCGGTGATTTATAATAAATAGAGAGGCGGCGCATGAAGATCGCAGGCAAGTACGAATGGCAATGGATGATAATTGCGAAATATACCGTGACCCGAACGATAACCGTTGGATCGCCGTTTCGACATGGGGTGACCGGCGCAGTATCAATTATCGGACCCATTTCGATGCGATCACCTCATTCTTAAGCCTAGGCGGAGGGTTCAGGTATTTCAAATAACGAGCGGAGCGTAATTTCCATGAAGAAAATCGGAATCATGATGTTGCTTGTCTGGA
This sequence comes from Paenibacillus sp. alder61, assembly GCF_020179875.1. Lineage (NCBI taxonomy): Bacteria > Bacillati > Bacillota > Bacilli > Caryophanales > Paenibacillaceae > Paenibacillus > Paenibacillus sp. alder61. The sequence goes on from NZ_JAIUDG010000002.1 coordinate 169,375, forward strand.
TTGTTTTCTTAAGCGGCTGTACTTCCCACAAAGAGATGAACAGTCCTTCATTGAAGGCATTCCGGGAACAAGTCAGCCAGGCGATCCCGGAGATCAAATCCTTGAAGACGGTAGCCTTACCGACACGGGTCACATTCCGGTATACTTTTGAGACGAAGCCGGATCTCTCGGTTCAACAAGACATCGTCAAGCGGACGGATAGCTATATGCGTACGGAAAACTTCGAGACCGAAGTGTTGGCGTCTTATTACGAAGCGTTCAGCAAGGAAGATCGCCTTCCACCCGATATCGTCGTCGCGATGGATACGGATGAGAACGGCGAAGCGAATTTTGAGTACTTGGCTTCATTTCAGCAGGACGGTGAGTGGACGTGGTCATACAGTGATTACCAGAATAAGGCGGAGAAAGTAACACTTCCTTAATGGAACGGTAAAGGACAACAATCTCATTTTTTAATAAAAAGGGGACGCTACTGAATTTGCGCCCCTTATTAATCGTAACTAAGTGTTACCGCATTCAATTCCATTTGATGCAAATCAATTATCATATTTCCGCTCTTCAAAACATCCAACCCAATAAGGCCATTGATTTGATCGATATCCTCATGAAAAACACCAAAATCAATATAGGCATTGTTCATAATGTAATCACCTAATTGAACTTGATCGATCAGCTTCCGGAATGAGTATTCGCCTCCGCCGATTCCAAAACTGTGTACAAGCTTGTCTCCATTTTCAAAGTGAATCCCGATTTGGGCCGCGATATCAGAAGAGATGAGCGAATGTGCTGCTCCGGTATCAATAACTAAATGATCGACTGTCAAAGAGCGTCCTTTATAGCTAATCGTCATAGAAGCTTGCAATAGGCTATCAATATATTCGATCTGCATGTTATCGGCCTCTATAGAATGGAGGTTTTCTCAGTTCGATCGTAATTTCTTCTTGGCCTGTATGGTACACGATGTTGTTATCTTTGCATTTTAAGAGTTCTTTGGTTGCCTCAGATGGGTCTTGAATGGCTCGGACAATAGCGACATCTTTAACATATTGCGTGTTATCTTCAGTATGGGAATCAAGAATTTCAAGCAGAACATATTGATCGGGAAAGATCGTGCGAACTTCTTGCCACTGCATCAAAATTCACCTCGTTCTTTGTATTTCATTTATAAAAATTATATCACTTTTTGTGAAATAGGAGATAATGAGGTAAATGAGACGCCTATTTAAGTTTAAACATTTCTAATCCCATGGATCAAATAACACAGGGAGCTACACGTAACCGATGAAATATCCGCCATTACTGAGGAAGGAGAATCTTAATGAGTTGGTTACAGGGTGGACCATTCTTAGAACTCAGTTTTTTAATTGAAGAATCTGAAACACTACTGCAGACAATAAACAGAATAACAAATTCTTTAGAAGTAAAAATAGAGCTGCATCATTCGCCTGAAAAGATTGATGAGTTTTACGAAGGGTATCCGTTTGATGAAGACGATCCGGAAGGGAAAACTGTTCATCAAGTTTGTTTGAACTTAACGGTTTGTACCCATAGAGTTCGCCAATCCCTACTCTTTGTTGAGAGAATAAACACCGATCTTCTCTGCTTCTCGATTTGCTTCTATGGTTCAGAGGTTGATGCGCACGAATGGGGACAACCTGGAATCAGGGAAGACGAGATGCCAGAATTTTATAATCTGCTGCGAGATATTTTTAATGAAATCCATTTTATTGTGGGTGGGTGTGCTTTTGAAGAAGATGTAAAAGCTTTCTTTGATACGGATGTATGCTGGCCTGATCCTAGTTATTCAGTGGAGAATATCACTTCGAGTCGAATAACCCGTAGAATGAATACTTTTAAACAGATCATTATAAATGACATCCTCAATAACAAGTTGGAGTGGGGTTCGAAAAATATTATTTTTAATAAAATACATAACGGAATTGAATGGATTAATTAAACTTCTCTGAGAAGGCGAATATAAGAAAACAATCACTTTGGTGGTGATCTCTATGAAGATAAAGCTTTTAGAATTGCGTTTTCTGAAGCAAAATAAGGTAAATGTTACTTTTTCTTCTGATTTAGGTATAGGCTTTGGGTATTGGAATTCAAGTAATCATGTTAAAGAGGGCATGGAGGTAGAAGTTGAGTTAGATATTCCGGGAACACTGTGCTTTGGTAAAGATATCGTCGAATCTATGGATGAAGCACCGAAGCTATATATAAGTATGGATAAAGTAAATCTCATTGGTCGAGTGGAACAAATTGAATACGATAATATTATAGCTGTTCGTCTAGGTCACAGTATTTTGTTGATTGAAGTTGATGACCCTTCCATGTTTGAGGCAGGGAGATGGATCAAGATTCAAACTAATGAACTACAGATAACCGATTTTATGTTTTGAGATCTCTAAGAGGAATCAATGGCTAGGGCGTTTCATGAATCCCCGCATATATATTAGGAGGAAAAATGGATAAAATAAATTGCTTAGAATCCAGACCTTCAAGTCGGTATGATGACTATGATCCTGAGCAGGATGGAAATAAAAACACGAAATTTGCTGATCTAATCATTGACGGCAGGTCACTGTATCAAATGCTCAAGAAGTACGATTTGGTTCCGTGTCTTGGGTGGGGGAGTGAAGAGAACCAAAGACAAATGATTGATTACTTTTTATTGAAGCAACCACATCCATACATGTATTTTAGATATCCCATCATGGTATGTCCTTGGTGCGGGGATGAAGATTGTGGCTTTATATCCGTTTTTATAGAAAGAGAAGGAGACATTGTTATTTGGAAGAATTTCAAACTTGAACCTGAGTATAAACCTATTCATTTAGGGCCATTTTATTTCAGGTGGCGAGACTATGAAAGTGCGATAAATAAGACATTTGGAACTGCAGGGATTCAATAACATTCTAAGTAATCTCAGCGTATGATCAATTATTGAAGGTGAATCTGAATGTTTGACAGTAGTTCTATAATAAAAATGATTGATGCTGCGGCAACCCAAAAGAATTATAAAGAAATAGAAAAGCTAATAAATGTAATGGACATCCGAGTTCAACATGAAATACATAGCTTATTAAATGAGTCCACGATTGAAATAATTACTGAAAATAAGGACAATATCGATATTGCTTCAAGTGTAAAAGAGCACATCATTTGGTTGCATTTTTATTCAGATAAACAAATTGGAAAGCACATTTAGTTCAAAGGAATTTATAAAGCAAATTGAAATTTGGAAGAAGAGAAATGGTTATAGTTGAATACATGAATCTTTTACAATCTGCCTATGTAAGCAAAATATCGATATTGCGAGCATTGCCTGCGGATGTATAATCGAGGAAAGAAGCTCAGACAACAAACGACCCAGCCGAAGATAAGAGTTATCTAGGGCTGGGTCATTTCGTGAATACCAGAGCTTAATATCCTGATACAGAAAGAGGGTTGATTCCATGAAAATCGCATTCATTTTATTCAACGGAGTTACATTTCTTGATTTTGTCGGGTTTTATGACGTGATCTATCGTTTAAATCAGTTTGACCAGACTAAAGGAACGACTTGGGATATTTGTGGCGTAACCGAGGAAGTGACGGATGAACTTGGCATGAAGGTAAAGATCAATGTCATTAAGCCTGATTTGTCCGGGTATGATCTTGTTTTTATTCCAGGAGGCATAGGAACGAGGAAGCTCAAAGATGATGCGGACTTCATCGATTGGATCAAGACGGCGGGGCCGGTTAAGTATAAGGTATCGGTATGTACGGGTTCATTGTTGTGGGGAGCGGCGGGGTTTTTGAAAGATAGGAAAGCAACAACCCACCCCAATGTCTATGACTTGTTGGAGCCTTATTGTTTAGAGGTCATTCCATCCCGAATTGTGAAGGATGGGAGCGTAATCACCGCAGGAGGAGTAGCGACATCCATTGATTTAGGCCTTTTTATAATTCGATTGTTTGCTGGAGCGGAAGCGGTCCATGTGGTGAAGAAGCAGTTGGATTATCCATATACGGCAGTTGGAATTGTGGAAGTGTAGGCATTTTTGTGTTGGTGACATTTTACAAGAAACATCCAGGTTCTAAAGTTAGTGAGAGGATTAAGATAAATATGTTTAAGGTTGTATTTTTTGATGTTGACGGTACTCTTTTGAGCGAGATTGACAGGAGCATTCCGCAAAGTACAAAAGAAGCAATTAATCAGTTAATTAACAAAGGTATAACGGTGGTGGTCGCGACAGGGAGACCGTATAGTTTGTGCGAAGAGTTTGTTTCTATGGGCATTAACACAATTATTTCCGCAAACGGGGCACTTATAAAAAGTGGTAGCAACGTCATTTATAAGTCAACGCTTTCTACAGAAAGCATTCGAGATATCTCGGCATTTGCTGAATTAAATGGACACGGCGTTTCTTACTTTACAGAGGCGTTCGCCATGAATGGAATTGGGTCAGATGATCAACGAGTTATGGAGGCGCTCAAAGAGACGTTGAGTATTACGCAGTACCCCGAAAAAATGGGTATGGCAGAAGAAGTTTACTGCATGTGCCTGTATGCAGATGACAGTGAAGCTCAAAAATATATAGTTAAATTCCCCAAGCATAGGTTCGTGAGGTTTCACAGATATGTCATGAATGTGCTTGAAGAAACGGAAGTTTCCAAATCAACAGCGATTCAAAAGGTTCTTGATTATTTAAAGATTGACAAATCTGAAGCTATTGCTTTTGGTGACGGAGGAAACGACGTAGATATGTTGGAGTATGTTGGTTTGGGGATTGCAATGGGAAATGGTGAGCCTCGTTTAAAACAGGCAGCGGACTTTGTTACGAGAAAAGCAAGTGAAGGGGGTATTATGTACGCATTAAAAGTATTCGGGATCATTTAAATGTTAGAGCCGAGAGAGACTTACTAAACTTAATAACGAGAGGGAGTAGGGGATGCGAATTTTCTTTCGGATCATTACGGTTTCTATTTTTTTTGTGATTTGCGGATGCTCAACACAAGAAAAACTAAATTTTGAAGACCGTATGAAAGCTGTTATTGAATACAAGCAATATGAAGTAGAGGCAGAACACTCCGATAAAGTAAAGCAATGGTTAGACCAGGTCCGTTCTACCGGGGAAGAAGACCGATATTTTATTCTTCAAGATCCCGATGAAGACGAAGGCTATGTGTATTCGTATGTATACCGAAAGGGTTCATCCGATTATGAGGTTTCATTTATCTACGACCCAAGCGATCAAAGCAGCACAGAGAAAATTCATGTAACCGGAATAAACAACGACCCCTCCAACGAAAAATTTGTAAAGATTAAATCCATAAAAAATGGCGAATCCACACTCTTTATTTTCTCAGATGAAAGTTTGAAGAATAGATTGATAAATTAATATAACGAAGGCAGAAGCCGGCTCCCTATAATGGAAACCGGCTTTTGCAATATGGGCGGGCGTTAGCTCTGTATTTTAAAAGTGAAAGAAAATATGTCACTGAAATTTATATTGGGCGAGTTAGGGAAGAAGCTATATCCTCGCTTTCAGCAAGTAAAATCAAACAATGAAAATTCCATCACTCTATAATGGGTATAGAGTCGTTGAAACGAGGTGAACAGACGAATGTACGAGTGGCACAAGCAAATCCAAATCATCGTTGACGAAATTGACGAGTGTATTCAACATCGTAACGGTGAAGCGATATCTCTTGGATTTCTTTCCCGCAAGTTAGGTTATTCCGAATTTCATACGACGAGAAAATTTAAGGAAATATCAGGTATGCAATTTAGGGATTATCTGCGGCATAGAAAATTGGCCTTTGCCCTAAAAGAGGTACGGGATAGTGACAAAAGCCTGTTGGATATTGCGTTTGAATATGGTTTTTCATCACATGAAGCTTTTACCCGAGCCTTTAAGGGAACCTATGGTGTAACTCCAAGTGAATACCGAAAACAGCCTATGCCTGTTGCCCTTCGTACAAAAATCACCCCTTTCGACCGCTACTTTTTCGGATTGGGAGAGATCGGTATGATCAAATCGGCAGATGGGGTTAACGTTTATTTTGTAACCATTCCCGCGCACAAATTTTTGCATATCAAAAACGATGAGAGTAATGGGTATTGGGATTTTTGGCAAAAGCAAAGTCTTATTCCCGGCCAGGACTGCGAAACCATATGCGGCTTGCTCGATAGCATCAAGGGTAAATTGGATGACGATGGCGGGAGCGTAACGAACAGCGGCAGCGGTCAGATTATGGCGTACATCATTGACCCGGGCGGCAGACTCTGCGGTTGGGGGATTCCACGTACAGAGTGTTATGGTGTGCGACTTCCTTTGGATTATCAAGGCGAAGTCCCCCCACAAATGCTTTTGATTGATGTTCCCGAAGCCGATTATCTTGTCTTTGAACATGGGCCGTTCGATTATGAACAGGAAAATCGCAGTGTGGAGGAAAAGCTGGAACAAGCAATGGCAACTTTTGATTTTGCAGGCACCGGTTACTGTCTGGATGCTTCCCCCGGTAGAATCATTTACATGTATCATGATCCGGAGCGGTTTTTTAAGTATATCAGACCGGTGCGAAAGTCATAATCGTTAGAAGCATCTGCCCAATGCGGCAGGTGCTTTACTACATCCGATTAAGTCCTGATGACACCGCTCCTCAACCAAGTGATAAAAGTCAAAGCGCCCATAAGCTAAAATTAATATATATTTCAATAATACGTGGGGGTGAAGAAACCATGACGGACAAAAAGATCATAGTACAATTTACTATGCTGACATTTTTCATAGCCTTTCTTGTATCCGGTGCTTTGATTGCTCTTGGGCCATTCGGATATTCGGTTCACAATTGGGTTCACACATTCCAGCAATTCATGATGAATATTCCTTTTGCAATCTATATCTTGTCGCCCGCTATTGCTTCGTATATCGTTCTGAAGAAAAACAAAAAAGTAGCGGATTTTATGGAATGGTTGAAAACGGTTTTCTATGTCAAAAACAACCTATTTGCCTATTTGTTCGTTGTTGCAGGGCTTGCTTTATACTTCGTAATACATATCGCGGTTTCAGCCCGCACGGAAATGGCGCTTCCATTCTATACGCTTTTACTTTCACTGCCAGGCAATCTTATAATCGGCGGCTTGGAGGAAGCTGGTTGGATGTAAATATTGCAGCCTAAACTCAGCAAAAAATACGGCTTTGTTTTATCTTGTGTTTTTACCGGAATTATTTGGACTGCATGGCACATCCCTCTTTTCTTCATTCCGGGGACGAATCACGGAGAGGGACTCATTAACTTTTGGATGTTTGCCGTTCAAGTTATGGCGTTTCGGTTTTTTTACGGAGCAATCTACACAATATCAGGAAAAGGCCGTGTGTTTATGTGCGTATTATTCCATACCATGTTCAATGCCGCATCCCCCATCTTCGGCACGACGACTATGACTTGGGCGGGGACCATTGCCGCAAATGCTCTGATTGTTCTTGTTTCAATTGTAACCGTTGTATTGTACGACAAGAGGCATAATTGAATCCCTTGACATTGACGTCGTGTCGCACTTTATGATCTGTATGAGAAAGGAGATCAGGCATGAGCAATTTAAATGCTGGCAACTGGGATTCCGGAAATATGTTCGGCTGGCTTGAAGATCTATTAATTCCAGTCAAAGAAAAGAAGGGTGAGATCCATGAAAGCATCAGAGATTCAGAAGGCAAGAATAGCTGAGATTGAAAATCAGGCGGATTTGATGATTAAAGAGATTAAGGTCGCTACACTTACTTCAATCACAAGGCAACACATTTTGAAAAACAATTCCAAAGCTTCGGTGTGTTACTTTAAAGACTCTAATAAAGCAAATTTAGAACTTGCAGATACAAAACTAGGTAACCAATATCATCGATTCTTTCGAAATTCGCTTGGAGTCCGGCGGACTCATATGACTGGGCGACAGCCTTGCTACGCGAGAAATATACAGAGTTGAAAAAGGCATCCCTTGGCTGAGGAGGAGGCAGGTTTGATGCAGATTACACCCAATCTTCATTTTAAGGTTCGATGTAAACAGGCAATTCAACTATACAAGGAGGATATACGATGTTAAACGAACTTCAATCCGTACATAACGACTTTATAACAGTCATGAAAGTAGAACAAGGTGTGCTGGGGGCATGGTATTTTGGCTCTGCCGCTCATGGGACAATGGACGTTCATTCCGATATCGACATTGTTTTTCTCGTGGAAGAAGGCGCTTATTCGTTGGTGGATGAAAAACTCACAGTTATGCTTGAAGACGTATGTGATGAAGTTATCCTTTGTTGGCCGGAGGATTTTAACAGCCAGGCCATCAAAAACTATGGCTATATTTTACGGCAGAAGGAGCATCTGTTTCAGTATGATGTGTTCCTATTAAACAAAGGGAAAATAGACGACGATATGTGCCGGATTCATTACACCGAGTTGCAAGCAAAGGATATCGTCTTTGATCGGGATGGTAGTGTGCAAGCGTTGATAAACGAAGGTATTAAAGGGGGGCTATGGCAGGATGACCTGCATAAGCTCATCACGACTTACTGGTTTCATGTGCAGATGTCAGCCAAATATTTTGCACGTAAAGACTTTTTTAAGTTAAACGGGGTCCTGCGCATATTGATGGATACGCATAGCTCTTTGCTGTTGACGTCATATGATCAAATCACCTGGGGCGGCGCTGCCAGCAAGCTACATTATATAGATGAAACAAAACAAAAGCATTTGATGAAATATGGCTGTACAGAAGATTTGGTGATGGTCAGAAAGAACCTCCTGCAAGCCATGGAATGGTTTGAGGACGATGTCAGAGAAATCGCAGTGCCGGATGAAAGCATACTCAGCCCAAGAGCCATCGATCTTATCAAGCAGGACTGGATTATAAAAACCGGATCTATTATTAATTTGTAATGGAGGAGATTGTAATGATCAAAAGTTTCGGCGGGATTAATCTTGCAACAAAGGATGTCGGCGCGTTGGTTCATTTTTATGATGACGATTCGAATATGTACGCATGGTATAGAAAAAAACGAAAGGGCTTTCAAGTGCAAAGGAGGGCTCCTTATGAACATCAGCTCACAGGTTTATGTTAAAGGCAGTATGGAAGCTGTCGGTCTATATTGCCGGGCATTCGGTTTGGAGAAAGGCCTTGAAATTAAGGACGAGGCAAAAAATGAATATGCGCACTGCGAGTTGACGCTAAACGGCAAGCTGTTCATGGCCGTCAGTGAAGCGCCTAAGGAATGCGACACCAGCCAAAAAACGGCTTGGCAGACCATGGCCTTTAATGTATACGACATGGGGAGTGAGGAAGCTGTCCGGCAGGCCTACGATATCCTGAAAGACGGCGGTACCGTCATCGACCCGCTCGGTCCGTGTGACTGGAATCCTTATTGTTCAAACTTGATTGACCGTTTCGGCGTCTTTTGGTGGATTGCTATATGACAAAGCAAGGCTCGCGTATGTAAACTGTTTTCTTCCCAAAAAGAAAATGTCGGAGAGTGGAATATCTATACTTCTAGTCCCGAGATGGAGGGGAGCGGGAGTTATCTCTTCATGGTTGCGACAGAATTTAATAATTCACTTGATTTGTCTAAATTAGATGGAATGACTCTGGATTTTATGCATATTTTGCCGGCGAAATGGTTGATTATTCGGGTTTCGTCTCACGAGGAGATGGATCATGTACATAAACGTACATTAGTAGATCGTTGCATAGAGGATGTTGGATATAGATTAGACTTTGATAATAATAAGCCGATCATGGAATTTCAACCCATTGCCTGTACACAAAAAAGGAGCGTGAAGACTATGAAATTTAGGATCATCTCGATCCCGCCGTTTAAGGCGGTATCCTCGGGGGGTGATAAGCACTCCATTATGCGATGGGGCATATCATCACGCCGCCGGAAGTGATTAAGGCCACAAGATATGCACCCAGCCAAAGATCAGAGCAATCTAAGGCTGGGTCATTTCGTTGAATGCAAGAACGCTATGCGAAACGTAGGAGAAAACATGAAAGGTATTTTTTAACTTTATGGATTGGTCTAAACTTAGAGTACTTATAAAAGATTTTATTACTCCTGAACTAAGAAAACGAATAGATATCCATGAGACAAGATACCGAAAAGCTCATGATGGCTATGGGGAAGTTTGGATTACTTTAGACGGCGAAAAGATATTCGGTGGTGGGTATTATCATTGGTACATGAATACTTTGCCTATAGATGGTGCTTCTTTAGCTGTTGAATATGGAATTCATAAAGACTTTTACAAAACCCATATTGAGTCAAAGCAAGTAGAAGAAGTGATGAGATCAGGATTACATGAAACAAGCCATATTACTATGAACTTGAGAAGTTATTTGTCAACCCCATTCCAAGAAATCATTGAATCTAATAACCCAATATATAAGGCATTCGGATTGGTAGATAGGAGATTGGGAAGAAGAAGATTTTATAAAATACAATTAGAAGAGCATGAACATCCATTGGTGAAAAGGTTTTATGAGCTTAGAAGAGAGTTGTTTGAAACTTAATTTGAAAATATGTTATGGGGCATAGATGTTGATCATTTCTCAATATTATTTGAGAGGTATTTTGCAGGCGATGAATTCGCGAACTCGAAATAACTCACCGAAAGTTCAAGCGTATGGAAGAAGTCTTTTGAAACGAATATATAATAATCAGTTAATATGAAAGGAATTCATATGGAACGTTCTGAAGACATAGTAACGAATAATGCACTGTCCGTTCTCGCATACATAATTATACAAGTCGCTGGAGACGTCATCTTATTCTATTATAGTAACCAAACAGTAGTGTTTTATTTGGTCACTGGTGTGTCGTTAATCATTTATCTTATTATAGGTTTCACAGTATTAAAAAATAACAGAACCTATCTTTCTGATTACTTTTCCGTCTCAACCATAGCTATTGTAGGAATCTCAATATGGTTACTGTTCTTTTTTTACTATATATCGGATTCTAGCGGATTTATGCCTGATTTGATTTGGGCTTTATATGCGTACTATAACAACCTCAGTATGATTGTGATGATAAGAGAATCCGAATATGAATATTATTATGTAATCATGTTGCTTTTGAATCTCGTACCCAGTTTTATGTTTTGGCTTGGGTTATCATTAAAACGATACTATATGAATTATAGACGAGGGATGAAATAACTTAGAAGAGGGATCCTTCTCATCTACTCGGGACGGATCTTGTTGATCAAGGTATGGTATACAACATGGGAGCAAGTCATATTAAAAAGGATGAAAATGCAAAGATGAGTATAAAAAAAACAGGTGTAATCCTATTTCCTCTTTTTAGCGAGTATGAATTAACTGTTGCCTTATCTATTTTGAAACAAGGAAACCATCCAATAACAACCATTGGAATCACCTCAGATATGATTAGGGGGGAGTCAGATTTAAAGTGTGTTGCCGATTGTACAATATATGATGCAGATATTGAGAGTCTGGACAGTATTTTGATACCTGGTTGTATGGATATATCCACTTTATTTGATAATGAGGATTTAGTATCCTTCATTAAAAGATGCGCTGAGTACAATAAAGAACTCATCATAGCAGCGATATCGAGTTCACCTTATTTACTGGCGAGAGCCGGAATACTTGAAAACCGGAAATATACCACCGGCATCAATGAAGAGGATAGAAAACAGCTAGGGATATTTAATGAGGATAATTATTGTAATGATTTAGTCGTGCAAGATGGAAATTTATTAACTGCAAGAGGAAGAGGATTTACAGAGTTTGGAAATAAGTTAGGACATTTATTAAACTTGGATTTTAATTCGGATTGGTATACGGGAAAACCATAAACGGGAAATTCAATAAAGGATCGGAGCTATCATTGAGGCTAAGTCATTTTGTATATATAAGAACAAGGAGGCATTTTTTTCATGGGAATGTCAGACTATTATAAAAACCTGCGAGAGAAGATGGGAAGCGAGCTTATCCTTTTGCCGAGTGTAGCTGGCGTGATTAGAAATGATCAAGGTGAAATTCTTTTCGGAAGAAAACACAATCAAGAGCACTGGGGCTTAATTGCCGGCGCAATTGAGATTGGAGAAACCCCTGCTCAAGCTATGGTTAGAGAAGCATTGGAAGAGACGGGGCTTGATGTTGAACCGGAGCGAATTATAGGAGTATATGGTGGGGAAGAACAGAGGTTTACTTATGGGAACGGTCATCAAGTCGAATACCTAACTATTGTTTTTGAATGCAAGATCAAGGCTGGACAGTTAATCTCAGATAATGAAGAGATGAAGGATCTCAAGTTCTTTCCCGAAGACCAAATACCACCGATCGCAATCAAGTACCCGGATTATATATTCAGTTCAAGACAAGATGAAAAGGCACATTTTATAAAATGAATAGAGAACTAGTTACGTCATATCTACGCCCTTGGTTCGCGGGAAAAGAAAGGCGGGCGATTTTGCGCCTTACTCATTTACAGAAGCAAAGCGGATGTTATTTGAGAACTCTTCATTTGCATTCCCGGAAGGCGAATCGAATGAGGAAGCTCAGAAAAGAGCTACAAAGGTTATACTGAACATTCTCAATAAATACGAAGGTAAGAATATTGTAATCGGGACTCACGGAGATATCATGACGTTAATGATGAATCATTTCGATCCCCAATACGATTATCAATTCTGGCGCACTACAACGATGCCGGACATATATAAGGCAGTGTTCCAAGGACAGAAATTAGTAAGTACAACAAGACTCTGGGAAAAAATGCTCCGTTAACCGCATCGCGGCTCGCTCCTGACGAAACTTAAGTCGATGGAACGTCGTAAATAGGGTAACCTTATACGTTACATACGATTACTCTAAATTCAAACAATGTACCGCTGGCGAAACAAAGGAGGAGGCGGCCATGGATTCGGATTGGAAGCGGGCGGAGGAAGCCTTAAAGCTTGTCGAGGTGACAGGTTATGAAAACAATAAGCCGGTTTCGGTCATTCATGTCCCGGAAAATTTACGCTGTATCGGGATCGGTACGGATGCTGCCGTTTTTTATGATCCGGCCACTCCTGAGTACGCGTACAAAGTGTATACCGCTCAGGCTTTAGAAAAGAAGGATATTGAGGCAGGGATTTATGATCGGTTAGCAGGATCGCGTTATTTTGCCAGGTGCTATGGTGTGGGTCCTAACTATTTGGTGTTAAGTTTGGAACAGGGAATGACGTTATACGATTGTCTTCTGCAGGGTGTGCCGGTTCCCGAGCAAGCCATCCTGGACGTGGAGGAAGCGCGTCAGTTCGTCCGAAGTCGAGGGTTGAACCCCAGGGACATTCACCTTAAGAACGTTCTCCTGCAGGAGGGGAGAGGAAAAGTCCTCGATGTTTCGGAATACATCCAAGAGGGGAACGACAATCGTTGGGAGCATTTGGTTTGGGCGTATCAGCACGTTTATCCTCTGGTCAAAGGGACAAAGGTTCCGTTATGGATGCTGGAAACCGTGACCAACTGGTACAACCGGATCGATACGGCAAACTTCGGGATCGAAGACTTTGCGAAGCGAGTGAGCGGGTTGTTTTTTGGTAAGCGGAAATAAGTGAGGGCCGCTCCACCAAAACATTTATAAGAACGAATTTGAAAAGGAAGCGTTGAAAGGAGAAAGAACACCGATGATACTTGGATTATATGAAGCGCATCTACCCGTGAGTAATTTACAAAAATCCATCGAATTCTATTCGAATTTAGGACTGGAAATGGCCTGGAAAGATGAAGATACCGCTTTCTTTTGGATTGAAAGAGAAAAGAGCTGGATTGGTCTTTGGCAAGGAGAAGAACATAAAACATCTTATCATCCGTCACTAAGACATATCGCGTTTAGGGTTAGTTATGAAGATCTTAAGGATAGCTTAAATTGGCTTCGGTCTATTCATGTTGCCCCGGTGCCGTTCGGAAAAAGAGATTCCATCGATCCCTTTGTTCGACCGAATCAGGGGAACGCATCGGTATATTTCAATGATCCGGATGGGAATAGTTTGGAGTTCATGTGTTTTATAGATGTCCCTGAAAACTTGAAGAATATATCAACGAAATTATCAATAGAGGAATGGGAAGCTCTTTTAAATGAGTCGAATTAAAAGCCCGATAGAGATATTAATAGAAACACAGTACCTCGTCAAGATTAAAGAGGGAGGCTAACCGCTCGGGTTAGCCTCTTTAAATTTCTTTCTCAATTCTTCGCCCTAAAAGGCCTGTAGAACTCCCGAATGTCCTCGGCCAAAGCCTCCGGTTCTTCCCAAACGGTAAAATGTCCGCCCCGAGGCATCGAAGTCACGCGGGTTACATTCAGGTGGCGTGCAGCCCACGCTTTAGGCGGAAGCAAGACATCCGCCGGGAATAAGGCTAGGGCTGTCGGAACCTCGATGTAGCCGAGCGGCGGCAAAGAATGCGCGTTTTCATAGTATAGATGCGCTGACGATGCGATGGTGTTGGTCACCCAATAGACCATGATATGCGTGATGAGTTCGTCTTCACTGAATCTTTGCTTGAGGTCACCTTGGCAATCACTCCAAGCCCGGAATTTCTCCATCAGCCAACCCGCCAATCCTGACGGGGAGTCGGAAAGTCCATAAGCCAGCGTTTGGGGGCGTGTCGATTGAATGGACATGTAGCCTCCCTCTTGAGCCACCCAGGCCGATGCCGCTTGCTTGTAACGCCGTTCTTCCTCCGAAAGTTTGGCCTCATCGGCAGCAGACATCAGATCCCTGATAATCCCGATATCGGTGAGGTGAATTCCGTATAGCAGTTCGGGATGGTTGGCCGCCAGGTATCTGGTCACGCCGGAGCCGACATCCCCGCCTGCGGCGCCAAATTTGGGGTAGCCTAATTCTTCGGTCATAAGCTTGGCCCACATGTCGGCGACATGCTTATTGTTAACGCCGGGCTGTTTAGGGCGGCTAGAGAACCCGAATCCGGGTACGGAAGGGACGATCACGTCAAAAGAATCCTCGGGGTTACCGCCATAGCTGGCCGGATCCGTTAGAAGCGGAATGACTTTTTGATAACGCAGGTAACTGTCGGGCCATCCGTGGGTAAGAATCAGGGGCAACGGGTTAGGTCCCTTCCCGCGCTCATGTACAATATGCACGTCGATGCCGTCGATATGACAGCGAAACTGGGCTAAGCGGTTCAACGCGGATTCTTGCGCGCGCCAATCATATTGGTCTCTCCAATACGAAACGAGCGATTTTAAGGTGGTTAATTCCGTGCCGCGTTCCCAACCCGTGTCTTCGACTTGATCCGGCCAACGGATGTGCCGCAGCCTGTACTGCAGATCGTCCAGGATCTCATCGGGGACGTGAATATGAAAACGTTCAACAGCCATGTTTGACTCCTCCTTTGGTTGCTATATAAATTGAACTTGAGTTTTACTAATAGGCAAGAGTGTGAAATGATTCTGGAGAAGCGAAGCGTTCGCCTTTGTGAACGGATTTTCACATTAAAAGTCAATTAAAAAAATCTGGGAACAACAGCGATCGGAAGAACATTACACACTCTTGCCTTACAAGTAAATCAATAGTTCAATTTATATACAACGTCATTATATCCCTCCCCCCGGTGTGATACACTGGCATAAATGAAGGTTCTGACTATACTATTTGATAGGTGAACGCTATGCCGCAATTCGACCGTTACAAAAACCGCCTGGTGAACATTGAATTTGCCCCCGTGGAGGATCTGAGTCATCTTCCTTACCCCGATCGGCTTTCTCTCGTTTTCGTCACGTCCGGGAGCATGAGAGGGATACTGAACGAACGTCCCATATCGATTGCCGCCCCCTGTATCCTGTGTCTGGCGGAAGAGGATGAGCTAAAAATTGCGGAGGAGCAGAACGTGGCTGCACAATCCTTTCATTTTCAACGCGAATTTCTGAACTCCGTACCCGATTCCGAGACGCAGCGCGATCTTCGGATGGCTCCGAGAATTCGGACGGGCCTTTCCCTTTTTCAAAGAGATGATGCCCATACAGGTGTGCCCTGTATAACGGAAAAAGCTTATCCGCTCCTGTTCGAATGGTTTTTTGTGCTCGGTACGGAAGTGCAGGCGCAGAGCGATGAACGGTGGAGGTGCCGAATCAAGAAATACCTGATCCAGATTTTGGGCATGCTCGAGGATTTAAATCGGAGCAGCGAACAATCGCCGGTGGATCTGGTTCTGGAATACATCCATACGAATTATTTCAGAAAAATTGCTTTGGAAGATCTGACGAAATGCGCCCATTTGAACCGGGTGAGTCTGAACAAGCTGTTTCAGGAAAGATACGGAATTACCGCCATGGGTTACTTGCTTACGCATCGCTTGAAGGTAGCGGGCGATCTGTTAACGCATACGGATATGAATCTGAACGATATCGCCCGTGCCACCGGATTTGAATACGACACCTACTTTATCAAGCAATTCACGTCCAAGAGAGGACTATCGCCGACCGCGTATCGGGTGGCCTCCCGGAAGTTGGCGGCATTTCTGTAGGAGGCTTACTATCGTAGACCGAATTGAAGTCACCCCTGATGAATCAACCAAAGAAGCTGGCGCCTAGAGTGCTTCCAGACTCCCAACTCCAAAAGGATGCAAATCTGCAGGTATTTAGACCGATTCCCGAGGGAATGTGAAAAAAGATGCAAATCTGCAGGCATTTCCAGCGATTTTAGAGAAACGAGCCGGTTTCGTCGAAAATTCCTGCAGATTTGCAGGAATTTTGAAATTTTGGGCCCCGAACAAGAAAAAAACATGCACATATGCAGGAATTGTATATTATCCAGGTTGTCTGAAGGGGGACTAGTAATCATCGCACTCCGTCAGGGGTAGGCAAAAGCGGCGACGGCATAGTAGCTTGAACGAAGTGAAAGCTAGCGACTTTAGACGCGAGCTGGGAATAAAGGCTTATAGCCTAAGAGCAAACCACCCGTTTGACGGGTGGTTATGATGTGTTACTCTAACCGGCAGACTTCTGAACGTTTAAAGAGTTGGGATTCGAGCTTCCCGCCCGGAGATTGCTGCTAACAATCCCTAGCAGAATAATGATTACCCCGATCCACTGCGGCAAGCTGATCGGTTCCGCCAGTACCAAAGAGGACATGATCAGAACCACCGGCAATTCGGAGGAGGTAAGAATGGTCCCCAATCCTGAACCGACATGCGGCATTCCAATGGAAAACAAGAGGGGAGGAAGGACGACCCCGAACACACCCAGCGCTAATCCATAAGGAAACACCCCCACTAAAACATCCATGTCGAATAAAAACGTTGGCGGAAATACGAGAAAGACGGTGATTACGCCTCCCGTGGACAGCAGAGCGCTTTTTAAAATGGGCGGGGCTTCTTTTTCGACAGAACTGCTCAAAAAAACAAAGGTGGAAAAGCTGCATGCCGCAAGCATACCCCATACGGTCCCCTGCCATGACAACGTCAGGCTTTCCTGAAAGAAGATATTGGCCGCCAGAACGGAACCGACCAGAAGCAGCCCGATCGAGACAAGCTTACGCTTCGTAGGCTTTCTCTTATGGAACGCCCACTCCAGCAGGGCCCCGATCCATACGAACTGAAACAGAAATACAATAGCGAGAGAAGCGTTTAGGGTTTGTAAAGCTTGATAATAAAAGATACCGGTTGCCCCGAACGGAATCCCGGATAAGATCAGCTTGGTAATTTGCCTGCGAGTCAGTCTTTTCTTTTTGGTAAATAGGACGGCAAGCCAGGCCAACACAACGCCGAAGAAATACTGCGCTCCGGTCACGGCCGACACGGTGAATCCCGCAGCATAGGCCAATTTTACGAAAGTGGATAATATCCCGTAACAGCAACCTCCTAAAAAAACAATCAGTGCATAGTGCCAAAATTTCATGATTCTCCTCCTTCGGTGGACGCAAAAAAGCCACACAAAAGACCGGTAAGGCCTTCCGTGTGGCGAAAATAGAGATAGTCTCCAGAAAAGTCCACATCATCCTGATTAGGTTTTAGATCGTATTCCGTTCCGGTAAACAGTATAAAAGCATTCTTGGCGTGTTGTCAATCCTAAATCCGCTTAACAACTTAATCGTCCAGCAGGCGTCCATCATCATGCCATTGCCCGTACGTTTTATTTTCCCGCGTGTGGGTTATCAATTTGTCCAACCGGCTCTTAAACAATTCGGGTTGGTTCAGGACGCTTTGAATCGTGTCGATTCGAACCCTTTGATAAAGCGCCGGAAAGGCCAAGAAATTGGCATAAACTTGCGGTTCCTCCCGCAGCCTCTGCTCAATAAACCTATCGATTTTAAAAGAATCGGGGTCCATATCGGGAAGTACTTTTCTGCCTTCGTCTGTCATAAGCCCCAGCTTTTCGAGGCGGCGGACACGCGCTTTGTTGAGTTCGGTCCATGAACTTTTTGGGCTTCGGGGTGACAGCCTTTGCCCCGTCTCCGTTTCGGATATTCTCTTTTTGATGCCGTCGATCCATCCAAAACACAGAGCTTCTTCGACCGCGTCCAGATAAAGAAGGGTATCCGGAGTCGGCTTCATGCTGACGACCACCCAACAAGCTTTCTCGGTCATGCTATGCTCGAGGAGCCAACTCCTTAACTCTTCTCTCGATTTGGCAGGGAGGAGATTTTCAATTTTCATAGATTTAGCTTATAGATGCGGTTGGTTCCATATACCAAAAGAGCGCGTAGTCGTTCATAGTGGATGCGTGCCCCAATTGCCGCAGCATCGTGGAAATATTGCCCCGATGGTAGGTCCCGTGATTAACGACATGCAGCACCATTTCCGAGAAGCGGGTTTGACGGACTCCGGCGAACGGATTGTTAAGCAGCACGCTTTGCTCCAGATCGGCATGGCTTCGGAACCATTGTCCGTATTGTTCGGCTAATTTCCCGAAAGCATTGGCGTACTCCTCCACGGAACCCAGGACATTCTCATTTAGCGGTTTCGCCGCTTGAAAAGCCTCAGGCATCTCCATGCCCGTCAAAACCAGATACCACATCGTGTCCACAGAGTAAATATGACTCAGAGCGTGGGCGATAGTGGGGAATGAACTGTTCACTTCCTGGCTCAGCACGGAGGACGGGAGTTCCTTGATTCTCCCCAGGATCGTTTGGTTGGCCCAGGCGTGATATTGGTACATTTCTACGGGATGATTCGTCATTCGTATCGTCTCCTTCAATTGTTCTTGGATTTGTTTTTGCTTCTGACCCGATTATAAAAAAAGAAGTATGACATCAGTCTGTCATACTTCTTCATAAAGCTTGAGCGCCTGCTGAAGCTGTTCTTTGAGAATGTCCCGAAGGGGAACCGGCTCGAGGACTTCGGCCCCGCTGCCAAAACTGAGCAGGATGGACCAAAGCCAACGCGCCTCGAGCGGCCGGTAAACGGGAATCCGCACGGTCATGCTCCCGTCGGCGTGAAACTGCTTCTCCGCCTGGTGAAACTGATCCATCACATCCGCCAAAGCCTCAGGCCGTACCTGGAGTACGACTTCTTCAACCTGGCCATCCCAGGCCTTTTTTGCAGATCCCGTGTCCTCCGGAAGATTGTGATGCGGATGAAAGGTATTCGGCGTCAGCGTCAGATGCAGCATCCGGGATAGCCGGAACTCCCGATAATCCCGTCGTGTCCGGCAATACCCATAGATGTACCAGTTGCCGAATTTAAAATGAAGCCGCACCGGTTCCATCTCGCGGGTGGTCCGTTCATTCTGCGCGCTGATGTAATCGAAACGGATAATATTTCGCTGCGAAATGGCCGTACGTAACAGAGGTAGCACGCCCAGATCCGTGCGGCGGGTATCCAAATCGACGGACAAACTCGTAGTCCGATGCTCCGGTCCGATCGTCTGCAGCCGTTCGATGGTGCCCTGCGCACGCGTGTCTTCAAACACGGTGGAGAGACTTTGGAGTACGGTAATCAAGGAATTGACATCGTATGAACCGAGCAGGCTTTTATCCATTTTGTACCCGTCCATGATGCCGTATCCGCCGTTCGTTCCCTGATGCGATACCACCGGAAACCCCGCCGCACAAATCGCGTCGATATCCCGATAGATGGTTCTTTGCGAAACTTGAAACTCTTCAGCCAGCTTGGCGGCGGACAGAACTTCGTGATTCAGCAGCTTGAAGATGATGGAGATCAATCGCTCCAATTTCAATAGGGATCACCGTCCGTTTGCTCTATTCTAATGGTCAGGGCGAAGTATACCGCCCATACTTGATGTCCAACTCTCCGAGGTTCTCCCCGTCCTCCAGCAGGAAAAAAGAATTGACGCCTTCCGCTCCCCACCACGACATCCCCAGCAGGAGACCTTGCTTGGTTTCCGCGGCCAATAGCAGCGGGAACATGCCCGGCGACACCTCACCGCCATCATCCACGCGCCAGACGGAAATATCGTCTTCAGCGACCGCCGGATAATCCCGAAATAAGAAGTTCTCGCCGTTAAACAAGGCGATGCTGAACAGCCGGTCTTTTCCCTTGTCCGCAAATCTTACGAGATAAAGCTTGCGTTCCGAGCCGATGCCCGCCAGCGTCCAGATTTGCGTCACATCGCGGTCTCTCATGAGGGAGATGTTTTCCTTGAGCGTTTCCTCAGCTTCAAGTTCCGCATCCGTTCCCTTCTGCGCCGGGGGAGTGATTTCAAGCAAGGATTCAAGGTCAAAGTCCTGCTTCTTCACCACATAGTAGGTCTCGTTGGGAGCGGCCTTCCCGTCTAGGATATCGAAGACATAACCTTCCAGGTTGGCAAAATTGTTGGCGGTCTCCCGGCCGCTGCTTTGATCGGAGCCGGTTTGCCAATTCGCAAATCGGACGCCGTAGGTTTTTCCGGCTTCCCCGATGATGTGGTCGTATTCCGACAGGGACGTCTCCAGCCCGGCTTCCTGCCCGGTCACGATGATTTGGCTGCCGTCCGCGTTCACGAACCCGAAAAAGGGGCTTAGTTTTTCAATGTCGGCAACATGTTTCTGCTCATCGAGGTGATCGTCAGCTTTATTCGCTTTCACAACCGTGTCGTTATTCCCTAGCTGCGTTTTCGCCGGAGGCGGAGCCGCTTCTTCCTTA
Source organism: Paenibacillus sp. alder61 (assembly GCF_020179875.1). Taxonomy (NCBI): domain Bacteria; kingdom Bacillati; phylum Bacillota; class Bacilli; order Caryophanales; family Paenibacillaceae; genus Paenibacillus; species Paenibacillus sp. alder61. The sequence goes on from NZ_JAIUDG010000002.1 coordinate 190,469, forward strand.
TGAGCCCCCGAGCCGTCGTCCTTACTAGAACAGCCCAGGGTCAGCGTCGTCAGCAACGATGTTAGCGCGATCGCCACAATCCATTTTTTCATTTTCAAGTGAACTCCTCTCCGATCTATTATAAAATAGACGTTGTGACAAAGGTATTTATCACCAAAAGCTTTAGAAGGAGAATATCATGCTTCGACAAACGGAACAACTCATTCATCTGCTCCATAGCCAACCGAGGCTTTCGGCCGCGATTCTCCAAGCCTATTGCCAAATGATTTCGACCTACGGAGACCGTGAAGACGCCGCCGCACTGTTCAAGCTTTTTCTGGAGCAGCCGGAAGATTATCGTCATGTGATGCTGCTTGACCCCGTCATGCGATGCGGGGATCTGGCGTTGGCGCAAGAGATCGATCATCATTGCTTTGAGCAAAATAAGCTGAAGCGGGAGATGCCGAGCGATATTTTACACGTATTGGGATATATGGGCTATGAGAAATATGTTGATTATATGGTAGATTGCATAGAGATGAACGACTGGGATCTGTCCAAGGATGCGTGTCTTGCGCTGATGCACCTTCCGCTCGGGCCGCGTCATGAAGACCGGCTGAGGGCGGAATTCGAAAAGGTATACGGGGAGCCGCTATTCCCTGAGTTTTTGCCGGCACTCTCGTTCAAGTTCAGCGGTCCGGAGCTCGTTCCGAGGCTCTTGGCTTGGGGGGAGAGGGCTTCCACGGATTGTAATGCCGGGATTGTTTTGGGCATAGCCGCTTATGGGGAAGGTCATAGTGAAACTCTAAAGCAACTCCTCTGGAACCCGGGATGGGAGTTATACGCCATCGGAACCGGAAGTCACTGGTGGGCTTACATGGGCATGCAGATGGTGAAGTTGTCTTTTCGCGAACTTATTCTGGATATTAAGAAGGACACCCCATTGGAACAAGAGAAACGCGATTCGGAAGAGACGGATATGCGGCTCGTAGAACATAAGCTGGACGTACTTCATGATTTGCTTGACCTTAAACTGAGCCGCGCGTTGAGCCCGCTCCGGTTTGTCCAGGGAGTCCAAGAGGACTTAACGCAGCTGTACACGTTAATGTTTGAATGGAGTACCGTGCATCGGGATGACTCGTTACTTGGCCGAATCGGCCGTTATTTTGGGTCCGATCACCCGCTGGCGAACAAGTATTTGCAGTTGAACAAGAGAATGGAAGAGGGGATATTCCGGGAGTTGGAGCGGGATCTTCTTCAGATGAGTTGACGCTTTTTCTTTAATTTAAGTGAGATCGCCCACCTCCATTATGCTATAATCGTAAACGGGAGGTTGGTACTCGTGAATGATGAATTATTGAAGTCTGTAAGTGAACTGCTTGATCAGAAGCTTGCGCCATTACAGCAAAAAATTGAAGTGGTGGATGATAAGTTAAGCCGATTGGAAGAGAAAATGGATACGTTGGCGGCAGATGTCGAGTTTACATACCAAAAAACTTCCCGTAATGAACTTGAAATCAACAGGTTGAAACAACAGTAACGGTTTGATTAACAAGCAAAAGCCCCGCTCGGTTAAGGAGTGGAGGCTTTTTTATATGCCTTGTAATACGCTGGCGTTTCATTAAACCTGACATGGTGCTGCCTATCCGCCATTCAACAATTCATTCATTTTATCCATATCGCCGCGAACCTGTTCAAGCTCCTGATCCGTAAGGATCAGCTGTTTGGCTTGGGCCAGTAATTGCTTGGCAAGATCGGTATCGTCGCTGGAAAAAGCCAGGTCCGCGCGCAGAATCAGGGCTTTATAGCGCAGTGTGTTCGCCGCTTCCTTATCGCTCGCCAACATTTTATCGAGCACTTTGACGGCCGCCGTGTGGTCGTCTTTCGCGTAGGCCAATCGATAAGCGATTTCATAAGTATTCAGCGGCCGGTTTGGCGTCTCCCAGATGGATTCGTCGTGCGGTTTCAGTTTGGAGCTGTCGTGCCTTTGGCCGATTAACAGACGGTTTCCGGCAGGATCGATCAGATTAAATCGGCGGTCTTCCGATAAATCGGATAGGCGGGTGATTTTCGGGATTCCGGACCGCGGGATTTTATGATACGTCTGCTTCAAGCGGGCACAAAAATCCTCATATACGCTCATCCACGTTAGGAACATGAATATAACACATGGCGTAGGACTCGGCGGGGACGAGCTGTTTGAGGCCGAAAAAGTGAAGCTCCACGATGGGATGCCGCACACAAGCATAAATATTCGGTTTGGCTTGGCGATAAGTAATTTCGAACCCCAACGTTTCATAAAAATCCAGTTGCTCGTCAATAGACTTGCAGGGAAGCAGGGGAATGACAGATGGACTCGGTTCCATCGACAAATTGAAACACCTCCATAGTGAATTTGTAAACGACCCTGACCATTACATATCGGGTGATTCAAAAAGAGAGTTGCTCTGATCCATGAGCTCGCGAATGCGGCGAATCTCATCGAGCATGTGAGTTAATCGTTCGATGGAGAGCGACTCTGTGATATGGCTGGTCCATACGGCATGACGACGTTGAATTTCATCCAGCGCGGTTCGGCCTTTCGGCGTGATGACCATAAGTTTGGCCCGGCGGTGATGGGGATTGTCCTCGTAGCGCATATACCCTTCCGCCACCAAGGAATCGGCCACCTGTTGTATCGCTTGCCGCGTCAGCCCCATTTCGCGGGCCACATTCGGGACGGTGACCGGTCCGTGTTCGACCACACCAAGCACCTGCCAACGGGCACTGCTGAGTCCCACGGGCTGAGTCAGTCGATCCCCGGCATCGAGCAGTTGGCGATTGAGGCGGAATACTTCAATGACGAGATCGGAAAAAGCGCTGTTTTTGGGAGGTAAAATATGGTTTTCCATGACAATACATTAACAAAATGACAATACCTTGTCAAAAGATTTATTGAAAAATCACCAGGAAGCGAACCTGTTTCCCATATGCTTCGACTATATTACCGAAGACAACTTTAGGAAGTGATGATGATGCAAGAGGATCAAGCGTGGATCCAGCGGTGCAGAGACGGCGACCGCGAGGCTTTTTACCATCTGGTGGAGCCTCTGCTGGACCGGGTCTACAGCACGGCGGCGGCGATTCTGCGTTCGGCCCATTTGGCGGAGGACGCCGTACAGAACGCTCTGATCGAAGCTTACCAGGCGATTATGAAGGGGAAGGAAATTCGTTATTTTGCGGCCTGGTTTAAACAGATGGCGGCGATGAGAGCGATCGATTTGGCCCGAAAGCGGTCGCGGATTGACCGCATGTCGGAGGACTTGGAACAAGTGGAACCGGTGGACCGTCAGGCGCAGCCGATGGAGGTTCTTTTGATAAAGGAAGAGCAAAACAGCCTGCTAGCCCAAGTTATGTCCCTCGACATTCCCCATCGTTCCGTGGTACTGCTGTTTTACTATCAGGAGCTGTCCCTGGAGGAAATCTCCATCGTGCTGGGCGTGAAGGTAGGCACGGTCAAATCGCGGCTGCACCGGGCACGGCTTAAGCTGCTGAAGCTTTATCAATCCGATGAAAACAAGAAGGTGGTGCAACATGTTGGATACAAGGAATGAGTTGGATATGAAAAAGGAGATCGAACAGTCGCTGGACCGGTTGACCGCTCCCGAGTCGCTGCGGGATTTTGCCCGGAATATCGCATGGCACAGCGAAAACAAAAAGCCCGACCGGCGTCGGGCAGGGAGAAGGCCATGGGTCACCGGTTTCGTCGCGGGAGCGGCCGCCGTCTCGCTCCTGTTCGTGACGGCCGAGATGTCCCCCGCGTTTGCCAGCATGCTCAAGCAAATCCCCGGCGTTTCGGTCGCCGCCGAATGGCTGGATACGCTCCGCCGCCAGGACGGGGTCGAGAACGCCGCCGCTCACAAGTACATGCCTTTTGAACCGGTGGTGCAGCAGTTTGGCGATATGAAGGTGAGCCTTGCGGATGTTTATCTGACCAGCGATAAACTGATGTACAAAGTATTTATTCGGACGGACGCCCTCAAGGAGCATATTGCGAAAAATCCGGACGGAAGCTTGAGTCTCGACCGTACCGCCGATTTTTACGCCGTGGAAAGCGTGGATTTCGATATGATCGAAGGGAGCGGCAGCGAAGATTTGATTACCGACCAGGAGACGGGAGAGCCGATCCTCGTCATTTCCAACATCATAGATTTGGAACCGGAAGCGGTGCAAGCGTTTCTGCAGGGGAATCCCGACACTTTGCGATTTGAAATTTATGCGGGGACCCATGCCTCCGGCCGCGTGGACCGGCAGTATGCCATGAAAGTGCCGTTTTCGCCCGACCAGCAGTTGAAAGACCGGATTATCCAAGCCAACCGGCGGATCGAGGTGAAGGGGGACCCGGATATCGGGGCTGTGGTGCTGGACAACATCCGGGTTACTCCGCTGAACACCTATGCCGAGCTTCGGTTGGACAACAGCGCAGAATATTCGCTGGATCTTCGGTTAAACGGGGACGGTAAGGAAGATCCGGTGAAGCTGACGGACAACAACGGCAAGGTGTATCCGTTGGTTTCTTACGAGACGAAGTATCAGCCGGTGCATGACCGGTTTCAGCCGGGGGTAATTAAGCTGACGTTCAATTCCTCTCCGTTTTTTGACGAGACCGTGGACCGACTGACGCTTCACGTCGGCGCCGTGGAGGTCTCGGACTGGACGAAGAGCGGCTCCTTTACGCTCGATTTAAACGAACCGCTGCCGAAGCCGATCCGCTTTAAAAACAAGGAAATGACGATTACCGAAACGCGGTATGAGGATGGGTTTTTGAAGCTTAAGGTGCGGCAGAAATCCGAAGATCGCATGAGCGTCCGGTTCGATATTCCTTCCTTACGTCCCGACAAAGAGAAATCTCCGGAGCTCTGGGAGGCGTATTACGGGGAAAAAGCGGATTTAAGAAAGGAACGGATAATGCCGACCGAAGGAAACGAGGAATACGAACTGGCCTTCATGGTTCCCAAACAGGAAACTTATGAAATTCGCGTGAAACGGGAGGCCGATCCCGTACGTATCGACCGGACGATAGCGTTCGATCTTCGCTAGGGCAAGATCAAATCACTTGAACTTGATTTGAGTGTCCCTTTTCCGGAGGCTCAGGCGTTATACAAGTAAAACAAAATCAAATGCCTGACTGGCCGAGAGGAGATTATCCATGAACGTTACGAAAAAGACCCTGATTACCGCCGCGAGCATCCTGTTGATGTTTGGCTCGGCAAGCCCTATTGCCGAGGAGGCTGCAGCCGCGCCGCACAAATCGTCGAAGACACAGGCGGCCTCGAACGAGACCCGTCTCGAACAGCAGAAAAAAGCGGCGATAGCGATCCATTCCAAACAGAAAAAGCCGGGAGAGCTCACCGTCATGTATGATGGAACGGACAATTCCCTGTCTTTTAACTATCTGTCCATCAAGACTTCAAATGATGACGAGTACACGAAGCTGTTGTCCAAGTACAAAGCGCCGGAGTTAACACAGCCGGCCTGGCTTCCGGAAGGGTACGCTTTTGAATCCGGTGAAATCATGCCGCCATATCCTCATTTTCTCAGCAAGAGATATCAAGGGATGTTAAAGGAACTCCAAACGGAAGCGAAGGGCAAAACGTATTACGCCAAGAAGCTGAACTGGAGCGAAGCCGGAGAAACGGCCATCGTCTTCTCCAAAGATTCGGACGTCATTCGCCTCAGCGCCAAAAAGATGCAGCCGTTCTTTACGGAGGTCACAAAGGTGCCGGGGAAAGGGGAAAATTTTGAAAAGTTGACCGTCAACGGGATCGAGGCTTTATACGCCACGAATTCCGACGCCCTCTTCTCGACCAGACTGATGTGGGAAAATACGAAAGACCAGTTGGAGTACGAGATTTCCACCTACAAAAATAGCTCCCTGACGAAGGACGATCTCGTCGCGATCGCGGAGAGCATGGGCAAAGAGTGAACTGAAACAGAAATAATCCATTCCCGGAGTCTGCGTATAGGCAGGCTCTTTTTTATTTCGATGTATTTTTCGTTCGGCTCGGACCGCAACCTTTCCACTGCGCCAACGTTCAACTATATAGTTGAAATTTGAAGTCGGCTTCCTGGCCGCGATAGGTTTGTATTGAAGTGTACATATTTAAAATTTGAGACGCATTCGACAGGGAAAAGGAAAATTGTTGTTTTTTGTCGAATCTTTGTGACTATGATGAAAAGAAGAAAAATTGCGGCGATCGTCGGCTTGTTCTTTCTTGTGCTGACGGGGATTCGCCTCGTATGGATCAATATACAAACGACCTCGATGCGGATCGAAGCGGAGGATGGGCGCGTGGATTTAAGCGATTGGCTCCCTTCGTCCAAACCGATTCTTTCCCTTGATGGACAATGGGAGTTCTATCCTTCGCAGTTGGCGACCCCGGGTCCCGATGGGGCGTTTGTGCCCGAGGCCGGCTCCACCATGAAGATGGCGGTCCCCGAAAGCTGGCAGCGGTATTTTTCCCCGCAGCAGCGTTCGACCTTCGGCTATGGGACGTATCGCCTGCGGGTTATTTTGCCGCAAAGAACGGAGGAATTGCCCAAGTTGACCGTTCGCATACCGCGGATTTCGACCTCTTCGGCTTTATATGTGAACGGGCGCTTAGAGGGCCGCTCCGGTCAGCCGGCGGAGCAAGCTTCGTCCTACCGGGCGGGTAGTATGCCCTATTCCGTCACAATCACCGCCGACCGCGATGTCCTGGACTTGGTCCTACACGTCGCCAATTACGATAACCGCGTCATGGGCGGGTTGACCGAACCCGTCAAGCTCGGAACGGCGAGCGCCATGGAGCGGGCATATTGGTACTCCGCCGGCTCGCAAGCGGCGATGGTTCTGCTGATGGTCATGCATGCGGGGTATGCCTTCGTGCTCTATTTCATAGGTGCCCGACACAAGCCGCTGCTGATCTTTTCTTTGCTGGCGGCTTGCGGTGCGGCCGCTGTCTCCGTGGATCAGGATCAAATTTTGTCCGCCTGGTTTGGGGTCGGTTATGAAACGGCTTCTAAAGTGTTCTATTTATCATACGTTGGCGTGGCCGGGCTGCTGCTGCATTTTTTAAAAGGCTTGCTGCCGGAAATTCCGATCCTTCGCTACTCCCGTTGGCACTTGGTCGCCTGCGCGGTATTCGGTTTGGGTGTTTTGGCGCTGCCGGCCAGGCTGATCACTTACGCTGACGGGTTACATACGCTGCTGATGCTGGTTTCGTTCGGCAGTGCTCCGGTCTTTCTCTATTTGGCGGTAAGGAAAGGGGTTCCGGATGCAATCTATTTGTTGCTCGGCGTGGTGGCTATGGCATCGAATCTCATCTGGGGACTGTTGAATTACACGTTTTTTCTCGATATCGGCTATTATCCTTTCGATATGCTGGCCTTGTTTGTGGCCTTTGCTTTGTACTGGTTTAAGCAGTATTTCCGCAGCGCCGCCGAAACCGCCACACTGGCGGAGCGTTTGAAGGAAGCCGACAGACTGAAGGATGAGTTCCTGGTTCAGACGTCGCATGAACTGAGGAATCCGCTTCACGGTATTCTGAACATGGCCCAGACCGTACTGGACAGCGCCGGAAAATCCGACGACGAGGCTAACCGTGACCGGTTAAAGCTGCTGGTTTCCGTAGGCAAGCGGATGTCCTTTTTGCTGAATGACCTGGTCGACCTGACCCGGCTTCGGGAGAACCGGGTCCTGCTGCAACCCGGTCCGCTCCGTCTCCAGGCGGAGGCATCCGGCGTGCTGGATATGGTCAGGTTCTTGACCGAAGGGAAGCCGATCAAGCTGGAAAACCGGATTCCCGATTCGCTGCCGCCGGTGCTGGCGGACGAGAACCGGCTGCTGCAAATCCTGTTCAATCTCCTGCATAATGCGGTCAAGTTCACGAATGAAGGGCGCATCGTCATCGATGCGGGGATTGAAGGAGACATGGCGGTAATCCGCATTTCGGACACCGGCATCGGAATGGACGAAGCGACAATGAGCCGGATATTTCTGCCCTATGAACAGGGTAGGGAACAGACGGAGACGAACGCGTCGGGCTTCGGGCTGGGTCTTTCGATCACCAAGCGGCTGGTCGAACTACACGGCGGCGAGCTGACGGTCACCTCCGTTCCGAACAGCGGCTCGGTCTTCAGGTTTACTTTACCCGTGGCGAAGCCCGACGAACTCGAAGCCGCGCCGGAGGCTATTTCGGCAGGAAAGCCGAACGAAGCGGATGCAGCTCTTAACCGCGCCGAGACGGCCGCCGCCGCTTCCCCGCCGGAAACTCCCGCCCACAGGGACGTGCCGCGCATTCTTGCCGTCGACGACGATCCGGTGAATCTGCGCGTCTTAACGAACGCGCTCGCCCGGGATCGATACGAGATCGTAACGGCGACGAGCGGCCTCGAAGCGCTGTCTCTTCTGAATGCGGGAGCCTGGGATTTGCTCATCGCGGACGTGATGATGCCCGGGATGTCCGGGTATGAGGTCTCACGGACCGTCCGCTCCATGTTCTCCCATTCGGAGCTGCCGATTCTACTGCTCACGGCCCGGCACCGGACGGAGGATATCGAAGCGGGCTTCCGTGCTGGAGCGAACGATTAAATCGTCAAGCCTGTCGATGTCCACGAACTGCGAGCACGGGTAAAGGCGCTCACGGACGTCGCCCGGACCGCCCGCGAGCAGTCGCGGATGGAGGCGGCATGGCTCCAGGCGCAAATTCAGCCGCATTTTCTGTTCAATACGCTGAATTCCGTCGCCGCGCTCGTCGAAGTCGACCCCGACCGCATGCGCAACCTGCTGCTGGCTTTCGGCGATTATTTGCGGGCCAGCTTTGACTTCGCGAACCTGGAGCGGTTCGTCCCGCTGGACAAGGAACTGGAGCTGGTGCGGGCTTATCTTTACATCGAGAAAGAACGCTTCGGAGACCGCGTTCAGGTGGAGTGGGAGGTGGACGACGGTCTCCCGCTGCAGGTGCCGCCGCTGTCTATCCAGCCCCTGGTGGAGAATGCGGTCCGGCATGGTCTGCTTCGACGCAACCGGGGAGGCACCGTCCGGATCCGGGTTTGCGACTTTGGAGACTATGCGGAGATCTCCGTCGAGGACAACGGCGTCGGATTCGACCCCGAGCTCCTGCGCGGGGTTCTGTACCCAAGGGAGACCCCTGGCAGAAAATCGGGCGTCGGCCTGGCCAACACCGACCGCCGCTTGAAACAGCTGTTCGGGAAAGGCTTGCAAATCCAGGGGGCTCCCGGGCAGGGCACGGTCGTTTCTTTTATCGTCCCGAAGCAAGCGACCAGCGGCACGTTACTGCCCCGATACGGTTTAGAGGCTAAGTAATAGATGAATTGCAGAACCTGGCATTTGGTGCTATACTTTTGCGCATGAAATAGGAATGGGGGTTGTGGAGATGGCAATGCAGGATTGCTCATTGGCTAGGAAGTCCTCATGCAAAGCCTGATCTAGGGCGATACTTTGCGTGAGGTGCGATAGGATGGATTCGATCGCCCAAACTCTTCATTTTATCGTTTCTAATAACAGGCTTTGCACCTTATTGAGATTTTTTATACAAAATAAGGGGCTGAAAGCTATGAGTACACCATTTATTAGAAACCATCAATTTAATGTGATTAAGAAACAAGCGGAATTTCTTCAGAATACGTTGCGGACGGTTGCGGATCGGCGTGTTCTGGAAACGGTAAGGTATCGGGCCGCGGAGAATATTGTGGAAGCATTCCTCTATCTGTCCGAGGAACAGAAGAAGATGCTTGAACAGATCTCTACCTTCGAGACGGCGTTCGAATTCCAGCGATATCTTAACGAGTTGGAACCTTATCTGGAGCCATATCCGCCCATTACGCCGAAACAGATTCAGAAGTTGTTCCCTAAAAATAAGAAGCTGAAAGTTCCGGATTTAAACTCCATCGACTTCCGGTATGTCACCTATCTGAGTTGGGTGGATATCGCCACGAACCGGTTATTCATCGTATATCCGTTCGAAGATCGGTTCATCGGGGTGGAGGGGCGAATTACACCGACGAACAAGAAGGGGTATTGCCTGTTCTGCAACCGTGAGCATGAGCTTGCTCACTTCTCGGTTCGAACGCCCCACACTTCACCGGATAACATATCCGCCGTAGGTCAATATGTGTGCATGGATAACCAAGGGTGCAACCGAAGTATTACAGATCCCGGCTCCCTGGAGAAATTCATTCTCTCGGTGAGCAAATAATAAGCAACTAGGCTGCCTTCGGGCAGTCTATTTGTTTATTAAAATCACGCTGTTTTCCCAAATAAGAGACCGGTTGTCCCACTGGGAGTAATTAGGTAAAATATCATCGTAGACTCCAGTTCCGGGTATTTTTAACGTAAACCGTTTTCAACAGGGATGGAGGATTTCATTTCGTGACGATACAGGAGGATATACCCATGAAGTTCAAACATTAACGCCTTGCTGAGATTGGATACAGGGCCCGGGCACCTCCATGCATCGATTTGTTGATTTCCGATTTGATGCGAACAAATCCAGCATGTGGAGGATGAAGAAGATGAGCAAACCCTTAATGAATGTGGCTTTGGTATGCGGCCCCGATAACGATATGGAATTGCAGGCCATGCGTGCCGCTTTGGAATTATTTGGCGCAAGAGTTTTTACGTATTGGATCGGCCGGCCTAATGACCTGATTTCCGTGTTGAACGGAGAGGACATTTATCCGGATACGGATTTGATCGTGCTCCATTTTCACGGAGACGAAGGCAAAATGATTATGCCCGAACTGGGCGAAGACGTTTATGAAGACGGGGAACCGAAAGGGGATTTTGGTCCGGACGAGATTCGGCGCTATGCCAAGCTGGAAGGTAAAACCGTGATCGGCAACGGATGCACGCTGGGGGACCCGGCTTTGTCCCGGGCTTTTCTGGACGCCGGCTGCCGGATTTACATCGGACCGGACGATTACCCGGAGGGCAATGCGGCGCTGATGTTTTTGCTGCGTCTTTTTTACGAGATGTGCCAAAACCAGAAATCTATGAAAGAGGCTTACCGACTCGCCAGGTCCATGGATGAAGAAAACATGACGATGTATCGAATTTATGAAAACGAGGCGTTGGTGTAAAAGCCTGACTTCGACTTAGGGCAGGAATCTAGTACCCCATCAGCCATCGTAGTAGGAAAAAATGAGTCACTCACAGAAATAGCGGTCTTTTGGGCCGCTATTTCTGTTTGATTTGGCTCTAAGGGGATAATAGTACCGTTATTACCTCCCACGGCTGTCAGAGGATAGCGGGCTAAACCGAAAAGCTATAAAACGAGAGCCGGAGTGCCGCTACTGCCATAGCTTTTAATCCGGCGATTCTATTTATTGAAACGTTTCCATTCCAATGTTATGCTGATGTTCAGAGAAAGTTAACAACGGGGGAGTTCTATGACGAGTATCAAGGATATCGCGCAAATAGCCGGTGTGGCTGTAGGAACGGTCTCCCGGGTGATCAACAACTCGGGACCGGTCAAATTGGAAACGCGCCGGAAGGTGGAAGAGGTCATCCGGCGGATGAACTATGTGCCCAATGAAGTAGCCCGGAATTTTAAAATGCAGAAGTCCAAGATGGTTGCGCTGCTGCTGCCCAGTATCTGGCATCCGTTTTTTTCGGAATTAGCTTACTATATCGAGGATGAGCTTGATCAAAGCGGTTTCAAGCTGATGCTCTGCAACAGCGGGGGCAAACCGGAGAAGGAGCTGTACTACCTGGATATGCTCCGGCAGAACAAGGTGGCGGGGATTGTGGGAATTACTTATAACGATATTGAGAAGAATGTCGGTCCGGAAATTCCGATGGTCAGCATCGACCGGCGCTTCGACCGGAAAATTACCTGTGTGACCTCGGACAATTTCGAAGGAGGGCGGATCGCTTTGCAGGAACTCGTTAAGGCAGGTGTCCAAAGACCCGTCTTCATCGGAGCGGTGGCGGCCATGTCCAGCGAAACGATGAACCGCAAGGCGGGTTTTGTCCATGAAGCGCAGCGGCTTGGCGTGGATGGTTCCGTCTTTGAGCGACCGGATCCCATCATGGACGAAGAGGCTTACTTCGATGAATTTTTCCGGATTCATCCGGAAGCCGACGGCGTGTTCGCCATTAATGATATGTTTGCCGCCAAATATATCGACCGGGCGGTGAAGCTGGGATTAAAGGTGCCGGAGGATGTCAAGGTTATCGGCTATGACGGAATTCAGAGCCATACCTATTTCCATCCGGTGTTGTCCACGATTCGTCAACCTGTGGAAGCTATGGCGCGAACGGCCGTTCAACTGCTCTTTCGGAAAATGAACGGAGAGGGTCTGCCGCGGGAAACCTATCGGCTGCCCGTTATTTTCAGGCGGGGCGAAACAACCTGAAGCATTCCGGCCGGTTGTTTCACGAAAAAGTGGAAACGTTTCACTTTTTTATGACAGCGCTTCCTTATTGGCGTTCGAGCGCCGGTTCTCACCCCAAATGTCTCAAATAGCATCGGCTCTTGGCGACGACGAACGCGGGAAGCCTAGCGACATCAAGGAAGGGGTTGTCTTCTATGAACCGCAAACCGCACAAAAAAAACAATCTCGTTTTCAACATGCTTTATAAACGTTTTCTTTTGGTGATCGCTTCCATCCTGATCATCGCCATTCTTTTCGGCGTCGCCTTGTTTTTGCGCAGTCAGCGGTATTATTCGGAGATCATCTATAACAAACAGGTCGAGCGGCTAAAATTCGTTCATCGCGATATCGAAAGCGAAATCGAAACGATCAAACGCATTCAGTACGGAGTCTTGATGGACGAAAGTGTCGATAATTTGCGCTATCTCTATTCATCCAGCCCTTACTTCCTGCGCTATCAAATGATTCATTCGATGATGGATCAAATGAAATCGCTGAAAAACAGCAGCCGCTTGGTATCGGACGCGGGCGTTTACTTTAAATCCATCGGCAAAGTGATCGGCAGCGAGGAAATTAACGATATGGAACCCAAGGCCTGGATGGAGATGGAGCAGGTTTTGTTTCCAAACGCTTCTACGCTGATGACCTACCATAATCGCTTAATCGTTTTGGAAGCGGTTACTAACGCGCAGGACAACCCGTCTCTGGATTGCGTCCTGATCGTGGAACTGGACAAGCGGGCGATCGAAGAACAGTTAAAGAACGCGCTGCTGACCGACGAGGACATGATCGTGCTCACCGGCGGCGAGCGGCAGTTTATCGTGGCCAGCGGGCACGAGGGCTACACCTTGCCTATCGATGAGGCGATTTCCGGGCAGCACGTGAAACTCGCCGACAAGAAATTCGACGTGATCCGGAGCGAGTCCGAAGTTCTCGGAACCCGGCTTCTATGGCTGTATGTCGATAACTCGAATCAGGTTCTGATCGGAATCGGACTTACGCTTTTGCTGTTATTTATCGCGCTCATCGCGCTCATCGTACTTTCCGGCTTTCTCGACTCCTACCGCCGCGTCTACCACCCCCTGAAGCTTCTGCTGGAGGATGCCTTCGAGCAAGTGCGATCCGGTAATTTCAAGTACAGGATAATCCACCACGAACAGACGTATTTTGCCGAGCTGTACGACAGCTTCAATGAAATGGTCGGCCAGATCGACTTCTTGATTGAAAAAGATTTAAAGCAGCAGCTTCTGATCAGCCATGCCCAGTTGAAGCACCTGCAGGCGCAGATCAATCCTCATTTCATGTATAACAGCTATTATCTTCTATATCGCATGATCAAAATGAGAGATTACGAAAACAGCGTCGTATTCTGCGAGCATCTCGGCAAATTTTACGAGTATATTACCCGGGACGGCGAGGATGAAAAAACGCTTGCGGAAGAGGTGGCACACGCGCGGAACTACGCGTCCATTCAAAGTTTTCGCTTCAAAAATCGCGTGAGCATCGAATTTGCCGAACTGCCTGTCCGGTGGACCCACACGCCGGTTCCCCGCCTGATTCTCCAGCCCTTGCTGGAAAACGCCTTTCAGTACGTGTTTGAAAAAGTGCCTACGGACACGGCCGGCCTCTTAAGCGTCTCCTTCCGGGAAAATGGGGAGGAGCTGGTCATCCGCGTCGAGAACAGCGGAGACCTCGACAGGAGCGCGTTAGAGCCTATCCGAGCCCTGATCGAGCAGGGAAGTAAGGCCGGACAGACCACGGCGTTAAGGAATATTCATAAACGAATGCAAATTTATTTCGACGAACGTGCCGGACTGAGCATATCGCAATCACCGCTTGGCGGACTATGCGTCGAGATTACTATACCGCACGGAGAAAGCGAGGGGGAATGATGAACCATTCGGGTCAAAAACTGCTGATCGTGGACGATGAGCCCACCATTGCCGACGGATTACGGATGATGTTTCGCGAACGGAAGGAGCTCGGGCTGGCGGTGGAGGCCGCTTATTCTTCGAAAGACGCACTTCTTCTATTTACGGCTTTTCGCCCGGATGTGGTTCTGCTTGACATTCATATCCCGGGTATATCCGGGCTCGAATTGGCGGGACGGATGCGCGAAATTCACCCCGCCGTCAAAATTATTTTTCTGACCGGCTACGATTATTTCGAGTACGCCTACAAGGCGATCAAGCAAGACGCTTACGACTATATTCTGAAAACCGAGGGAGACGACAAAGTGATCGCGGCGGTGGCGGCGGCCCTGGACCGGATCGCGTACGAGCAAGGACTGGAAAACCAGTATGTTGAGGCCCAAGCTCGCCTTGCCACCATGCTCCCGGTGTTCAGGGATCATCTGCTGTCGGCGCTGCTAGCCGAATCTTCGCCCGACGCGGACGCGATGTCCCTTACGATGAACGAGTTGGGGGATTCCTTCATGCCGGATCACCCCGTGCTGGTTCTCCTCGGGCGAAACTGCTCCGAGCAAATGTCCTTCACGAGGAAAGGGCTCGTTCAATTGACTGTGGAGCAGATCCTTAAGGCCCAATTGCAGCCTTCTCCTCTGCAAATTCTCAGCACAAGCCATCGGGAAGATATTCTCTGGTTTCTGGTCGGCCGGGACAGTGAACTTGGCCCGCCTACCGTACCGATGCCGCTCCTGGAGGACATTCAGGGGATTCTGGCGGAACGTACGGGATGCAAACTATCTTTTGTACTGGCGAAAGAAGCAGGAAGCTGGATGGAAATCGGCCGCGTTTACCGGTCGCTTCAAAGGACGCTGGCGCTTTTTGATCTGTGCAGCCAGGAAGGAATCGCTACGGAAGGAGACCGATATCCGGGAGAGTCGTTCACTTCGGAGGACGAAGAGTGCGCCGTTGTCTTACGTTTGCTGCCGCGTGTGGAATTGCTCCGGACTCATCTGCAAAGCGGCAATCTGGAATCGTTCCGAAACCTACTGGACGAGGTGTGCCGGGTGCTGTCCCGGATTCGCAACGCCTATCCGCTGCATACGATGGAACTTTATCTTGCGGCCGGCAAAACGCTGCTCGGCCATTTGAACGAAACCCGGCTGTACTCGGCGTTGCCGGAGGACATCGATTTGACGCTGCTGTACACGCCCACGCAAATGCAGAGCTGGGTGGAGCGGGCCGCGTATCTGAACAAGCTGGGCCGCGCGCTGTGCGAAGCGGCGGACACGGAGCGTCGGGCCAATGCGGAGACGACCATAAGCCGGATCAAAGAATATATCAACCAGCATTTGGCGGCGGATCTCTCCTTGAACGCGCTCGGGCGGGCGACAGGCTTCAACCCCAGTTATCTTTCGCGGATGTTCAAGCGAGAGGTGGGAATTGGGGTTCACGATTATATCACCCGCTGCAGGATCGATCTGGCCCGGTCGCTGCTGACCCACACGAAAATGAAAATTTACGAGATTTCCCAAAAATGCGGATATGACAATACCAACTATTTTATCCGGAACTTCAAAATACTAGAAGGCCTTACGCCGCAGGAATACAGGAATCGCCACGCTTAAAGGGGGAGCGCCAAAACAGGTAAAGGGATAGAGATAAAAGTCCAAAGATTAGCATGGGAATGGAACGCGAAAAGCCGGATAATGAAATTGCGATCGCAAAGTAAGCGCTTTAAAAAGGGGGAGATTAGAATCGCAGTATCCGGCAAACCGAAGAGAAAATGGTTTCTGGCAGAGCTTCCGTTCCATGTCATGCTTTTGCCGGCGGTCATCCTGACCCTCATTTTCCGTTATGTTCCCATCGCGGGTTTATCCATCGCCTTTATGGATTACCAACCGGTTTTCGGTCTTTCCGACCAGAGGTGGGTAGGCTGGGATAATTTTGAATACGTTTTCAATTTGCCCGGATTTTTCAACGTGCTGTGGAACACCTTGTTTATCGCCGTGATGAAAATCGTCGGCAATCTGATCGTGCCGGTCGTGTTCGCCCTGCTGCTTAATGAAGTCCGTAACCGGTGGTTCAAGCAGTCGGTACAGACGATGCTGTATTTGCCGCATTTTCTGTCGTGGGTGGCGCTGGCCGGCGTGCTCATCGATATTTTGTCTCCGTCGTCGGGCATCATCAACAATCTGCTGACCGGGCTGGGGATGAAGCCGATCTTTTTTCTCGGGGATCCGGCCACCTTTCCGTACACGCTCGTCTTCACCGACGTATGGAAAGAATTCGGCTGGGGGACGATCATTTACCTCGCGTCGATCACCACGATCGACCCGACGCAATACGAGGCCGCTATTATCGACGGGGCGGGCAGATGGAAACAAACCCTGCACGTCACGCTGCCCGCCCTGGCGCCGGTCATGCTGCTGCTGATGGTGCTCGGTATCGGTAATGTGCTGCAGGCCGGCTTTGACCAGGTATATAACTTGTACAGTCCGCAGGTCTACAGCACGGGAGATATAATCGACACACTCGTGTACCGCATCGGGATCGTGGACGTGCAGTTCGGCCCTGCCACCGCCGTCGGCTTTTTCAAATCGGTCGTGTCCTTCGTGTTGATCGTGATCGGCTATAAGCTGGCCAACAAATGGGCAGGATACAAGGTTTTCTAGCCGCTTATACGAAAGGGGGGTTACGGCTATGGAAAATTCCGCATCCAGAAAAGCATTTGTGGTTTTTAACGCTCTGCTCTTGTCGTTTATGGCCTTTATCTGTCTGCTGCCGATTCTGAATTTGATCGCGGTCTCGTTCAGCTCTCGCTCGGTGGTCGAGGCCAATCAGGTCGGACTTTGGCCAAAAGGCTTTAATACCAGCTCGTTTCAATACATTTTTGCAAATCCGCAATTTTTCAAATCGCTGTGGATTACAGTGGAACGAACCTTCCTGGGCTGGGCCATGGAACTTGTGCTGACGATTCTGGTCGCCTACCCTCTGTCCAAGTCCAAAAGGGTGTTTCGCCTTAGAGGGTTCTATGTTTGGTTTTTCATGGTGACCATGGTGTTCAACGGAGGCCTGATTCCCACGTACCTCGTGGTCAACGAGCTTCATCTGGTCAATTCCGTTTGGGCGCTGATTTTGCCGGAAGCGGTGGCGATGTTCAATGTCCTGCTGATGCTGAATTTCTTCCGGACGATTCCCGGCGAGTTGGAGGAGGCGGCTCTGATCGACGGAGCCGGGTGGCTGGTTACGATGGTAAGGGTCTATTTGCCGCTCAGTCTGCCTTCATTGGCAACGATCACGCTCTTCATCCTCGTCCGCCATTGGAACAGCTGGTTCGACGGGCTGATTTTCATGAACATGCCGGACCGTTATCCGCTGATGACCTTTTTGCAAACGATGGTCCTGAACCTGGATCTGTCGCAGCTTTCGTCGACGGCGCTCGCGAACAATCCGCAGCTTTTGGAAATCACCGGCAGGTCGCTGCGATCGGCGATGATTCTGGCCTGCACGCTGCCGATTTTGCTGGTCTACCCGTTCTTGCAGAGATTTTTCGTCAAGGGGATGCTTTTGGGGAGCGTGAAGGGCTAGAAAGCCAGTATTTCGTGTCATAACCACATTTGATCAAGGGGGAGAGAAATTTGAAAAAACGGAAAACGAGAGCGCTGAGAGGGTCACTGATTGCCATGCTCGTTCTGACGATGGCCGCCATGTCGGCATGCGGAGGCGCGACAAAGTCGGGCCAGCCGGAGCAGCCCGATACCGGGGCCGTTTCAACGCCGGCAAACGACGGTCCATTGGTGAAGTACGAGCCGGCCATCGAGCTGTCCGCGATGAAGAATCTGTACGGGGATGAGAGATACCTTCCCGGCGACGATCTGAACAACAATGTTTGGACCCGGGCCTACGAGAACGAACTGGGCATCAAAATCAATTATCAATGGGCGGTAGCCGGCGAAGGCTTCCAGCAAAAGGTGACGATGGCGGTGGCCTCCGACGATCTGCCCGAGCTGATGACGCTTCCGGCAAAGGATTACTTTACACTTGCCAAGGCGGGCAAACTGGCCGACTTGACGCCGTATTTTGACAAATACGCTTCGGACACGTTAAAGGCCACCTTAAACGCGGACGGCGGAAATCAGATGAAGACCGCTTACGTGGACGGCAAGCTTTACGGGATTCCGCAGACGGGCGGCTTTGACGCCACGGCAGACATGATCTGGATTCGCCAGGACTGGCTCGAAAAGCTGAATCTCCCGGTTCCCAAAACGTTGGATGATGTCGTAAAGATCGCCAAAGCGTTCCGTAATGAAGACCCTGACGGCAACGGGATCAAAGACACGTTCGGCATCGGTTTTCAGAAGGATCTGGTCAGTTCGACCGGCAGCTTTGAAGGCTTCTTCGCCGCCTATCATGCTTACGGCAAGGCTTGGATTCGGGGCGAAGACGGGGTGATTTCCTACGGGGCTATCAAGCCGGGGATGAAAGAGGCTCTGGCGAAGCTGAGGGAGCTGTTTGCGGAGGATCTGATTGACGTGGAGTTCGGCGTCAAAGATTGGAAGAAGGTCGGCGAAGATATCGCGGCCGGGAAGGTCGGCCTGTTCTATGGACGGGAAGGATTGCCGTGGATGAGCGCCAAGGACGCCATCGTGAACAATCCGCAGGCCGATTGGATTTGCGTACCGATCGTTTCGGCCGACGGCCAGCCGGCCAAGCCCGTTACGACCGTGACGATGGAGCGTTATTTTGCCGTACGTGCCGATGTGAAGCATCCGGAAGCGCTCTTGAAAATCATCAACCTGTTCCAGGACAAAATCAACAATCCGAAAACGACCATGGAAACGCTGAATACGTTTGGCGTGGATCCGAAAAGCGGGATTAATTTCGCCGCTTACGCCTTCGGCGGACTCGATCCGTCCGAGGATAAACCGAATAAATACTTCAAGCAAATCAACGACGTGCTGCAGGGCAAGGAGAAGGTGGAAAACATCCATCCGGAAGCGATCCGTTACTACAACACGATCAAGAATTATATGGACAACGGGATGGATAAGGGAGCCGATCCGCTGGGCTGGAACTACTATAAATTCCTCGGTCCCGATAGCTCCTGGAAGGTGATCGGCTATTACCGCGACAACCAATTGCTCGAACGGTCGGCCTGGTTCGGCTTGCCGACGGCGACGATGGGCCAGAAGGGCGCCACGCTGGACAAGTTGCAGGAGGAGACGTTCATCAAGATCATCACCGGCAGCGCTCCGGTCTCCGACTTCGATGCGTTCGTAGAAAATTGGAAGAAGCTAGGCGGTGACCAGATTACCAAGGAAGTGAATGAATGGTACAACGCTACTTTTGAAGCCAAATAGGAGGAGGCCAGCTATCGATGAAACAGGGAAGCAGACACCGATTTTATTTGCACGAGGCCGAGCGCGAGAATATGCCGGGGCCGGATACATGCGGCGACTTTATGCCGTTCTACCATCAGGGAATCTTTCACTTGTACTATTTGCACAAGTACTGCGTTTATGAAGTGCTCACGACCGATTTCGTTCATTACGGAGAGCCGCGGATGGCGATCCCTTGCGGAAGTCCGGAGGATCAGGATTGGCATATCGGCACGGGGAGCGTCGTGGAACGCGAAGGAGTTTTTCATTTTTACTATACGGGATTCAACGAGAGCTACCGGGACACGCCGGGCAAGCATGAACAAGTGCTGATGCGGGCCATCAGCACCGATCTCATCCATTGGGAGAAGGACGCCTCGTTTCACGTGGCGCCTGACACGGAGCATTACGGCGGGTTGCATTGGAGAGATCCCCAAGTGTTCTGGAACGATCAGGAGCAGGAATATTGGATGGCCGTGACGGCGACCGAGAAGGACGCGGATCACAACCGCGGCGGGTGCACCCATATTATGAAATCTTCCGATTTGGCGAACTGGCGTGCCGGAACGGCGATCTATGCTCCGGGAAGCTTTGCTACGCATGAATGCCACGATATATTCAGGATGGGCGATTGGTGGTACATGGTCTTCTCCAATTATACGCGCTGGTGGGAGACGCGTTATCGGATGGCTCAAAGTCCGAAGGGGCCGTGGATCACGCCGGCGGTCGATGATATGTTTGACGGCCGGGGCTTTTACGCCGCGAAAACGGTCTCGGACGGAAAAAAACGCTATCTGGTCGGCTGGCAGGCCTTCCGCACCGGTATGGACGATAGGAAGCCGTACCAGTGGGGAGGAAGCACTCTGGTGCACGAATTGGTACAGCGTCCGGACGGCACACTCGGCGTAAAGCCGGTACAAGCTTTGGAGGATTCGTACCGTAAAGCGCTGCCTCAAGCAACCGTGGCCCGCCGCGGGACTTGGACGGTTGAAAACGGGATACGCGGCCGTGAACCTTTCGGTTTCGGCTGGGTTGAAGTGGCAAGAATGACCGAAGCTTGTCTGGTTAGAGCGAAGCTAAGCTGGACACCGGAGACCCTCGCTTGCGGGCTCATGCTGCATACCGAGGGAGAGCGGCTTGAGAAATGGTGCCAGGTTCGGCTGGAGCCTTCAAGGAACAGGGTGATTTTTGACCGCTCCAACAAGTTTGATGGGGATCAGCAGTTTGTCGAAGAAAGGTATGTTCCGTTAGCGGGTGAGCATGAGGCGGAAATTAAGGTAATCACAAGCGGAAATATTGTGGTCCTTTATGTCAACGATACGGCGTTGGCCGCCCGAGCTTACGATTACCAACCCGGAGGGCTGGGGCTCTTCGTCGAGCACGGGGAAGCGGTCTTCACGGAGCTGGACATCATGGAATAGCGCAGACTGAGGGAAGGGACCGGGCGTAGGTATTTACGTCCGGTTTTCTGCGTTCCTCTGAAGGCTGTCTTGGCGACTTTTTCTACCCGATCCGGTACAATATCGGATAGAGGTGGTTTTTTCGATGCTCTCAACCAACGACTATTATTTTCTCAAATTAAGGCAGGTCTATCGCCACTGCCCCAATCATCAAGAGATTCCGGTGTCCTCCCAGGAACTGGCCGGAATTTTTGTTTGTACGCCCCGCAACGTCAAGCTTATTGTGAACAAGCTGGTCGAAGACGGATTGCTGGATTTCAGACCGGGGAGGGGGCGCGGGAATACGTCGAAGCTGATTTTTTACCGGGAATTCGATTCATTTCTGCTGTTGAAAACCGAGGCGCTTCTGAAGGAACAGGCGATCGGCGAAGCTCTTGAGCTGGTGAAGGAATTTGGTGAAGGGACGGAAGCCGATCGTTTTCTGGTAGGCTGGGTGAACTCTTTTTTCGGCTACAAAAAACTTCAAGCCCCCCATCAGGAAGCCCAAGACGCGCTCGTTATCCCGATTTACCGGACGATCACGACGCTGGATCCCACTCGGGTGATCTTTGACTCGGATGCGCATCTGATTATGCAAGCGTTCGATACTTTGGTGAAATACGACGCGGAGCGCGAAGCCTTCTCGGGTGCTTTGGCGCATGCCTGGGAAACCAATGGATCGTATACCGAATGGCTTTTTCATTTGCGAAAAGGCGTCGTTTTCCACAATGGCCGGCCTCTAACGGCCGAAGCGGTGAAGCAATCCTTCGCCAGATTGTTCGATTCTCCGCACCGCTGGGTGGTGGACGACATTGACGTGATGGAAGTGAAGTCGAGGCATGCTCTGCTGTTTCGGCTGAAACGCCCCAATGCCTTGTTTCTGCATTTTGTCGCTTTCACTCCCGCGTCGGTGGTGGATACATCCGGGATTTCCGATGGCTTTGTGAGATTTTCGGTGGGAACGGGACCCTTTGTCCTCGAAAAAATAACACCGGACCACTGTATTCTGTCCGCCTTCGATGCTTACTACGGTTACCGGCCCCATTTGGACCGGATCGAGGTGGTCCGGGTCTCGGAATATTTCAAGGAGAGTTTGGACGGATCGGGGCAGTTGTTTATGAATTTGGGGGAAGGGCAGCTGCCTCCGTTTCCCACCCGGTTGGGCCAGTCGGAAGCCCGGTATTCCGGAACGAATGTGCTGACGCTGAACATGCGCAAGAAAGGCCCGCTTCAGAACAAGTCGTTTCGCCGGGTTCTCGACCGGATGATCGACCGCGAGGCACTGTTGGCGTTGGGGGGAATCCGGCATGAGATCGCCTGCGGCTTTCCTTTTAGCGAGACGGCGGGCAGGGCGCGGAATGTGAACGCGAGTACCTTGTCGTCCGCGGCAGATTGGGGACAAGAGCTGCGGGACGCGGGATACCTGGGGGAAACGCTGGTGCTTACGACTTATCAACGGCATGAGCCGGATGCCGTATGCATTCGCGAGACCTTACTCCGCTATGGGGTGCGGATTCAGCTGCAAATTTTGGATTGGGCCGACGTCCCGAATCCGGAAATCCTCCGGCGAACCGATATGCTTCTTTTTGAAGCGACACCGCACGAAGGCGTGATTTCGCTGTTTGACCTGTTTTTGTTCGAATGGGGGTTCATCTATCCGTTCCTTGATCCCGAGCACAGGCACAGGCTGGAGGACTACGTCAACCGCCTCAAAAACGAAGAGGACCCGGCGGCGCGTTTCCGTGAGTACAAGGAGATGGAGCAGTACTTTGCGGATGAAGGGGCCATGCTGTTCCTCGTACATAAAATCATCGATATTACGTACGATTCCTCGCTGGAAGGCGTGGCGTTCACTTCGCGGGGCTGGGCGGACTTCCGGGAGCTTTGGTATAGGCACGAACAGGTGCAGAACGAGCAGGCGTAAGGCGCGGACAGGAGTAAAGTGTAGGCAGGGGTAAGGCGTGAACAGGAGTAAAGCGGGCGGGTGTAGAGCAGGCAGGTTTAGTATGAACTGGGGGAAAGATGAGCAGGAGGAAAGAAGGACAGGAGAGCGGTGTGAACAGGAGTAAAGCGCGGGCAGGGGTAGTCGAAGTGGGGGAAAGATGAACAGGAAGAAAGACGGACAGGAGACCGGTGTGAACAGGAGTAAAGTACGGATAGGTTTGTAAAGCGTGAAAAGGGTGCAAGGTTTGATCTGATCAGGCGTAAAGCACGAACAGGTGTAAGGGTGGCGGGGTGAAAAAGGGCGGACTTGAACCGAGAGCTGACATAAGAAGCGCACTGGAACGAAAAAGATGCAAATCTGCAGGAATTTTTTGATTTGAACGGTCGGGAACAGCAAATTCCTGCAAATCTGCAACAATTTCCGGGACTATTCGCCGATTTGGCTCGTCCTGCCGAAAAAACCTGCAGATTTGCAGGTTTTTTTAATTTTCGCCCGAAACGCGGGAAAAAGCCTGCAGATTTGCAGGAATTTTTAAAGCCAGCCAATTGCGGCAGAACATCGTGGAAGAATATATTGACAATTGGGTACAGATCATATAGTTTAATGATAGTGAGTACTAACAAACGTTGATGGCAGACAAATACGACATCCAACAAACCAACCAAACAAACAAAAGGAAGGAGGAAGGAGGAAGGAGGAAGGAGGAAGGAGGAAGGAGGAAGGATCCACTTTGCCAACCAAATCATCTGTTAACAAAACGAAAGACAAATTAATGACCCAGGCCATAGAGCTGATGGCCGAGAAAGGGTACAAGGGCGTGTCGACGAAGGAAATCGCCGCAGCCGCCGGGCTTAGTGAGATGACCCTGTTCCGGAATTTCGGCAGCAAGATGAAGCTGCTGGAAAGCGCAATTGACCGTTACCATTATTCCGTCGAGATGTCGAAAATTTTTGAAGAGAACATTCAGTGGGACCTGAAAGCGGACCTGGTGATGATCGGCCGGATGTATCATGAAATGATGGATCGAAACCGCAAGTTGTTTCTGATTGTTTTAAGGGACGAGGAATTGAAGGACATACGCGAAAACGCACAGAAGCATCCTTTGACGCTGCTAGAGCTCCTTAAGAATTATTTTCAGGAGATGCAGCATAAAGGGAAGATGATTCCAACGGATGCGGAGGCCCAGGCTATTCACTTTATGTGGATGAACTATGGAGCGTTTATGTCCAGGCTGTTAGGGGGGCCGTCGATGTCCCGGTTCTCTATTTCGGCTTTTATCGAGTCCAGCACGGATTTGTTTGTCAGGGGTTTAAAGCCGTAGCATATGGTTTGCTATAACCAACGAAATAAGGAGAGGATTCCGAAATGAACAAATACAGTCATATCGACCTGCGGGTCACCAGTTGGGAGGCGGCTTCCCATTTTTACGAAAGCCTGCTGCCCGAGTTGGGATTTACGCAAACTTATCATAGTGCTGATTGGAAGGTGTTCGCCGGGGAGGGCGTGCTTCCGGACGTACCTTATTTTGCCATTACCGAGGACCCTGAGCATCAGCCGAACGGGAATCTGATCGGCTTTTGGGCGAGCGGTCGTGAGGAAGTGGACCAGATCGCCGAGTTGGTTACACGGAGCGGCGGGACGATCAATGCCGGTCCGCAGCTTTTTCCGATCAGTCCGACCTACTACGCCGTCTATTTCGAAGATCCTTGCGGAAACAAATACGAGATGGTGCACCGATTGAATTAAATTGGCTTTAAGAACAGCAAACGGCAGCCAGGCTTATAGCCCGACTGCCGTTTTTTGCTGCGAGCGGTCAACGAAGGCCAGCATGAATCTAAGAAATGTCCACCAATCTGAAAATTTTACAATTTTTCAAATAAAGCGTTTACATTATAATGAAGCCAGCTTAAGCGAATCGAAAAGAACAATGAATCCAGGTAAAACAAAAGGGAGGAACAAACATGGTCATGAAGAGGAATTGGTTTCTTCTATTAAGCTCATGGCTTCTGATCATCGCTGTGGCTTTATCGGGCTGCGGCGGAGCAAACGGCGGCAGCGGGACGACCCCGGCCGCGACGAACGGAGCGCAGGAGTCCGGCGGCGGCGGAAAGGATGCACCCGTTTCGGGAGCGGATGACAAGGAACCGGTCACGTTGAAATACACGTTCTGGGGGAGCCCGCAGGAGAAGAAAGCGGTGGAGGAGGCGACGAAAAAGTTCACCGAGAAATACCCCTGGATCACCGTCAATGCCGTTCATATTCCCGAAAGCGATTATGACGCCAAAATTACGGCGATGGTCGCGGCCAATGAAACGCCGGATGCCGGTTATGTCCATGGCGAGCTTGGGGAAGCGTGGCAGAAGGAAGGGAAGTTCATCAACTTCAACGACATGTTCGCCAAGGACCCGGAGTTAAAGAAAGAAGACTTCCTCGACTATATCTGGTTTAACGGGGACGACCCGAACTACACTTGGGGAATCAGCACGGCCGGCGAAACGTTCGGGCTATTTTACAACAAGGACCTGTTCGAGGCGGCCGGAGTAGAGACGCCGCCGGCCAAGGCGGAGGAAGCCTGGACCTGGGATGAGTTCGTGGAGGCCGCGAAAAAGCTGACAATCGACAAGAACGGGAAGAACGCGTCCGAACCGGGCTTCGACAAGGACAACATCAAGCAGTTCGGCGTCTCGTTCGAGAACTGGTACGGACCGGTCATGGCGCATATCGTCAACAACGAAGGCGATCTCGTCTCCGCGGACGGGACTAAGTTTGCGCTCGACCAGCCGGAGGCGGTGGAGGCGCTCCAGAAGTTGGCGGATCTGATCAACGTCCATCACGTCGCGCCGAATCCGGTGCAGGCCAAGTCGATCCCGTCCCAGGCGGTCGCCCTGCAGTCCAGATTGGTGGCGATGAGCATGCACGGCCAATGGATCAACCTGGACCTCGGTGCCGCGAAAGTGAACTATGACGTCGGCGTTCTGCCGAAAATGAAGCGGAGCGTGGCCATGGGCATCAGCGGTGTGAGCGCGATGTTTAAAGCCACCAAACATCCGGAGGAAACGTGGCTTTTGACCAAGTTTCTCGCCGACCCGTCCGGGGCGCTGAATCTGTATCGGGATGGGCTCTGGATGCCGACGCTCAAAAAGTGGTACACCGATCCCGAGCTGGTGGCCCAGTGGGCGGAGAACAACCCGGCGCACCCGGCGGGCTTCAAGGACGCGTTTATGAACAATCTGCTGAACAACAGCACCCCTTCGCCGGTCTACTATGTAAAAAACTTCGGCAAGGTCAGCTCCCTGGCCTTCTCCGCCCTGGATCCGGTATGGCTCGGCAAGCAGAGTGCGGAACAGGCGATGAAGGAGGCGGCCGCCAAGATTCAGCCGGAGATTCAGGGACGATACGATAAAAAGTAGATGGAGCAAGCCGGACCGGCGCGCTGCACGCCATATCACGATATGCGCGCCGGTTCTTCGGCGGAAGGAGATAAACCGATGAAAACGTTGGCTGATGCGCAACACACGATCACACCCGCCCCTGCCCCCTCGGAAGGGATCCGAAAACGCAAACGAACCGAGCTGAAATACGGGCTGCTGTTCGCTTCGCCCGTGCTGCTTGGCTACCTCGCCTTCGTGCTCGGGCCCCTGGTCATCACCTTCGCTCTCGGGTTTACCGAGTACAGTATGGTCGGCACCCCGAAGTTCGTCGGGCTCGACAATTTTACGAGGCTGTTTACGGGCAAAGAGCCGCTCTTTTACGACGCCGTCGTCAGCACGTTTTACTACGTGATGGTCAGCGTTCCGCTCGGCATCGGCTTTTCGTTCGTGCTCGCCTTGCTGCTGAACAGCAAGATCAAGGGGAGGGCTTTTTTCCGCGGCTTGTTCTATTTACCCGTCATCATCCCGCTCGCCGCATCCTCAGTGATTTGGCTCTGGATGCTTCAGCCCGACTTCGGCGTCGTCAACTATGTGCTGGGCCTGTTCGGAGTCCCGAAAATCCCCTGGCTGTCCTCGGACTCGACGGTGATTCCGACCCTGATCCTGTTCAGCTTGTGGCTGACGGGGAACACGATGGTCATCTTCCTCGCCGGTCTGCAAAATATCCCCTCGCATTTGTACGAAGCGATCGAAGTGGACGGAGGAAATACGCTGCACAAAATTTGGTACATTACGCTGCCGATGAGCTCGTCGATTATTTTTTTCAATACCGTGATCGGGTTCGTCAACGCCTTTCAGACGTTCGTGCAGCCGGCGGTGATGACGCAGGGCGGCCCCAATAACGCGAGCTATCTGATCGTTTACTACCTGTTCAAGGAAGGATTTCAGTTTACGAAATTCGGCACGGCCAGTGCGGCCGCGTTCCTGCTGTTCCTGATCATTCTGCTGTGCACGGCGGTTCTGTTCAAATTTTCGGATTCACTCGTTTATTATGAAGGGCAGGAGAGAGGAAAATGAAGCTGCGCGCGTTTGCCAGACGTCTGGCGTTATACGTGATTTTGTCCCTGGGCGGTCTGCTGTTTGTATTCCCCTTCTATTGGATGCTGCGGACCGCGTTCATGGGGATGGACGGACTGTTTCAGATTCCGCCCGCGTTTGTCCCGAAGTCGTTCGAACTCGATAACTTTGTGGAGGCGCTGTCCAGCAATCCGTTCGGCCGATACTTCTGGAACAGCACGGTCGTCACGGTGCTCTCCATCGCGGGAGTCGTCCTGTCCAGTTCGCTGTGCGCCTACAGTTTTTCGCGGATTTCATGGACCGGGCGGGACAAGGTGTTCGGTTTTATTCTGACCGGGCTTATGCTGCCTTTCTTTGTCGTGATGATTCCGCATTTTCTCGGATGGAAGTTTCTGCATCTGACCGATACGCTGGTTCCGCTCATCGCACCGGCCTGGTTCGGCGGCGGCGTGTTCAACATCTTCCTGCTCAGGCAGTTCTTCCTGACGATTCCCCGCGACATGGATGAGGCGGCAAAAATGGACGGTGCGGGTCATTTCCGGATCTACTGGAACATCATTATGCCGATCAGCAAACAGTCGCTCATCGTCATCGGGATGCTGACCTTTCTGGCCAACTGGAACGATTACCTGGCTCCCATGGTGTTCATTTCTTCGGAAAAAAATTACACCCTGATGCTCGGTTTGACCCTATTCCAGGGGACTTACTCGGCCCAGTGGCATCTCATGATGGCGGCGACCGCGATCATCGTGCTGCCTTCCTTGATCGTGTTTCTCATCGGCCAGCGGTATTTCGTAGAGGGCATCGCGATGAGCGGCGTCAAGGGATGAGTGAAGGTTGACCCCTCACCGCTTTATAATGATTAAGCAGTCGTCATAATCCTGTCCGTTTCGCACCGTTCTTTCTATATAATGGGGCTAAAAGGAGGGAGTAGGATGATGCATGTTCTGTTGGTGGACGACGAACCCGGTCATGTTCTCGGTTTCAGCAAGCTGCTGCAAAGGCTGAAGCCGGACGTCGCCGTCAGTTCGGCACGAACCGGGGAAGAGGCGCTGCGGCTTTGCGAAGCCCGGATCTTCGATCTGATCTTCACGGACATTCAAATGCCGCGAATGAACGGGCTTGAATTTATGGAACGGTTGGAACCGGGCCAGCGGGGGAAGGTCGTTGTGCTGAGCGGGTACGATTTTTTTGAATACGCCAGGAAAGCGCTTACGTTCGGCGCGTTCGATTATTTGCTGAAGCCGGTCGACGCCGGAAGGCTGGAAGAGGTGTTCCGCCGGGCGGAGGCGCTGAATGAGCGGGAGCGGCTTGAGCGGATGAGGCAGCAGGAGCTGGCGGCGAGGATCGACCGCATGGAGCCGGCCTACAGCGGGAAGCTGCTCCAAGCTTGGGCGGATGGAAGTCTGGAGGCCGAGCGGATGACGGAGCTCCGCGCGCTGCTCCCTTTTACTGGCCAGGGCGCGGCCTTATCGATCCGGAGCCGGTCAAAGTTCGGCCGGGTTGAGGCGGGCGAACTGCAGTCCCTCCTCGGACGGCGGGGAGGACAAAGCTTTTGCTTTGTCAGCGAGCAGGACGAGCGGGAAGTGATTTGCCTGCTCGGCGGCGATTCGCCGTCGGCGGCTTGCGAGACGGAGGCGGCGGAAGTGGAGGCCGTGATCGACGAGCTGGCGGGACGCCATGGCTCGGGAAGCCTGGCCGCCGGGATCGGAAGCCGGCGGGAGAGCTTGCTCGCGGAGGCGCATCTCAGTTTGCGCGAAGCCCGGCTTGCCTTGCTGGAGCGGTTTTATGAGGAGCGGATAAAGGTGTTCCCCGCCGGAAAATCACGCCTGGACGACAGCCGGCACCCGGTCGTGCCGACGGCCGCCGAGTCGGCCCTGGCGGAAGCGCTGCGGGCCGGCAACGAGGCGGCGTTGAAGGCGGCGCTGCATGCGTGTTTTGACCACTGGCGGCGCCCTCCTTTTCCGCTGCCGCACCGGCTGCGGGCCAAGTGCAAGCTCCTCCTGATCAAGCTGCTGGAAGGCCACGAGGTGCTTAGGGAGAGCGGGACCCATGAACATTTCCTTTGGGAAATTGACGAGGTTTGCGACCAGGCTTCGGGTTTTGCGCAGCTTGAGGAAGGCTGTCTGGAGGTGCTGCGGAAGGCCGTCCGTACGGTGGCGACGTGGAAAGAGGATCGGCGAAACCGGCTCGTCCAGCAGTGTCTGGATTTTATCGATGAGCGGTATGCGCACGATATTTCGCTGGAATCCACGGCGGAACGGTTTGGGCTTAGCCCGGGATATTTCAGCCAATATTTCAAAAACAAGCTGAACATCAATTTTACGGCCTACCTCACCCAGGTCCGGCTCAGCAAAGCCAAAACCTTTCTGGAGCGGGAGAACAAGCGGATCTACCAGGTGGCCGAGGCGGTCGGATATTCGGACGTGAAATACTTTAACCGCGTCTTCAAAAAAGAGTTCGGCATGACGCCGGAGGAATACCGCAAAACGCTCCGGCTGCTGCAAGGAAAGCGGGGCCGGTCGCCGGAATGATGCCGTTCTTCCGCCGGTTCGCCCGGCTAAAATTTCGCACCAAGCTGATCGTCTACTATGTTCTCCTGATCACCCTCCCTATGATCCTGATCAGCTACGCCTATTACCGGACCAGTTCGGACATTATTCTCAAAAATGCCAGCGACAGCATGCGGGAGGTCGTGAAGAAGAACAATCAGTACAACGACATTGTCCTCAACCGGATCAAGGATCAATCGCTATCCCTTCTGGCGGACCCGGATTTGTTCCGGCTCTTCGACAGACCCCGGCCCACGGATCTGCTGGAGCTTCTTCGGATGGACCGGGAGGTGTCCGAAATTTTGAACAAATATTATGCCTCGGAGCCGGGAATCGGCAGCGTACAGCTGGTGACCAGCTATTACAGCTTCGGCGGCATGGCTTCGTCGACGTCCCGTCCGACGTTCGTTTCCGTAAGGCCCGAGAAGCTTCACGCTTCAGGGGTGTATCAGCAGGCCGCGCGGGCGGACGGCAGGCTGATCTGGGTCCCGACCTACGATTTCGCCAAGCAGTTCGATCAGCAGGAGCTGGCGGACATGGATCCCGGGTACAGGTACGTGTTTTCGGCGGCCCAACTGCTCAAAAGTTCCATCGTGCAAAACGGAGTCGTCCACAGTTGGGGAGAACGCACCGAGAATCCGCTGCTGCTCATCAACTTTAACGAGAGCTTCTTCCGTTCCTCCCAGGTAAGCGGAAGTGCCATCGAGGGCGCAACGATGTACGTCGTCTCGGAACGGGGCGACATCGTGGCTCATCCGGACGGCGGGAAAATTGCCCGTACGGAAGCCGCGGATTGGCTGAAGGCCGCGGTGCGGACCGGGACGGGAACGTTGGTTTCGCGCGTGAATGGGGAGAAGGTGCTGATCTGCTACGATACCTCCGAAATCACGGGCTGGCTCAGTGTCCTGGTTGTCCCCTACGGCAGGTTGATCAGCGATTTGCCGCTGATTCACACCTACAGTTTGTATATCGCGGCCGTATTAATCGGGGTTTCCGTGGCGGTGGCGTACATGATTTCGGGCCGGCTTACGAAACCGATCAAGAAGCTGCTGGTGGCGATCCAGTTGACCGGCAGCGGCGTGTTTTCCACCAAAATTCCCGAGCAGGACGATGTCGAGTTCGGCATTTTAATCCGGAAATTCAACCAGATGAACGAGAAGATCAGCGACCTGATCGATGAAAACTACAAAACCCAGCTTCGGGAGAAGGAAGCGGAAATCATGGCGCTCAACCTGCAGTTGAATCCGCATTTTCTCTACAATACGTTGAACGTCATCAACTGGATGGCGCTGGAACGGAACGAAACCGCGATCAGCCAAATGCTGGTCAGCCTGTCGACCATGCTTCAATATACGGTCAAAAACAAACAGGAACTGGTGAGTTTTGGCGATGATCTGATCTGGCTCAAAAGCTATCTGCACATTATGGAGATGCGGTACTTCGGCGTGTTTGAAACCCGGTACGAGCTGGACGAGATCCCGCTGGACTGCCGGGTGCCGAAAATGTTCCTTCAGCCGGTGGTCGAGAACGCCATCATCCATGGTTTTTCCTCCGTTTCGAACGGAGGCTTGCTGCGCATCGCCGGGCGGGATGCAGGGGACCGCCTGGAATTTATCGTGGAGGACAACGGCAGGGGGATGGAAGCGGAAGCGCTGGAATCGCTCTGGCGTCCTGAAGCGGCCGGGGTGGGCCTGAAGAACGTGAATAACCGGATCAAATTGTTGTATGGCGAATCCTACGGGATGCAGGCTTTTTCGATTCCCGGGGGAGGGACGCGGATGAAAATAACGCTGCCGAAACAAAGCGGGATGGAAAGGCTGCCGGAACCCGGAAAGGAGGTGATGCGGAGGTTGGGCGAGCGATAGAAACGAAGGATCGGATAAAGGGAGAGGGCTGTTCTGGTAAATTGCGATTAGATGAGGAGGAGCGGCGCATGAGAGGACACGGCTTAGGATTGGCTAAACCTTTGAAGGTACTATTCGGGGTAGTTGTCGCCAGTACGCTGGCTTTCGTTATCCCCCAAGCGGCTTCCGCCTACACGCTCTCCAATGGCGACTTCCGGGTGACGACCGGGGAGCATGGCGAGATCACGAACCTGCAAATCGTCGGGGATCGTTTTCCTACGAATTACGTGATGAACGCATCCAACGCCCCGCAGCAAAACACGCCGGACCATCAGTGGCTGGGTGAATTAATGTTTAAGTACCGGCTGAACAACGGCGCCTGGACGACCGCCTGGACCAACCGGTCCGCCGACGGACGGACGCAGAGCCAGAACGGCAACACGGTCAACGTGACGTATCAGAATTCCAGCCATCCCGAAGGGATACGCAATTTTAAAGTCGAGCAATCCTACGCTTTGAACGGGGATCATTTGCGCTGGGCGATCAAGGTGACGAACACGAGCGGCCGGACGCTGGAAATCGGCGATTTCGGCTTGCCGCTTCCTTTTAACGAGTATTGGTCCGGAGGCAACAATGAACAAATTTACGAGTCCCGGGTCGTGACCCATTCCAACGTGGCGAACAACAATTCTTACATCACCGTGCAGCGCCCGAGCGGTATCGGCGACACCTTGCTGATGGTTCCCGATTCCACAACCGGCGCCGGATTTGAATATATGGACAACTGGCGGGTCGAGGAGCATCCCGGAAGCAAATGGGCCGCCGATCAAGGGGGCTGGTCCGAGGGTTTGACCGTGTTTTATATTCACTCCAACGTCATCAAAAGTACAAACCGCGGTTACCTGCCGAATACCAGCCTGATTTTGAAACCGGGCGAGAGCAAAACGTACGCCTTCAAGTTTTTTAAGGCCGCAAACGAGCAGGCGGTGAAGGATCGGCTGTACGAGGAAGGCCTGATCGACTTCACGGTGGTTCCCGGCATGATTGTGCCGACGGATCAAACCGCCAAGTTCAGCTTGCGGACGAAAAAGCCGATTCGCTCGGTTCAGGCGCAGCATCCTGCGCAAACGACGCTTGAGCCGATCGGTACGGAACCTGGAGGCCATCATTTGTACTCCCTGCGTCTCGGTAAACTCGGGACGAACGACATCACGGTCCACTACGGCGACGGCGAGAAAACGGTGCTGCAGTTCTACGCCATCGAGCCGATTGCCGATGCGCTGCAGCGCCATGCGACGTTTATGGTGGAGCATCAGCAGTGGAATGTTCCCGGAGACCTGCGCGACAAGGTGTTTGACGACTGGATGATGCAGACGAACTCGAAAAGAAATGTTTTTAACGGGTATTGGGGATGGGGCGATGATTGGGGGCTCACGCACGGGCAGTTCCTGGCCGAGAAAAACGTGCAGAAACCGGTCGCCTCGGAAATTATCGCCGTGGATGAGTATCTGGAGACCGCGATCTGGACCCATCTGATGAACGGCCACCACGAGGATTATTTGATTCACGATTTCCTGATGCCTGAGCCGAACACGACGCCGACCTACCGGGGTTACGCTTATCCGCATGTGTACAACACGTATTTCAGCATGTACAAAATCGCGAAGCTGTACCCGGATCTGGTGGAATACCAACACCCCCGGTCCACGTACTTGCTTCGGGCCTACAATATTTTCAAGGCGCTGTATGAAGGACCGGTCGCCTACAATTGGAATACCGGGCTCATGGGCGAACTGTCGACGCCGGACATCATCAAGGCGCTGCAGGACGAAGGCTACACGGCGGAAGCCAACGATCTGAAGAACAAAATGGCCACGAAATACAACAATTTCAAGAATACGACATATCCTTACGGATCGGAGTACAACTACGACAATACCGGCGAGGAGTCGGTTTATACGTTGGCCAAGATGTACAACAATCTTTCGATGATGGAAAAAATCAACACGAAGGTGCGGGCGACGCGCGGTCATATGCCGCTGTGGTATTTCTACTCCGTCCCCGTGACGATTACGGGCGAGCCTTGGTGGAACTTCCAATATACGGTCGCGCTGCAGGGCTACGCGATGGACGATTGGGTCCGTAACCATTCCAAGCAGCCCGAAGTGGAGCAGCGTTTGACCTACGCCTCGAAGATCGGCAATGTCAGCGCGATCAACTCCGGGCAAATCAGCTCCGATCCGGCCGATATCGGCGCGGTGGCGTGGACCTACCAGATGACCAAAGGCAATCATGGGGCCCTTGGCGTCGGAGGCGGGCCGCTCTTTAACGGTTGGCGGGGGATGTCCGGGGAAGCCGATCTCGGCTTGTGGGGCGCGATCCAAATTTTGAGCGCCGACGTGGCGGTCGACCCGCTTTTCGGGGTGTACGGCTACGGCGCGGAGGTGACGGATGAGGGTAGCCGGTACGTGGTCGTTCCGAAAGACGGCGTCTTCCAGAAGCTGAATCTGATCACCGAGAAGTTCGGCATGGTCATGGAGCGGGATAAGTACACAGAGGCAGCGGTTTCGAAGGCGAAGGACGGTATCCGGTTTACGCTCGCGAGCGCAACGCCGGGGACGGCGCATACGACGCATGTCACATTTACCGGTCTCGCGCCGGGCTCCTACGATATTCTGATCAACGGCACCAAGGCGGGGACGGTGAGTTCGGTCGGCGGTAAACCGGCCGTGGCCGCGCTGTCGATCGGCGAGGCCGCCCGGTACGAGATCGAGCTTCAACAAGGCGACGGACCCGGGGAGCCGGAGCAGGTTGATCTGGCCCTGTCGGCGACGGCATCCGCCTCCTATGTATCCCCGTGGGAAAGCCTTGCCGGACTGAACGACGGCTATGAGCCGGTCCATTCGGCCGACCGCGGCCACCCCGTTTACGGAAACTGGGACAATCCGGGGACGACGCAATGGGTCCAATACGATTGGAACGAGAACGTGACGATCGACCGGGTGGACGTGTATTGGTTCGACGACGATGCCGGGATCGACCTGCCGGCGTCTTACTCGATCCAATACTGGAACGGGTCGGCCTGGGCGGAGGTCGGCAATGGATCGGGTTACGGGCTGCTGCCCGACCGGTACAACACGACCACCTTCGCGCCGGTAACGACGAACCGGATCCGCTTAAACGTGAAGGCCAAAGAGGACTTCTCCACGGGCATCCAAAGCTGGCGGGTTTACGGACCTCAGCTGTAACCTCATAGAACCGGGGCCTTTCCGGGTTGGAAGGGCCCCGGTTATTTTTGTTTCAGGGACGATTGCAGCATATCGCAAGAGGCCGATCCTCCCAGAGAGCGAGGCGGCCCCTTTTCTAAACCGGATACCTGTGGTAAAATATAGGCGTATTTTTGGAAAAGCAGGTGTTAAACGATGTATATTCGTCTTGTCAAACTGGTTAGGGAACTCCGCTCCGTACAACTGTTCACGATGAAGCATTGTGCGGAGCTTAATCGGGGAATCGTCTAGATTCCATATTCATCGGGTTATAGCTTAGCGTTTAAAAGCGTGCGGATCGATACGCTTATTTAAATGCGGCTACAATCCGAGTGAATGATTGATTAAAGGGCCATGGACAATGCTTTTGTCCGTGGCCCTTGTGTTTGGTTCAAGGCTGTGCCATTCGCGGCAGCCAACCCAAAAGAGCAGAGGGCCGGCGTCTTGTTGACGCGGTTCCTCCGCTCTTTTTTATTTTGTTAGGGAAGAGAGGAAATACGTAATGAGTTTATTGGAAGTTTACGATTTGACGCACCGGTTTACGGACAAAACGCTATACCGAAATGCCGGATTGCAGCTGTTCAAGGGGGAGCATATGGGCATCGTCGGCCAGAATGGAGCGGGTAAAAGCACGTTGATCGACATTTTGACCGGGGCGCTGATCCCGGATTCCGGCACGGTGAAATGGCAGCCGGGTCTTAAGGTGGGGCATCTGGACCAGCACGCCGAGATCCGGGGATCGGACACGATTCGGGCCTATTTGCAAACGGCTTTTGCCGAGTTATACGCCTTGGAGAGCCGATTGAACGAGCTCTATGCGGAGATGGCCGCCTCTGGCGAATACGACAAGCTGGAGCAGGCGGCCAAGGTTCAGGAGAAGCTGGAGTCGGGAGACTTTTATCACGTGGACAGCCGGATAGACAAGGTGGCTCAGGGACTCGGCATTCAGGCTATGGGGCTTGACCGGCCGATCCGGGAACTGAGCGGGGGGCAAAGAGCGAGGGTGATCCTGGCCAAGCTGCTGCTGGAGGAGCCGGATGTGCTGCTGTTGGACGAACCGACCAATTTTCTGGACCAGGAGCATGTGGACTGGTTGGCCGGGTTTTTGGCCGGTTTTGACAGCGCGTTTATCCTTGTCTCCCATGACTATCATTTCTTGGATAAAGTCACAACCTGCATTTGTGACATCGAGTTTGAATCGATCCGGAAATATACGGGCAAATACAGCGATTTCGTCCGTCAGAAGGAGCATCTGCGGAAGGATTACTTACGGCAGTATCACGCGCAGCAGAAGATGATCGAAAAAACCGAGGCCTATATCCGCAAAAATATCGCCGGAGTCAACAGCCGCATAGCCCAAGGGCGGCGCAAACAATTGGAGCGCGTGGAACGGCTGGCCCCGCCGGCTTTCGCCCATAAGCCTTCTTTCTTCTTCAAGGAAATTCCGCTTACGGGGGAACTGGCCCTTTCGGTGAAGGGGCTGCAAATCGGCTATGACCGGCCGCTGCTGCCCGGGCTGAGTTTTTCGGTGGGAGGTGGAGAAAAGGTGGGGATTACCGGCTTCAACGGGATCGGGAAATCCACGCTGCTCAACACGCTGATCGGACGCATTCCCGCGATCGGCGGACAATTTCGGTTTGCGGAGAGCGTGCGGATCGGGTATTTTGAGCAGGAACTGGTTTGGGAGGATCTTGAAACTACGCCGATTCGCCATATCGCGGAGCATTACCCGCGAATGCCGGAGAAAGAAATCCGGCGCAGTCTGGCGCAATGCGGATTAAACGCGACGCTCGCCGCCCAGGCGATCGGCACGCTCAGCGGTGGGGAGCAGTCCAAGGTCAAGCTGTGCCGACTGGTGCTTTCGCCGTGCAATTTCCTGATTTTGGATGAGCCGACCAATCATTTGGACGCTGAGACCAAGGAGGCTTTAATGGCGGCTCTTACCCGGTTTAAAGGCAGCGTGCTGATCGTATCGCATGAGCATCCTTTCTACCGGGGATGGGTGGACCGGGTGATGAAGATCGAAGGTTAAAGTTAAGGCTGCCTAGTCAGGCGGCCTTATTCTTTCGGCTTGGTCTTATACACGCAATCTTTATTCGGTCTGGACTATTAGCCATCCAATATATCGTGAACGCAGACAGGGGATCGGATATGTCTCCTGAACCACTGCCGGGTATATAGAATTCCTGCGTATATGCATGTTTTTTTCTTGCTCAGACCGAAAATTTTAAAATTCCTGCGATTCTGCAAGAATTTTCGACGAAACCGGCTCGATTCGCTTAAATCGTTAGAAATACCTGCAGATTTGCATCTTTTTTCGCATCCGCTCGTAAAACGGCCTAAATACCTGCAGATTTACATCTTTTTGGAGTTCGAAGTGCGCTAGTGAAGTGAATTTGGAAGGTGTGAAGCAGCCTTGCGGTTACATTTCCGGAGCATCATGCGTGTCTTTTAAATTTTACATAAAATCTCTTTTCAGGAGGTTATTTGGGCGAATCTGTCGAAAGAAAGTAATACCACTTTGGGTTGGTGCGGACAATGCCGGGGTGGGATCCGCAATAACGGTCGCCAGTGCACAGCGGACGTATCACATAGATATTTGAATTTACAGGAGTGTTCGCTTTGGAGTTGATCCGCAAAATTGAAGAACTCCGGTCTGAATTGAATAAACTCGCTGTGTATAAACGCCTGGCCGACCGGGAATTGGTCAGTCTGAGTCAGAAGCTTGACCGGCTGCTGAATGAGTTTCAAAAGGACCAGCAAGCGAAATAAGCAGGCAAAGGGAGTCCGCGTTTTGCGGCTCCCTGCTTCATGGATAAAGTGCCGTTGCAGCTAGCCCGGATCACTATTCGCCGCGATTCTTGACGGCGGAAGAGAAACGGTCGAGCGCTTCCTTCAGGAGATCCTGCGGACAGGCCAGGTTGATTCGCAGGAAGCCTTCGCCGTTCCTGCCGTACAGCGAGCCCTCGTTGAAAGCGATTTTGGCTTCCTTGTACATGAGTCGTTTAAGTTCCGCGGAAGAGAGACTCAGCTTCCGGCAATCCACCCACAGCAGGTAGGTGCCTTCGGACGGGACCGGGGTCAGCTCGGGAAGGTGCTCGTCCAAATACCGGACGGCAAACTCCTGGTTCGCTTTTACATAGCCGAGCAGCGCGTCCAGCCAATCCTCGCTTTCGTTGTACGCCGCCATCGTGGCGGACGGGCCGAAAAAGTTGACGGATCCGATGCCCAAAGCCTCGATCATCCGATCGAACTTTCGTTTTAGCTCCCGGTTGGAAATGACGGTAAACGAGGTTTGCAGCCCCGGGATGTTAAAGGTTTTGGAAGGGGCCAGACAGGTGACCGTTCTTTCGGCAAAAGCTTCGGAAAGGGAAGCGAAAGGAAAGTGACGATGCTCCGGCAATACCAAATCGCAATGAATCTCGTCGGCGACGACTTTGACATCGTATTTCACGCAAAGATCGCCGAGACGTACCAGTTCTTCCTTCGTCCAAACCCGGCCGCCCGGATTTTGCGGGCTGCACAGCAGCAGCAGCTTGGCGCCATCCTTCATCAGCTCTTCCAGCCGGTCGTAATCCATCTCATACCGGTTTTCCTTCAACAGCAGCGGGCTCTCCGCCAGTTTTCGTCCGTTCTTCAGAATCACGTCGTAAAAAGGGTTATAGACCGGGGACTGCAGAATCACCGCGTCTCCAGGTTCGGTTAGCGACTGTACGGCGATGCTGAGTGAAGGAACAACGCCGGGAGAATCGGTCAACCATGCGGCATCGATGTCCCAATGGTGTCGTCGCCGGAACCAGCCCGTAATCGCCTGCACATATTCTTCGGTTCGGATCGTGTACCCGTAGATCGCTTGGGCGGCTCGTTCGTTTACCGCGCGTACGATCGCCGGGGCGCATTTGAAATCCATATCGGCTACCCACAAGGGAAGGACTTCGGGATCCCCGAACAGATTCTCCCCCTGGTCCCATTTATAAGACAGCGTCCCCCGGCGCAGGGTGCGTTCGTTGAAGTCATGACTCATCGGTTGCATACATCCTTTCGAAGGTTGGTAAAAAAGGACGCGAACCAGACTCTGGTCCGCGCCAAACCGTAAATGATGTTTGTTATGAGTTGTAACCGTCCACGACAAGCTCAAGCTCTCCGGTAGTGGAGTCGATGAGCATGCCGTGAACCGGTACTTGGGGGGGAAGCAGTGGATGATTTTTCACAATCTCCACAGTATGAATTACCCCTTCTTTTTCGTTATTAAACCCGCGAAGCCATTTTCTAAGTTTGATCCCCGAGTTCTCCAGCGTGCTCAGCACGTCCTGGGAAATGCCGCGTTCCTTCATGGAATCGATCATGCGCTCGGAATTCAGCGCGGCCATCCCGCACCCCGTGTGGCCTATAATGTAGACCTCCTGGGCTTTTAGCTCGTAAATGGCCACGAGCAGACTCCGCATGACGCTCCCGAACGGCTGGGAAATGACGGCGCCCGCGTTTTTGATGATCTTGGCGTCGCCGTTGCGCAAGTTCATGGCTCTGGGAAGGAGCTCGACCAGCCGGGTGTCCATGCAGGTGACAATGACCATTTTTTTCTCCGGAAACTTGTCCGTAATATAGGCCTCATAATCTTTGTTAGCTACGAATGTGCGATTGTACTCCAGAATGGATTGAAGCTGACTCATCGCTGATCTTCCTCCTTTGCGAGTGTGAATTTTACGGTAGTCGGCGGTCTATGAGCCGGAGGTTCGACTTATAAAACTGCGAGACGCCGTCCAAGCGGAAGGTTCCCCCGCTTTCCTCGGCGGTCAGCATCAGCCGCTCCTCAAAAAACACGGCCTGCATCCGGTCGATGGAAAAGGGAAAGGCGTCATTTTCCATGGGCATGTCATAAGGTCCGGGCTCATCGGCGATCTGCAGACTGGGGACACCGCTCATCCCGCAGCCGCAATTCTCCGTATCGTAGACCAAACGCATCAAGCCGGGCCGGTCGCCGATCGCCTCACGAATCATATGTTCTGCACGGGGATCCAGTTCAATTCTCATCGCGACACCTCCTACTTCTTTTCTGAAAAAATGTGAAAAACCCAAAAAGACCGTCTTAAAATTTGATTATACGTTTTGTAAAAAGTATCATCAAGAGGGATGGAAAAATTAGAGGA
Source organism: Paenibacillus sp. alder61 (assembly GCF_020179875.1). NCBI lineage: Bacteria > Bacillati > Bacillota > Bacilli > Caryophanales > Paenibacillaceae > Paenibacillus > Paenibacillus sp. alder61. The sequence goes on from NZ_JAIUDG010000002.1 coordinate 230,791, forward strand.
TAGAGGTGGGATCCATTATGAAGCAGCAAACGGCAGATACATGGAAATCCTTTCTAGAGCTCCTGCGTAAAATCAAAAGCTATCATGAAGCGGTCGCGCTGATGCATTGGGATCTGCGGACCGGAGCGCCGCGGAAGGGAGCGGAAGTCCGTTCGGAGACGATCGGTGTGCTTTCGACGGAAGCATTCAAGCTGCAAACCTCTCGGGAGATGGGCGAGTATTTGAGCTACCTGCATCACGACACCGTCCTCGGGGAGCTGGATGAAACCGGGCGCCGGTTGGTGAAGCTGGTGAAAGAGGAGTACGATCGCAATGTTAAAATTCCCCCGGACAAGTTCAAAGAATACGCGGAGCTTACGGCTCATGCCGAGACGCTCTGGGAAGATTTTAAGGAGAACGGGGATTTTGCCGGATTCGAACCCTATTTGACCCGGATCGTCGCGCTTACCCAGGAGTTCATCGATTATTGGGGTCCGAAGGAAACGCGTTACGACACGTTGCTTGATATGTACGAGCCCGATTTGACCGTGAAAAAGCTGGATCAAGTCTTCGGTGAGCTGCGCGACAGGCTGGTTCCATTGGTGGATAAAATCACGGCCGCGCCGCATAAACCGCAGGCTCCGTTCTTGAATCAGCTGTACGATAAAGCTCAGCAGGAGAAATACGGGAAATTTCTGCTCGAACAGATCGGATACGATTTCGAGGCCGGACGGCTGGACGAGTCGGTGCATCCTTTTGAAATTACGCTGAATCAGGGAGACGTCCGGATCACCACGAACTACTTGCAGGATGATGTGACGAGCTCGATCTTCAGCGTGCTTCACGAGGGCGGTCACGCGCTGTACGAGCAAAATATCGGTAAGGAGTTGAACGGAACGCCGCTGAGCGAGGGAACGTCCATGGGGATTCATGAATCCCAGTCGCGGTTTTGGGAAAATTTCGTCGGGCGCAGCCGGGCTTTCTGGGAACGGTACTACGGCGACCTCCAGCAGCATTTCCCGGACCATTTGAAGGATGTCACGCTCGATGACTTCTATCGGGCCGTGAACCGGGTGGAAAATTCGCTGATCCGTATCGAGGCCGACGAGCTCACATACAACCTTCATATCATCATTCGCTATGAAATCGAGAAGATGATCTTTAACGAAAACCTTCCGATTAGCGAGCTGCCTAAAGTATGGAATGAGAAGTATAAAACCTATCTGGGACTCACGCCTCCGAATGACGGCCTCGGCGTCCTGCAGGACGTGCACTGGTCCGGCGGAAGCTTCGGATATTTCCCGTCCTATGCGCTCGGGAATATGTACGCGGCGCAAATTGCCCACACGCTCAAGAAGGAGCTGCCGCAATTTGAAGGGTTTGTGAAGGAAGGGAACTTCAAACCGATCAAGGAATGGCTGACCGACAAAATCTACAAGCACGGAAAAGCGTTGAAGCCGGCTGAAATCATCAAGAGCGTGACCGGGGAGGACTTAAACCCCGATTATCTGGCCGACTATCTGGAAGAGAAGTACAAAGAGATCTACGGACACTAACTAAGGGAGCCGCCCGCGTCAGTATAGATGACCGGGCGGCTTTTTGGCACGAACCGGTCATGGGTTCCCGTACCGTGAGGTAAAAAAGCGCTCATGCAGCCGGTAATATCCGTAAACCAGCGCTAAAGCCAAAATATAGGAAAGCGTTGTCCAGCCGACGTTCCAACCTTTTCCGTAACGAAGGGTGCCCAGGGCGACTAAAATAAGCTCCATGCCGGTGAGTAAAACGGAAGACAAAACCACCGCGAGCGCGTGGGCAACGAGCGTATGTCTGATCCAGTACAGCATCAGGCACGCGGTTACCGGATAGATCCCCAGATTAAAAGGGATGGTGAGGACGGATTCCATCTCTTTGGGTGTCAATAACCACCACTTCATGTAGACGCCGTAGTCATTAAATAATAGTGAAATCAGACCGGCTGAAGGAAACGCGATGAGCATCGCGGCTTTGTCGAGTTTGATTAAAAAAATTCCGCCGATCCACGGAATCAGAAAACCGATGATCCAATTCAACAGCAATACGACCACCTCGCGTAGAAGTATGTCCAAATTCCGTTGATTTTAAGTGATTTTTTCGATATAGTGTTGGGAGCAAAATCCAGTTATTATGTACGCAGCAGCCCCGGGGGAGAAACTAAAAGATGAATTCACTACTTAACAAGCCGCAGAGTCTGCCGCACCAAAGGGAAAAAAAGATCAGTCTGACCGCAGTCTTTATCGGATTTGTAAGTCTCTCGGTTCTGCTGACGCTGACGATTTCCATCATCTCATCCACACAGGCGCAAAAAAAATCCCTGATCCACAATACGCTGGCCCTGAATTTTACCACCGCGGTTCAGATGAGTAAAACCATGGATTCGCTTTTTCAATTTATGCAGTCCGGTTTAACCCATGCAGCCGGCAACTTTAACGAATCTTGGGAAACGCTGCCCCAAGAAGATATGGAGTCGAGACTGGATCTGATCCGGAACAGCGGCGGCTATTTCAACTCCATCGTATTGGTGGATGAGGAAGGTAAGGTTCGAGCCACTTCCCCGAGTTCGATAGGGACCACGGGTTCGCGCATTACCTCCCAGGCAGGACGAACCGCCCTAAAGTCGAAGAAAGCTTTTATCTCGGAAGTCTATATGACTTCTGTCACAAAACGCATCATTGTATTTATCAGCGAGCCCCTATTTGACCAGAACGGGAATTACCAAGGCTTTATCGGCGGCAGCATTTATCTGCAGGACAAGAACGTCCTGAACCAAATTTTTGGAGGACAGTTTGAAAAGAACGGGACCTCTTACTTTTATATCGTGGACTCCAAGGGACAACTGTTGTATCACCCCGACAAAAACAGGATCGGCAAGGATATCAGCGCGAATCCGGTCGTCCAACAACTGATGAAAGGGAAGGGCGGGATGCAGCAGTACGTGAATTTGGACAAAGTGGATTCATTGGCGGGGTATACCCCCATTCCGTCTTCGGGGTGGGGAATCGTCGTGGTTTCGCCGACCAAGATCATTAATGATCAACTGTTACGTCACGTTCTTCAGCTTCTTCTGTATATGCTGGTCCCGCTTACTGTTCTGATTTTTATTGTCGTCTGGACCGCGCGGCAAATCGTCAATCCGTTCGTTTCCCTCGCCAATGTGGTACGGAATTTTGAACAAGGAGGGTCGGTTCCGTCCAAGCCGCGCGTCCACTGGAATCGGGAAGCGGATTTGCTGACGGATACGGTCGTGAGGGCCCTCCACAATTTTCGGCGGCAGAGCGAACAGTTGACCCATGAGGCGATGACCGATCCCCTGACCGGATTGATGAACCGCAGGACGTTCGAGGACACGATCCGCCGCTGGATCGATCAGCGGGTGCCTTTTGCCATTCTGGTTCTGGATATCGATAAATTCAAAGTCATCAACGACACATACGGACACCAGACGGGGGACGTTGTTTTGAAGCAGGTGGCCGGCATCATACAGGCGGGGGTAACCCCGCAGGACGTCAGCTCCCGTTTCGGCGGCGAGGAATTTGTCGTGTTATTGCGTAATCTCGAGCCATCCGAAGCTTTTCTGAAAGCGGAAGAGATTCGAAAATCGGTCGAACAGGCCGTTCTCATCATTGATCACCCCGTCACCCTCTCCATCGGGGTGGCCCTATACCCACAGCACTCTTCAACGGCCACGGAGATCTTTCATCTGGCGGATAACGCCCTGTACCTGGCCAAAGAAGGCGGTCGCAACCGGACGGTGATGATTCAGGAGCAGGAGAGGGCCTGACGATCGGGGGGATTTAAATTAGCCGCATCCTTGTTAGGATGCGGTTTTTTGCCGCGGGCCGATCTATCAGGGCTGGAGCCGGGATCAGGCTAGGCCCCATAACCATTTGCTTGACCTTCGCATACACTACACCAGAGATATGATCCTAGTATGAAGGAAAGAGGTGATAGAGATGAAGGGGAAACGATACGCCATGCTGGCCATGGCGCTTGTCATCCTTTTCGCGGGAGCTTTGGCCGGCTGCGGCGGCAAGGAGAATACGGTCAAGATCGGAGAGGTGACCCGCTCCGTTTTCTACGCTCCACAGTATGTGGCGCTGGAAAAAGGTTTTTTTGAGGAGGAAGGGCTGAAGGTGGAGCTCCAGACGACGGCGGGCGGTGACAAAACGATGACGGCCCTGCTGTCGGGAGCGATTGATGTGGCTCTGGTTGGAGCGGAAACCTCCATTTACGTATATCAACAGGGAGCAGAGGATCCGGTCATCAACTTCGCCCAGCTTACCCAGACGGACGGGACTTTCCTCGTTTCCCGGGAGGCGGCGCCCGGCTTTGACTGGAACGATTTGAAAGGGAGCGTTTTTCTCGGCCAGCGCAAGGGCGGAATGCCGCAAATGGCGGGCGAATTCACCTTGAAAAAACACGGTATCGATCCCCACTCGGATCTGGAGCTGATTCAAAATATCGAGTTTGCCAATATCGCCGCGGCCTTTGCCTCCGGTACGGGGCAGTACGTACAGTTGTTCGAGCCCCAGGCCTCGATCTTCGAGCGGGAGGGAAAAGGGCATGTCATCGCCTCCTTCGGTACGGAGAGCGGCCGGCTCCCTTATACCGTATACATGACGAAGCAAAGCTATATCGCCCAAAATAAAGAGCTCGTCCAAAAATTTGCGAATGCGATCCAAAAGGCGCAGACCTGGGTGCAGGAGCATTCCCCGGAAGAAACGGCAAAAACGATCGCGCCTTATTTCAAAGACACGGATCAGGAAATATTGGCGAGCTCCGTAAAACGGTACTTGGAGCAGGGCTCGTATGCCGAATCTCCCCGGTTGGAGGAAGCGGCCTGGAATAATCTGCTGGATGTGATGGAAAGCGCGGGAGAATTGAAGCAGCGGGTGGAACTCGGTGAACTGGCCGATAACTCTTTTGCGGAGTCCGCGGGCAAGTAAACCCGGAAATCTCCGACGGGAAAGGAGCGTGAGACTTAGTGAGTCAAGTCCCTGTCGTTGAATTGAAAGACCTGGATCTGGTGTATGTGACGGACCGTGAGGCCGTGCTTGCTCTGGAGGGAATGAACCTGTCGGTCATGCCCGGCGAGTTCATCAGCCTGGTCGGTCCCAGCGGATGCGGCAAAACCACGCTTCTGTCCGTGATCGCCGGCTTGTTCCCTCCGTCTAGAGGGGAGGTTCTGCTGCACGGCAAGCCGGTAGCCGGGCCGTCCCCCGAGGTCGGGTACATGCTGCAGCAGGACTATTTGTTCCCCTGGCGCACCATTTTGAGCAACGCCTTGCTCGGGCTGGAATTAACGGGGCGGCTGTCGGAGGACAGCCAAGCCTTCGTCCTTGAACTGCTCGAAGGGATGGGGCTCGGGGGCACGGCGGATCGGTATCCCCATCAGCTATCCGGCGGGATGCGGCAGCGCGTGGCCCTGGTAAGAACATTGGCCACGAATCCCGATCTGCTCTTGCTGGATGAGCCGTTCTCCGCTTTGGATTATCAGACGAAGCTCCAACTGGAGGATTTAGTGGTGGACACCTTGCGGCAGCGGGGAAAGACGGGCATACTGGTCACCCACGACCTGTCCGAAGCCATTGCGGTCAGCGATCGGGTCATCGTGCTTGCCGCGCGGCCGGGAAGAATCCGCAGCACCTATGTGATTCCTGAGACCATCCGCGGGGCCCAGCCGTTCTATGCCCGTGAGGAAGCCGGCTTTAACGAGCTGTTCCACGAAATTTGGCGGGACCTCGAATCGCTTGAAGGAAAGGGGGAATAGCGATTGGATGAGGCGATGTCCAAAGGGAAGGCCGGCCCCAAATCCGCGTGGATCGAGGAGAAGTGGCGGGAGCATCTGAGGATTAAACGCCGGGGGAGCCGGCTGGTGTTGGCCACCCAGCTATTGCTGCTGGCCGTCCTGATCGGATTGTGGGAACTGGCCGGAAGGCTGGGATGGGTCGATGTTCTGATTTTCAGCTATCCTTCGAAAGTCGGCGGGCAGATCTTGAAGGACGTCCTTAACGGGGAGCTGTGGCCGCATCTGGCCGCCACGGTGGGAGAAACCGCGGTCGGTTTTCTTCTCGGTACGCTGGTCGGTACGCTGCTGGCGGTTTTGATTTGGTGGTCGCCTTTTTTGTCCCGGGTGCTCGACCCTTACATGGTCGTGTTCAACAGTATGCCTAAAGTCGCCCTCGGTCCGATTTTTATCGTTCTGTTCGGAGCCGGTTTTACGGCGATTGTCATTACGACGCTGTCCATCACCGTGATCGTCACTACGCTCGTGGTTTATAACAGCTTTAATGAAGTGGACGGCAATTACATCAAGGTGATTCGGACGTTTGGCGGAAATCGGCGGGATGTATTCATGAAGGCGATCTTGCCGGCTTCCTTTCCCGCGATCGTGTCCACGTTAAAGGTCAATGTCGGAATGGCGTGGGTAGGCGTGATCGTCGGAGAATTTCTGGTCGCCAAAATCGGGCTGGGTTATTTGATCGTTTACGGGTTCCAAGTGTTCAACTTCACCTTGGTGCTGGCGAGCCTGGTCATTATCGCGGTTGTCGCCACGGGGATGTATCAGCTTGTCGTATATGTGGAGCGGATCTTGCTCAAGGAACGCCGTTAATCTCCACTCTCGTCCAAATAAGCCGAAGCGATGAGCTTCGGCCTTTTGCTTTAAGTAATTTATCGGCGCGCATTGTGGGACGACAGGAAATCAAGTACGATAGGATGAAGAAATGAGCGTTTGTTTCTCTATACATATGAAAATGATAGGGTGGTTTCATGGGATTTCGCGTCATCAAAACGGCAATTGCCACACTAATCGCTATCATCGTCGCGGATTTGGCCGGAGTGGAGGGGGCGTTGTCCGCCGGGCTATTGGCCATCCTGGGGGTGGATGTCACCCGGAAGCGGAGCATCGCCACCGTAAGTTCCCGTTTTTTTGCGTCGATTCTCGGACTGCTGTTGGCTTTCGGACTTTTTTATATTTTCGGATTCCATATCTGGGTGCTTGTCGTCTACATTCTGATCGCATTCCCGCTGATTACGAGGGCCCATTTTAAAGAAGGCATCGTCACCAGTTCCGTTGTCGTCTTCCGCGTTTTCGGCGGAGAGGAATTGAGCGCTCATGTCATGCTGACCCAAATCGAACTGCTTGTGATCGGACTTGGAGCGGCCATGGTGGTCAATCTGGCTTATATGCCCAAAGCGGAGGACAAGCTGATCGAAATCCGCAGGCAGGTCGACGGGCTGTTTTCGGTGATCTTCCGTCATCTAGCCCAGTCTTTGCGCGATCCCTATCATCTTTGGGACGGGAAGGAAATCATCGAAGCGGGCCAACGGATCGATGAAGGTCTGGCGTCCGCCAAGCGGGCCCTTGAGAATCAATTGATTTCCGCGAGCGACGCGTGGTCCGTATATTTTTATATGCGCAAGGAGCAGCTTGGCCGAATCGAAAGCATGCTGGAGCTGGTTTCCTTTGTGTATCAGCGGATGCCCCAAGGAGAAATAACCGCCTTATTGTTCGATCGGCTGAGCCAGGACGTGTTGACCGAGGAATATACGGGACAAACGGAGCTTATGCTTGCGGAACTGGAGAAGGAATTCAGACGGATGGAGCTGCCGTCGACCCGTGAAGAATTCGAGATCCGATCCGCGATCCTGCAACTTTGCCGGGAACTGGCGTATTATTTGAATATCGCCAAGAAGGATAAAGCCCCCGCATCGCTCAAATCTTCGGGAAAAGGGAGCGGGGGATTGGCCGGGGAGAAATAAAAGAACAGGGGCGAAAATATGGAAGTTGCGCCAAATAAATAGTAAAAGAAGGAGCCCGGGGAAAGAGCCGGGCTTCTTTCACATATTTATTTCTCTTGGGCTATTCAACATTCGCCCAGTTCCTGCATACATATGTAGTGAATGATGTATGGAGGAGGTTTCAATCATGTCATTGAAATATCAAAGTAGAGAGATCATCACGAAAGCGATCTGCGGAAAAGGTCGTAAGTTCTCTACCGTAACACATACCGTGACTCCGCCACACAAACCGACGAGCATACTGGGGGCGTGGATTATCAACCACCAGTACGAAGCCGTCGCGGCGGGAGACGGAATTGAAGTTATTGGTACTTACGATATCAACATCTGGTACTCCTATGACAGAAATTCGCAGACCGAGGTTGCCAAGGAGACCGTGTCGTACGTGGAAAATGTGCCGCTCAGTTACCTGGATTCCAGACATCGGGCTTCAACAGTGGAGGTTACCGCGGAGGCAACGCAGGAACCGAGCACTGTTGAAGCCAGCGTATCGGGAGACGGGCGGGTGGCGATTCGCGTCGAGCGGGAATTCGCCGTCGAGCTTGTGGCCGAAACGAAGCTGAACGTTCTTGTCGTACCTGGCGGTGTGGACGGGGACAAAGATTACGATTTTGGATCCGAGCTCGGGGATTACGAAGATCTGGATCCGGACCTCCTCGACGACGAATTGTAAGAGGCTGTGGCTGTTTTAATCTTCCCGGCAATTTGAATATGCAGTTATGGTCTACTATATGCGGCAGGGGCGTCGTCGTCGAGGGCGGCTGCCCTCTTTTTGTTTTTTTTTGAGCGGTTCGCTTCGATTTCTCATTAAAACTGTAACAACCTCCCTTTGAAGCCGGGCGGGGGGATAAGGGCAATTTGCGGCGCGATTTTCGAATTTGGTTCTTCGGTGTGAAATAGAGGTCCTTTGGGGCCTTATTTTGAGACGCAACCATTCTTTAAAAAGTAGTGCCGAGAAAAAAAGGGGCCGTGGTATGAAAACGAGGCATATATTGAGAATCAAGTCGGCTAGCGACGACTTCAGCCGCAAATTAACGCGAGCGTTATTGGAACAAGGCGGGGTCAATAAACTGCACAGGAAATCCAAAGCGGAGCTGCTATACGGGCCGCCGGAGAAGCCAGGCTTCCATCGTCCGGCGGAGGTGGAGGAATGGGAGCTGAATAGCGAGGCGGTTCGCTTCGCCTCGATCCCGCGGGACCGCGTCGAGGCCGCTTTGCGTTCGGCCGGGCTGCCTGCGGAATTCGCCGGGCACAAGGAACAAACCGGCGCGAGAAACGGTTTCGTGCGGCGCTATGCCGTCGCCGTGTTCAACCTGCGGGCTCTGACCGTGGTTCCGGTTCAGGCGCCGGGCACCATGCCTCTGCCGGGAGCGGGGGGGCAGCCGGATCCGGCTTCACCGCTATGGAGACGCCTGGAGAAGACGGCCGTCCGGGCTCTTTATACCTTTGGTCTCGATTTCGGGGAAGCGGTGATCCGGGCCGGGGAGGAAGGGTGCTATACGATAGAGAACTTGAACCCCTCGCCGACCTGTGGGGGGACAAGAGCCGTGGCTCTTTTCGCCGAAGCGATGGCCGGGCTGCTCCGGGAGCTGGAGGAGGCGGACGAGCGCATCTCCGAGCGCTTGATCGGGATGGATCCGGAGTTTTTGCTCTATAACGGCAAAACCAAAAAAGTGGTGCAGGCCTCCCGTTACCTGGGGCGGCAAGGCATCGCGGGCTGCGATATCCTCCGCTACCGGGGCCGGCGGCTCTTCCCGGTCGCCGAGCTGCGTCCCGCGCCGGGAAGGGAACCGCGGGACGCCGCCCGCGAGCTGCTGCGCGCCTTCCGTGCGGCGAAGTCCGCCATCACCGACGGCGAGCTGCTATGGCTGGCTGGGGGGATGCCGCAGCGCGGCTTTCCCTTGGGCGGGCATCTGCATTTCAGCGGAGTCCCGCTGACCGGGGAACTGCTGCGCACGCTCGACAACTATCTCGCGCTGCCGACGGCGCTGCTCGAGGACAGCCGAAGTGCGGGGCGTCGCCCGCAGTACGGTTTTTTGGGCGATTTCCGCCGAAAGGATTACGGCGGTTTCGAGTACCGCACGCTGCCCAGTTTTTTGATTTCGCCGCTGGTGGCGAAGGGCGTGCTCGGGTTGGCGGGCCTGATCCTCAAAGACTACCGGTTGCTGCGGAGACGGCCGCTGCATGAGGTGGCAGTACGAGAGGCGTTCTATCATGCGCGCAAGGAAGCGCTTCGCAAAGTGTGGCCCGAGCTTGCGAAAGATATCGCCGCGTCGCCCGGGTATCCGGAGTACGCGGAATATATCGCCCCTTTTCTCGAGGCCGTCCGGTCCGGCCGGGTCTGGGACGAATCCGCGGATATCCGCCGGCCGTGGAAACTGCAAACCGACTCGTAAGCCTTCCTCCCTTTCTGGTATAATAGAAATCTATGAAAGGAAATTTGGAGGGTGCTCATGGCTACTTATACGCCGATGATTCAACAATATTTGAGTGTCAAAGCCCAGGCGCAGGACGCTTTTCTGTTCTTTCGGCTGGGGGATTTTTATGAAATGTTCTTTGACGACGCGCTGCTCGCTTCCAAGGAACTGGAAATCACGTTGACCGGCCGCGAAGGCGGCGCGGAGGAGAAAATTCCGATGTGCGGCGTGCCGTACCATTCGGCGGAGAACTACATACACCGTCTCATCGAAAAGGGCTACAAGGTCGCCATCTGCGAGCAGGTGGAGGACCCCGCCGCCGCCAAGGGCGTCGTCCGGCGGGAAATCGTCCGCGTGGTCACGCCGGGTACGGTGATGGAAGGGAAGACCGTCGGCGAACGCGCCAACAACTATCTGATGTGCGTCACGGAACGGGACGGCCTGATGGCGGTGGCGTCCTGCGATCTTTCGACCGGCGAGCTGTACGTGACGTCGGCCCCGGCGAGCAAGGAATGGCTGCGCGATGAGGTGGGGATCTACGATCCTTCCGAAGTGATCGGAGATGAGGCGCTGCTGGACTGGATCCGCGAGCAGGCGGCTCCGCTCGGCAAGGCGATCGTGTTTACCCCTTGGGACAAGGGGAAAGATGAAGCCGGCCGCCAGCAGTTCGGCGAAGCCGCCTGGATCCGGCTGGAGAGCGAGCGCCGGGAATGCATCGCGCTGCTCGTCGGTTATCTGGCCGAAACGCAGAAACGTTCGCTCGGCCAGCTGACGAAAATTTCCGCCTACGAACCCGAGCAGTATATGATCTTGGACCCGTTCACCCGCCGCAACCTGGAATTGGTGGAAACGGTAAGGGAACGTTCGAAGAAAGGCTCGCTGCTCTGGCTGCTCGACCGGACGGAAACGTCGATGGGAGCGCGGCTGCTGCGGCGCTGGATCGACAAGCCGCTGTTGCAGCGCAGCCGGATCGAAGAGCGGCTGGAGGCGGTGGATGCCCTGTATAACGGGTTTATCCTGCGGGAAGACCTGCGCCAGTCGCTGCTGGAAATTTACGATCTGGAGCGGCTCACCGGCCGGATCGCCTTCGGCAGCGCCAACGGGCGCGATTTGATCGCGTTGAAAGCATCGCTGCGGCAGGTTCCGGCGATCAAAGAGCTTTGCGCGGCATCCCCATCCTCTACGCTCCGGGCCATCGCGGCGGATATGGACGATTGCGGCGATTTGGCCCAATTGATCGAAACGGCGATTGCGGACGAACCGCCGGTGTCGGTCCGGGACGGCGGAGTCATTAAGGGCGGTTTCCATGCCCGGCTGGACGAGCTGCGCCTGGCCGGCACGAACGGCAAGCGCTGGATTGCGGAGCTGGAGGCGGCGGAACGTCAGGCGACCGGCATCAAATCGCTGAAAATCGGCTACAACAAGGTGTTCGGCTACTATATCGAAGTGACGAAGTCCAACCTGTCGGCGCTGCCGGAAGGACGCTACGAACGGAAACAGACGCTGGCCAACGCCGAGCGGTTCGTAACGCCGGAACTGAAAGAGAAGGAAACGCTCATCCTCGAGGCCGAGGAACAGATGGCCGATCTGGAGTACCGGTTGTTTAACGAGATCCGTGAACAGATCGCCGCGGAGATCGAACGGCTGCAGCGTCTCGCCGAAAAGATCGCCGAGATCGATGTCCTCCGTTCCTTGGCGGTGGTCGCCTCCGAGGGCGGGTTTGTCAAACCCGTGCTTACGGACGGCTATAATCTCGTCGTGGAGCAGGGGCGCCATCCGGTGGTCGAATCCGTGATGAAGGATACGGCTTTCATTTCGAACGGCACGGAGCTGAAAAGAGAAGAGGCCAGCATCCTGCTCATTACCGGCCCGAACATGGCGGGCAAGAGCACATATATGCGGCAGGTTGCGCTCATTTCCATATTGGCGCAAATCGGCAGCTTCGTTCCGGCCGCCCGGGCGGAGATACCGCTGGTGGACCGGATCTTTACGCGAATCGGTGCGGCGGACGATCTGATCGGCGGACAGAGCACCTTTATGGTGGAAATGGCCGATATCCAAGTGATGACCGAAAAAGCGACCTCCCGCAGTCTGATCATTATCGACGAACTGGGCCGCGGGACTTCGACCAGCGAGGGAATGGCGATCGCACAGGCCGTGATCGAGTACGTGCACGATCATATCGGCTGCAAGGCGCTCGTATCGACGCATTTCCACGAACTCGCGCACTTGGAAAACAGTTTGTCCGGCCTGCGCAATTATCGCATGGCCGTCCAGGAAAGCGGGGACAAGGTGCATTTTCTCCGGAAGCTCGTCCCGGGTGCGGCCGACACGAGCTACGGCATTTACTGCGCCCGGCTCGCGGGGCTGCCGGGCGGAATCATCGAGCGGGCTTACGGCTTGCTTCAAGGCTTTGAGCAAGCCGCCGCCGCCGTGACCGCGGGAAGCCTCGACGAGGTGCAAGCAGCGGCCGCCGCTGCAGGGGAGACCGTGGGGAACGTGGCGACGGTCCAAGCCGCGGAGGCGCAGAGTGAGGCGGTTCGACGCGTTGCGGAGGAGGCGCAGGCTCGAGCGGAGCAAGTCGGCGGTGATCTAGCGGAGAAATCCGAGGCCGGTGTCGTGCAGCTGTCGATTTTTGACGACGAGCCCCCGGCGAAGAAGCCGAAACCGGCTGCGGCGGAGGATGCCGGAATGCGTCAGATCGTGAATATGGTCAAGAATGCCGACCTGATGAACATGACGCCGCTCGAAGCGATGCAACTGGTGAATGAACTCAAGCAAAAGGCCAAGCATTTGTAACGAGTGCGGGCTGTCTATGCTAAGGGAAATAATAGCCGCTATTTCGTATCAAGGAACCTTTTTAAAAAGGTAACGGAAATCATAGCTGCTATTACGTAAAAACCGCCAGCTATGGTGTGTGAAAATCCAAAATAGGCGCTATGGCGTCTGTTAGAGAACGGATGAGGATTTTTTTCATGAAATAGCGGCTGCTGCGTCCGTTAAAAAGTCTAGTGCCCCTCCAGACATCGTAAATAGGAGAAAAATCGTATTGAACCCGTGAAGATCAAGGGGCCTGGCGCATTTTCCGACCCTTCCAACACCAAAAAGATGCAAATCTGCAGGTTTTTTAGGCTGGTCACCAGGGGGATTCGAAAAAAGATGCAAAATTGCAGGAATTTCTGACGATTTTGAAGAACCGAGTCGATTTCGCCGAAAATTGCTGCAGATCTGCAGGTATTTTGAAATTATTGTTCCATCCAGGAAAAAAACATGCACATATGCAGGAATTTTATGTTATCAAGGATGTCTGATGGGGCACTAAAAGTGCATCCCGTTAATCGGGAGCGATAAATATCGGGTAAATCGAGCAGCAGCGCAAGGGAGGGACGAGCTGTGGCAAAAATCACTATACTGGACGAGCATATCGCGAACCAGATCGCTGCGGGGGAAGTGGTCGAACGTCCGTCATCGGTCGTCAAGGAGTTGGTGGAGAACGCGGTGGACGCCGGCGCGAGCAAAATAGAGGTGCAGGTCGAAGAAGGGGGCCTTGAGCTGATCCGGGTCACGGATAACGGCTCGGGGATCGAGCCCGAGGACTGCGAAACCGCTTTTTACCGGCATGCCACGAGCAAGATTACGGCCGGGCGGGATCTTTTTCAAATCCGCAGTCTGGGCTTCCGGGGAGAAGCCTTGCCGAGTATCGCCGCGGTCGCCAAGGTCCGGCTGGTTTCCTCCAGCAACGACAGCGGATTGGGCCGGGTGATCGCGATCGAGGGCGGAACGCTCAAAGAAAATGAGGATACGGCCGCTCCCCAGGGTACGGAAATCACGGTTCGGGAATTATTTTACAATACCCCGGCAAGGCTGAAGTATATGAAGACGATCCAGACGGAGCTCGGCCACGTCTCCGACGTGATGTACCGTCAGGCGCTGGCGCATCCGGAGATCGCCTTTTCGCTCAAGCACAACGGGAACACCCTGCTGCAAACCCAGGGCGGCGGGGATCTTTTGCAGGTTATCGCTTCCATTTACGGCATCAATACGTCGAAATCGATGATTCCGATCGCGGCCGAAAACCTGGATTACCGCATTTCCGGGTTCATCGGGCTGCCGGAGCTGACCCGCTCCAACCGGAGCGCGATGTCCACGATCGTCAATGGACGCTTCATCCGCAATCAAGGGCTGCATCAAGCGATTCTGCGGGCCTATCATACCCTGCTGCCGATCAACCGTTATCCTTTGGTCGTCATTTCGCTGGATATGCACCCTTCCCTGGTCGATGTGAACGTGCACCCCGCCAAGCTCGAGGTGCGCTTCAGCAAGGAAGCGGAGCTGAACGCGTTCGTGGAAGAGAGCATCCGCGCCGTGCTGTCCGAGCAAGTCCTTATCCCTCAGGTCGTCAAGCAGCAGCTCGGGAAGTCGGGCTCCGGCTCCGTGATCCAGGAGCAGTTTCACTTCCCGGCGGCCCGGCTGGAAGCGGCGGCAGCCCCGGCGGACGCCGGCCAAGGCAGCGCCGCCGGGGCCACGGCGAGCCCGGCGAACGCGGCAAGCCCTGCCGCGCCCGAGGCGGGCTTGCGCTACGGCGCGGGCTCCGGCGCGCCGCCGCAGCCAGGCGGTGCCTTCGCCGCGGGCGGCGTCTCCGCGCTGCGCGAGCAGGCGCCGGCCTACGGCAGCGCGAGCGCCGCACAAGCGCGCGCCGGCGCCACTGCGGCGCCGCCCGAGCCGCCGCGCCGGGTCCCGGACGCCGGCCAGCCCGGCGTCCGAGGCACCGCCCCGGCCGGCGGGACTGCGGCCGCGGCGATGCCGGAGGCGCTCTACGGCGCTCCGGAACACGCGCCCGAGCTGCCGGCGTTTCCCGAGCTGTCCCTGATCGGACAGCATCACGGCACTTATCTGATCGCCCAGAATGAACAAGGGCTCTATCTAATCGATCAGCACGCCGCCCATGAGCGGGTGAATTACGAATATTACTATGAGAAATTCGGCAATCCGGCCGACGCTTCGCAAGAACTGCTTCTTCCGATTACGCTGGAATTTACGCCTGCCGAAAGCGAGAAACTGAAGGAACGTCTCTCGTGGTTCGAGCGGGCGGGCGTGATTCTGGAGCATTTCGGAGGCGGAACGTTTCGGGTCGTCTCCTGTCCGTACTGGTTCCCGGGAGGAGAGGAAGCCGAAATCGTCCGGGAGATGGCGGAATGGGTGCTCAGTGAACGGGCCATCGATTTGGCCAAGCTGCGCGAGAAATCTTCCATCCTCGTCTCCTGTAAAGCTTCCATCAAGGCGAACCAGAAGCTGACGACCGAAGAGGCGGATACGCTGCTGCAGCGGCTGGCCGCCTGCAAGCAGCCGTACACCTGCCCGCACGGCCGGCCGATCATTGTATCCTTTTCCAATTATGATTTGGAAAAACTGTTTAAACGGGTGATGTGAACGGAGGAACGAGAATTGTGATCATAACGACAGGAGATCATCCCGCGCGCGAAGCGGTGTCAAGGGCTGCCGCTCTCGCCGCTCTGGCGGAGGCGCCCTATATTCCGCGGAACCGGACGTCGCTTGCCAAGCTGTCCGCCCGTCACGGCGATCAGGACATCCTGGTCATTCTGGAAGGCGGGGCGCGGCTTTACCGGCCGGGACAGGAAGAAATGATGTTCCATCCCAGTATGGCGTTCGTCCGGGCCAAACGGCTGCTGAAAGGGGAGCGGGATCCGATGCTGGAGGCGGCCCGGGTTCGCCCGGGCGATACGATCATCGACTGCACGGCCGGTCTTGGCGCGGACGCGGCCGTGTTCGCCCTCGGCGCGGGACCCGAGGGAAGCGTCCTGGCACTGGAGGACTCGCTTCCGTTATGGAGTTTGCTACACGAAGGTTTTGCCAACTACATATCCGGGGTAAAAGAATTTGACGAGGCTTTGCGCCGCATCACGGTCAAGCGGGCCGAGCATCTTGAAGTGCTGAGAAGGCTGCCCGACAAAAGCGCGGACGTCGTTTACTTCGACCCGATGTTCCGCGATCCGGTGCAGGAATCGTCGGCGATTTCGCCGCTTCGTGCCTATGCGAACAATGATAGCCTGGATGCCGAAGCTATTGAGCAGGCGTGCCGGATTGCCCGCAGGACGGTGGTCTTGAAGGAGAAGAAAGGAAGCGGGGAATTCGAGCGTCTCGGTTTCGAAACGCAATCCCGCTCCCATACCAAAATTGCGTACGGAGTGATTTCGCTTGACAAGTCATAATAAACCCAAACTGCTGGTTCTGGTCGGCCCGACCGCCGTCGGCAAAACGAAACTGAGCATCGAGATCGCCAAGGCGTTCTCCTGTGAAATCATTTCCGGAGATTCCATGCAGGTGTACCGGGGGATGGATATCGGCACGGCCAAAATCCGTCCGGAGGAAATGGACGGCGTTCCTCACCATCTGATCGATGTGCTGGAACCGGACGAGGCTTTTTCCGTGGCGCGCTTTCAAGAGGAATGCCGGTCGCTTATCCCGCAGATTCATGGCCGAGGACATCTGCCGTTTATCGTGGGGGGGACGGGGCTCTATGTCGAATCCGTCTGCTACGAATTCCAATTTACGGAAGCGGGGGCGGATGAGGCGTTCCGTGCGGAACAGCAGCGTTTGGCCGATGAACAGGGGCCCGAGGCCCTGCACGCCAAGCTGGCGGCCATCGACCCCGAAACGGCGGGGAGGCTGCATCCGAACGATGTGCGCCGGGTGATTCGCGCGCTGGAGGTGTACCATCTGACCGGACAGCCGTTATCGGCCAGTTTGGCGCGCCAGAGCAGGCAATCACCGTACGAGCTCTGCCTGGTCGGTTTGACAATGGACCGCCAAATGCTTTATAACCGTATTGAACAGCGTATTGACGAAATGATGGCTTCGGGGCTGGTCGATGAGGTCCAAAATCTCCTGGACCGGGGGTATACTTCGGAGCTGGTATCGATGCAGGGGCTCGGGTATAAGGAGATCGCCGAGCACCTTGTGGACGGTGTTCCGCTGGACGTCGCGGTGGACAACCTGAAGCGGGATACCCGTCGGTTCGCGAAAAGACAGCTTTCCTGGTTCCGCCATATGAAAGACATATCTTGGGTGGATGTGGGTGACGGCACAAATTTTTCCGCGAATTTTGCAGCCGTACATGCTATAATAGCAGGAAAGTTTTCAGCTGATCTTGAATATAATTCTAAACACTAATTGATTCCTATTGGGGGTACGGCGAATGAACAAGTCCATTAACATCCAGGATACATGTCTGAATCAAATGCGTAAAGAGAGCATCCCGGTTACGGTCTTCCTGATCAACGGGTTCCAGATCAGAGGGACGATCAAAGCGTTTGATAACTATATCATCGTCATCGACAGCGACGGCCGTCAGCAAATGGTGTACAAGCATGCGATCTCCACGTTCCAGCCTCAGCGGAATGTATCGCTCATGCAGGATACCCAGAATGAGGGATAAGTCCGAATTGAAACTTTTTTGAATGCAGCACGTTTAATGGTATAGGAAATGAAGCGGAACAACCTGAAGATAGGTTGTTCTTTTCTTTCCGGGCCCAAACCGGCAAGGGTCCCATGATACAGAGAGATATGAGACGGGAAGAAGGGAGTCAAAACCATGTCTACCAACAGACCTTCCAGATTGGAACGGAGCAGCAAACCTTCTGCGAAATCGGAAACGAAGAAACCTGGCAAGAAGAAAAAGAAGATTACGCCCAAACGCTTGCTTTGGACCGCTTTTTTCACGATCGCCTTTGCCATATTCTGCGGGACTGCAGGCTTTATGTACATCACGGTCAGCGGTGAAAAGATCTTAAAGGAAAACGGAGACAAGCTGGTCATCTATGAAACGTCGAAAGTTTATGACCGTACCGGCAAGCTGATGGGCGAGTTGTCCATCGAAAAGAGCGAACCCGTGGATAAAGTTCCCGATTTGGTCAAAAAAGCGTTTATCGCTACCGAGGATAAGCGGTTTTATGAGCATAACGGGGTGGACTTCTGGTCCATCGGTCGCGCGGCGGTCAAGGACGTTATGGCCAGATCCCTCGTAGAGGGCGGCAGTACGATTACCCAGCAGCTCGCCAAAAACATGTTTCTGGACTTCGACAAGACGTTTTTCCGCAAAGCAACGGAGATGTCGATCGCAATGGCTTTGGAACGGCATAAATCAAAAGATGAGATCATTACGCTTTATCTCAACCGGATCTTTTTCGGACAAAGGGCCTACGGCATTAAAGCCGCTTCCCAGCGCTATTTCGGCAAAAGCAACCTGGAAGATTTAAAGTTGTGGGAAATAGCCACCCTTGCGGCCATCCCTAAGGGTCCGTCCAAGTACAATCCGGTCAGCAACCCGGAATTGTCGAAGCAGCGGCGCGCCGTGGTGCTTGACTTAATGTACCAGGAAGGCTATATCTCCGCCGAAGAGCGGGATGAGGCCAAGGCTGTGGATTACAATTATCAGCCACCGACCAAAAATGACAGCTATCAGGCCTTTAAAGATTACGTAATTAAAGAAGCCGAGGAAAAATTCGGTCTTACCGAAGACCAGTTGAACCGCGGTGGATACAAAATTTATACGACGATGGACGCCCAGGCGCAAAAAGCGGTTGAGAAGGCGTTCGCCAACGACGACTTTTTCGAAAAGAGCAAGGACGATCAGCAGGTTCAGGGGTCCATCGTCATCATGAACCATGAGAATGGCAGTCTGGTTGCGCTGCTCGGCGGACGGGACTATGAGCGGAAAGGCTTTAGCCGTCTGGACAGCCGGCGCCAGCCGGGATCTTCATTTAAACCGATCGTTTCCTACGCACCGGCTCTGGAAAGCGGCAAGTTCACCCCGACTTCGCTGCTCAGCAATGAGAAACAGTGCTTTGGGGACTACTGTCCGAAGAATTTGCACGGATATTCCAAAACGATCGACATGACGACCGCCCTGACGAAGTCGGAGAATATTCCGGCCGTCTGGCTTCTTAACGAGGTCGGGGTAGGAACCGGCGTCAAGTATGCCCAGGAGATGGGGATTAAGATGGACAAGAACGATCGCAACCTGGCGATCGCCTTGGGCGGTTTAACCCATGGGACGAATACGCTGGAGATGGCGGGGGCTTTTAGTGTGTTCGGCAACGGCGGGCAATACAACGAGCCTTACTCGATCAAATCGATCGTGGATCATGACGGTAAGGAAAGATACCGACATGATGCGAAGGCCAAAAAGGTGCTCAGTGAGCAAACGGCTTACTATATGACGCAAATGCTGCAAAATGTCGTTAACGACGGAACGGGGAAACGCGCCAGACTGAACCGGCCTGTAGCGGGTAAGACGGGGACGACCCAGCACGGGATCAAAGGCCTCCGAAGCAGCAAAAACCGGGACGTCTGGTTTGTGGGTTACACGCCGGAATGGACGGCGGCAATCTGGATGGGATACGATAAACCGGACAAAAACCACCTGCTGAACGGCAGCAGCGGTCAGGCGGCCGCGTTGTTCTCGGCGGTGATGAGCGAGGCGCTCGAAGGCGTACCGGTCAAGGATTTCCCGGTTCCGAAAAATTTGAAAAAGGAAGAACCGCCTAAACAGGAAGAAGAGACGGTAACGAAGCCTGCGAATCTCTCGGCGACGTATAGTCCGGAGACCGGGGTTGTTACGCTAAACTGGACCGGTGTCAGCACCGAGGGCGCGGTCTACCGGATTTACCGCCGCGAAGCCTCGCAATCCGATTTTTCTCTCTATATGGAAGCGACGGCTCCCGGTGCGGAGGATATCGGGGTAACGGCAGGCGGCAGCTACGAATACTACGTAAAAGCCTACGATGCGGTCAACAATGTCGAGAGCGATCCATCAAATATTGCTCAGATCATGATCGAAGCCGAGGAGCCGCCGATGGATGATCTCGATCCCGGACAGGGCGACATGGGAGGAAGCGACGGTTCCGGCAACGGATCGGTGGATCCAGGTAACGGGAACTCCAATCCCGATCAAGGAGGCAACTCCGGCCAAGGCCTTCCTCCGGCCGGGAATAACGGGGGCGGAGGACAAGGCTCAGGAAACAACGGCAACGGTAACAACGGTCATGGTCAAGGTAACGGTAACGGAGGGCATTCCGGGAACAATAGCGGGGGTGGCTCCGATAACGGTCAGGGAGAGACAATCCCTGACGGTTCCGGGGATGGTTCTTCCGGATCGACCGATCCGGGCTTTTCGCCGGATGAAGGCGGAGGCCATTCGACGGAAGGGATTACTGTCGACCCGACGGGTAACGCGGGTACGAACACCGGACTGTAACTTTGGATTAGGCTGGACTTTCAGCGAAATTTGCTGAAGGGCCAGCCTTTTTTACGTATTATTTTAAAATTTCATTTTTGAGCCTGACTTTTAAATGTGATAAGCTGAATGTACATTGTGTTGAAAGGGATCTTACTTATGAAGCGAAAATTCGGAGACCGCGCGAATTGGCGCCGTGTGACGCAGCGGCAGTTCAAATCGAGGTATGTGAACAGCGAGAAGTTTACCGGTTATGTCACGATGTACAGCATTTACGATTTGAAGGATCCGCTCTGGAAAACGTATGGAGGTCATACGTTCCGGATCGCCGATAAAGGATACACTTGGCTGCAGTATTATCCGAAGGGCGCGCATTACGTGGTGACGGCCATGTTTGACGATCAGGGCGAAATCGTGGAATGGTACATCGATGTGTGCAAAATCCAGGGGGTGACGGATCAGGGCGTACCCTGGTTTGATGACCTGTACTTGGATATCGTCGTATTAAAGAACGGTGAAGTCTTTCTATTGGATGAGGATGAGTTGGACGACGCGTTGACCCGGGGGTATATCACCGTGCGCGATTACGACATGGCGATGGAGACGGCCCGCGAGGTGCTGCACGCGATTCGGGAGCATCGCTTTCCGTATTTCTCCATGTCGCTTGAGCATTATCGCACCGGTTTCGTCCTGAACGACGTCCTGCGGCCGGGAGGGAACCATGACACGGTATAACGGTTATATGACGGGGATCGGCACGGGGACGGGGAAAAGGCGAAAACGGAAGCTCTGGATATGGCTGTTTTCGGTATGCGTTGCGGCTGGGATCTGCTGGGTGCTGTATTGTTTGGCCGAGATCGGCAGTGCGGAACGAAATCCGGCGGCCAACCGCGCGTATGGGGAACCGGCGGATGTCGGCATCGTGCTGGGGGCGTCGATGTGGGGAGAGTCGCCCAGCCCCGGGCTCAGGGAACGTTTGGAGCTTGCGTTAAGCGATTATAAGGCCGGCAAGTTTCGCGTGTTTATTTTGACGGGGGGACTGGATCGTCCGGATTATCCCTACACCGAGGCCGAGGGGATGGCCAATTATTTGGAAGCGAACGGCGTTCCCCGGTCGGATATGATCCTGGAGAATGAGGCGACGAGCACTTACGAAAACCTGAAGTTCAGCCAGGAGTTAATGAAAGAAAAGGGCTACGCTTCCGCGGTTATTCTTACGCATACGTATCACGGCAACCGTGCGCTGGAAATCGCCGAAACTTTGAATTACAGCAATCCGGGATTGTCGTTGACCGAAACGAAGGTGTTAAAGCCGGCCCAAACGACGCTGCGCGAAGTGCTGGCCTACACCAAGTGGAAGCTGGATCAGCTGCTGCTCGTCCTTGGCTGGAAATGAAACTGAAATTGGAAATGGAAATGGAAATGTAAAACTTCTAATAACGGAGCGGGAGAGAGAATACATTTAAGAAGAGTTTGCCGTCTCCCGGCGATAACGCTTGTTCATTCGTCAAAAAGATTCGCGTTTGTACGGATTTGAACAACTCCAATAAGAGGTGATCCATACATGTCAGGGCGTGTAATGGCGAGAAGTGGTTCTTCCGAGGAAAGACCTTCGAGACAAATCAATGTCATTCTCCGTAGCGCGGAGCCTCCGGTCGTCTCCCAAAGCTCCGGGGAAAGCGAGGCTGCGGCCGGAACCAAAAGTTTACCCCACCAAGGTCTTTTTGCCGACTTGCAAAAGGAAATGAACGGATTGGTCGGGCTCGAGCACGTCAAGGAATTGATGTATGAAATCTTTGCATTGCTGCAAATTGCTGCCATGCGTTCCGAAGCGGGGTTATTATCCGGAGCCCAGGTCTACCATATGGTGTTTAAAGGGAACCCGGGAACCGGAAAGACGACCGTAGCCCGGATCGTCGCGAAGATGTTCCAGAAGATGGGCGTTCTGAGCAAAGGGCATCTGATCGAGGTGGAACGCGCGGATCTCGTAGGGGAATATATCGGTCACACCGCGCAGAAAACACGGGATTTGGTCAAGAAAGCGCTCGGCGGGATTCTGTTTATCGACGAAGCTTACAGCCTGGCTCGCGGCGGCGAGAAGGATTTCGGCAAGGAAGCGATCGACACGCTGGTCAAGGCGATGGAGGACCAGAAGAATCAGTTTATTTTGATTTTGGCCGGATATTCGGAGGAGATGGATTTTTTCCTGGCCACGAATCCGGGTCTGCCTTCGCGCTTTCCGATCCAGCTTGATTTCCCGGACTACACGATCGATCAATTGATCCAAATCGCCGAGGGGATGGTCAAGGAGCGCGACTATATTTTGATGCCGCAGGCGATACTCAAATTACAGCAGCATTTGCTGCGCGAAAAATGCGAGAGCGAGCATCTGTTCAGCAACGCCAGGCATGTGCGCAATATCATAGAGCGTTCGATCCGCCAACAGGCCGTGCGTTTGCTCAGTCAATATACCAGCGGTTCGCCGGGCAAGTTGGAGCTGATGACCATTCGCACGGAGGATTTAAAGCTGGATAAGAAATAAGGAGCCGTGGACGATGACAAAGACACCTTATGATACACTGACTCTGATGCCTGACCGGGCCGTTGTGG
Source organism: Paenibacillus sp. alder61 (assembly GCF_020179875.1). NCBI lineage: Bacteria > Bacillati > Bacillota > Bacilli > Caryophanales > Paenibacillaceae > Paenibacillus > Paenibacillus sp. alder61. The sequence goes on from NZ_JAIUDG010000002.1 coordinate 253,891, forward strand.
TCAGCCTGATTACGCAGCGGACGAAGGAGGAAGGGACCGATCCGGACTATTCGTTGGAGGAGCTCGTACAGCTTGCCGATACCGCGGGGGTAGAAGTGAAGGAAAGGTTGGTGCAGCACCGGGAGAAGCCGGACCCGCGTTTCTTCCTCGGCAAGGGGAAAGTATTAGAGTTGCGCGGGCTTCTTCAGAAACATCAGGCCAATACGGCGATTTTCGATCAGGAACTTTCCGGCGCGCAGGTGCGCAATCTCGAGGAGATGCTGGATGTCAAAATCATTGACCGGACCCAGCTGATCCTCGATATTTTTGCCCAGCGCGCCAAGACGCGCGAAGGGATCATTCAGGTGGAGCTCGCCCAACTGACGTATTTGCTGCCGCGCCTTTCCGGGCACGGCAGAAATTTGTCGCGCCTGGGCGGCGGCATCGGCACGCGGGGGCCGGGCGAGAGCAAGCTGGAGACCGACCGGCGCCATATCCGCCGGAGGATCGGCGAGTTGAAGCGACAGCTTGCGGAAGTGACGCGGCACCGCAAATTGCATCGGACGCGGAGGCAGGAGAACGGCGTCGTTCAATTGGCGCTGGTAGGTTATACCAACGCGGGCAAATCGACGCTCCTCCGCGCTTTGACCGACGCCGATGTGCTGGTGGAGAACCGGCTGTTCGCCACCTTGGACCCGACCTCGCGGGTGATGAGACTTCCGAGCGGCAAGGAGGTCGTCCTAACGGATACGGTCGGTTTTATTCAGCATCTTCCACATGATCTGGTCGCCGCTTTCCGCGCGACATTGGAAGAAGCGAATGAAGCCGATCTGATTTTGCATGTGGTGGATGCCTCATCCGCGGCGCGGTTGGAGCAAATGGCGGTGGTGGACCGGATTTTGGAGGAGTTGGGAGCCGGGAACAAGCCTAGGCTCGTCCTGTACAACAAAATCGACTTATGCGAGCCGGAGCAATTGGAGATGCTGCCGGCCGTGAAGGATGCGCTGAAAATCAGCGCTTTGAAGGAGAGCGACATGGACCGGATCCGGGAGTCGGTCCAGCAATTCCTCTCCGGCGGAATGCGTTCTTTCCGCATTCCCGCTTCGCGCAGCGATTTAACTCCCATTGTGTACAAAATCGGGGATGTGATTGCGCAGCACTGCGAGCAAGAGGACATGGTTTACTCGGTGAATGTGAATCAGGAGGATTTTCTTAAATACGGTTATCTTCTCGCTCCTTACACCATCCCGGCACATGAGTGTCCGATAAATGAGAGGTAAAGTAACTTAAGGGGAGAGGTAAAGTCATCATGGCGGTATTCGCGGAAAAAATAGTTCAATGGATTGAAGCGGCAGAGCAACGGGTTGAGTTAAAATACCGGGAGATTGACCGGATCGTCGATCGCAATCAGTGGAAGGTCATCGAAGCGTTCCAGAAATATCAAGTGAGCGATTTTCATTTTTCCGGTTCGACCGGGTACGCTTATAACGACCGGGGGCGCGAGGTGCTGGACCTTGTCTACGCGGAAGTGTTCGGGGCCGAGGCGGCGCTGGTACGCCCGCATTTTGCGTCGGGAACGCATACGATCGCGACCGCGCTGTTCGGGATGCTGAGGCCGGGAGATGAGCTGCTTTATATCACCGGCCGTCCTTACGATACGCTGCACAAGGTCATCGGCAAACCGGGGGATGGGACGGGCTCCTTGCAGGATTTCGGGATCCGTTACGATGAAGCTGCTCTTCTGGCCGACGGATCGGTCGATTGGCAGGCCGTCGCCGCCAAGGTGAACGACAGGACCAAAGTTATCGGCATTCAGCGTTCCCGCGGGTATGACTGGAGAGACTCTTTTACGGTTGAGCAGATCGGCGAAATGGTCAGTAAGGTAAAAGAGCTGAAGCCGGACTGTCTCGTCTTTGTGGACAACTGCTACGGCGAGTTTACCGAGGAAGTGGAACCGACCCAGGTTGGGGCGGATCTGATCGCGGGTTCACTGATCAAAAATCCGGGGGGTGGACTGGCCGAAACGGGTGGATATATTTGCGGACGAGCCGAGCTGGTACAGCGGGCGGCTTACCGTCTGACGGCGCCGGGAATCGGCGCCGAGGTGGGCGCGATGCTGGGAACGACCCGGGGGATCTATCAAGGGCTGTTTCTCGCTCCCACCACGGTTGGACAAGCCTTGAAAGGCAGCGTCCTGGCGGCGGCGGTATTCGAACAGGCCGGCTTTGAAAGCCGGCCCGGCTGGAACGCCAAACGGACCGATCTGATTCAAGCCATCGCCTTCAGCGGTCCGGAGCAGCTGATCGCCTTTGTACAAGGGATCCAACGCGCCGCGGCCGTGGATGGTCACGTCGTTCCCGAAGCGTGGGATATGCCGGGGTACGAGCACCCGGTCATCATGGCGGCGGGAACCTTTATCCAGGGCGGAAGTCTGGAACTTTCGGCGGATGCTCCGATTCGCGAGCCCTATATCGCATATATGCAGGGCGGCTTGACCTACTCTCATGTGAAATTCGGTCTACTAACGGCACTGCAGACGATGTTGGAGCGGAATCTCATATAGTTGACATGCCATCCAAATATCTCTGTAAGTATTTCTAACATACCTATTGACATGTTAGGATAGTTGACATAGAATAGAGCCATGATTAATTTACTGGAAGGTTGAGAGCGATGAGTGACGAAATTCGCAGAAACATGGCCTTGTTTCCGATCGGTATCGTTATGAAGCTAACGGATTTAACGGCTAGGCAAATTCGTTATTACGAACAGCATCAACTGATCGTGCCCGCCCGGACATCAGGGAATCAACGGTTATTCTCCTTCAATGACGTCGAGCGGTTGCTTGAGATCAAAGGCTTGATCGACAAAGGCGTCAACATTGCCGGGATCAAGCAGGTCATGAATCCGATGAACAAGGATTCCGGTGAAGCAACGATCATCACGAAGGATACGGAAGAGAAGCGAAAGGAAATGACGGATTCACAGCTTTATCGTATGTTGAAACAGCAGCTCATCACAGGGAAAAGACCGGGTCAGGTTTCTTTGATCCAAGGGGAGCTGTCCCGCTTTTTCAAAATATAAACGTAGGGAGAGGTTATCTTGAGTTACTCAAAAGAAGACATTTTACGCATTGCCAAAGAAGAAAATGTTCGTTTTATCCGATTGCAATTTACCGACCTGTTGGGAACGATCAAGAACGTGGAAATTCCCGTCAGCCAATTGGAGAAGGCGCTTGATAACAAGATGATGTTCGACGGTTCGTCCATCGAAGGCTATGTGCGGATTGAAGAATCGGACATGTATCTCTTCCCTGACCTGGATACTTGGGTTATCTTCCCGTGGGTTGCCGAAGATCGCGTAGCCCGTTTGATTTGCGATGTATACATGCCTGACGGCACGCCGTTCGCCGGGGATCCTCGCGGCATTCTGAAGCGCGTGCTGAAGGAAGCCGAAGAGATGGGGTATACGTCGATGAACGTCGGCCCGGAACCGGAGTTCTTCCTGTTCAAAACCGACGAGAAGGGCAATCCAACGATGGAATTGAACGACCAAGGCGGTTATTTCGATTTGGCCCCTACGGATCTCGGGGAGAACTGCCGCCGCGAAATCGTTTTGACGCTCGAGGAAATGGGCTTTGAAATCGAAGCCTCTCACCATGAGGTGGCCCCGGGGCAGCACGAAATCGACTTTAAATATGCCGACGCCATCAAGGCGGCGGACCAAATTCAAACCTTTAAGCTCGTCGTCAAGACGATTGCGCGTCAGCATGGCCTGCATGCGACCTTTATGCCGAAGCCGTTATTCGGCGTGAACGGTTCCGGGATGCACTGTCACCAATCCTTGTTCAGAGGCGATGTCAATGCTTTCTACGACGAGAGCGATACGCTCGGCCTGAGCAAAGAAGCCCGTCATTACATGGCCGGGATCTTGAAGCATGCCCGCGCTTTTGCCGCCGTCACGAATCCGACCGTGAACTCGTATAAACGTCTGGTTCCGGGCTATGAAGCGCCGTGCTATGTGGCTTGGTCTTCCAGCAACCGCAGTCCGATGATCCGGATTCCGGCATCCCGCGGCCTCAGCACCCGTGTCGAAGTGCGGAACCCGGACCCTGCCGCTAACCCGTATCTGGCGCTGGCCGTTATGTTGAAGGCCGGTCTCGACGGCATCAAGAACGAACTGCCGCTCGTGGATCCGGTAGACCGGAACATCTATGTGATGTCTGAAGAAGAGCGCGTGGAAGAAGGCATTCCAAGCCTGCCGTCCGACTTGAAGGAAGCGCTCGGCGAATTGATTCGCAGCGAGATCATTACCGAGGCGCTCGGCGACCATGCCTTGACTCATTTCTATGAACTGAAAGAAATCGAGTGGGACATGTTCCGCACGCAAGTCCATCAATGGGAACGCGATCAGTACATGACATTATATTAATCGAGGAATCCCTTGGGGCCGTAGGCTTCAGGGGATTTTTTGTTAGGGGGCATTTGGCGGGGAGACGGTAAGGATTAGGGGTTTCCCCTATTTTGCCCCCCCGTTAAGCCACACCCGTAAGCCAGCCGGACTTTGCATTTTTGTAACCCGTAATAAAAACATCAGCATACATATAAATCTAGTGCCCTCATCAGATAACCTTGGTAACATAGAATTTCTGCATATCTGCATGTTTTTTTCTTGTTCGGAACATAAATTTAAAAATTCCTGCCATTCTGCAGGTATTTTGAACGAAACCGGCTCGTTTCTCTAAAATCGCTAGAAAAACATGCAGATTCGCATCTTTTTCGCATTCCCTCGGGTATCGGCCATAAATACCTGCAGATTTGCATCTCTTTTAAGTTGGAAGGGGTGGAATGTTCACTAGGCAGGGGAGAGCACTGGATATACTTATAGGCAACTGATGTTAACGTCGTCGTCGTCGTGTACTCGTTACTTCGAACGTAGGAGTTGTTTGAATACAACGTAATCCGTCCGCGTGCTAAACGGTTCCTTGTTGTTATTTTGTTTATTAATTGCTTATTTGGCGGACCAGATATGACGGGGGTTATCTCGCATCGTATTTAACTCCGCGACTGATGAAAATCAAGCTTTTGGGCATGCTAACGCCAAGGAGCTGATGCGATATGGTGTTCGCTTTGAAAAAATACCACCGGCGCAGACTTTGGCTGAAAAAGATCTGGCGGGAAGAACGTTCCGGCATGAAGCGGTATTTACCGCAAGACGATTTGACGACGGTCTAACCAGCCAACACTAAAAAAGGCTCCCCGGCTAAGGGAGCCTCTTCATCATACCATCTAGAATAAATTAGTGCAGGTCGCGGAATAATCCGACGACTTTGCCGAGAATAACCACATTCTTGAGCCGGATTGGTTCCATCGTCGAATTCTCGGGTTGGAGGCGGATATGGTCTCTCTCTTTGTAGAAAGTCTTCACCGTCGCCTCGTCATCTTCCGTCATCGCCACGACAATATCGCCGTTGTTGGCCGTCTGCTGCTTACGAACGATCACATAATCCCCGTTGTGAATCCCCGCCTCAATCATACTGTCTCCGACGACGGAAAGCATGAAGATTTCACCGTCCGAGGAGTATTGCTGAGGTAACGGGAAGTAATCTTCAATATTCTCGGTTGCCGTAATCGGCATGCCGGCGGTAACCTTGCCGACAACCGGAACCCGGGTCACGCTGTGGGCGAACATACCGAGCGAATCGGATTCTTCTTGTCCCAGCAGCTCGATGGCCCGCGGTTTGGTGGGATCCCGGCGGATAAATCCCTTCTTCTCCAAACGGTCCAGATGCCCGTGTACGGTAGAGCTGGAGGCAAGTCCGACCGCTTCGCCGATCTCGCGTACCGAAGGAGGGTAACCCTTCATTCGAACTTCGTTGCGTATAAATTCCAAAATAGCCTGTTGTCGGCTGGAAACCTTGGACATAACGATCATCAACCCCATTAGTAACGTTTGGAAAAATTATAACATAGAACTACCGTTCGTACAAACATAAGTTCTAAACGTTTCTATTAAATACGAACAATTGTTCTAAAAAACTATTGAATCAAACAAGTGTTCGTGTTATATTGATATCAGAAAACAAGAACATTTGTTTGGGAGTGATCGATATGCCAAGATATACTACATACCAAAGTATTTATAATAAGCCGGTTGCCCGCTCTTGGAGGGATGCCTTCGGTTTTTCTTCGGTGGAATGGACCCGGCGCATGATGAAGATTGTGTTTCTACTGATTTTGTTGACGATGACCGGTACGGGAGTGGTTTCCGCTTTTGCCGCCGCCAAAGACGGGGATTCTCATGTCAAGGAAACCGTCATTGTTACGCCGGGAGACACGCTATGGGAGATTGCGGTTGCTCATAAGCCGCGGGGGAAGGATACGCGTGTGTATGTAGAGGCTATTAAGCGGGCGAACGGATTAGCCGTGAGCGATATTCATCCTGGGGACATGCTCGTTATCCCGGATTGATTCCGATAGGCGTGGCTTGTTTAACGGCTTTCTAACCTTGTTTATATATAAGTCCTGTTTTGGTGACTATAGATGACTATATATATGAAGAAACTGAAAGAGCTTGGATTAAGGGCCGCCGCCTTGACAAGCTCTTTTTCTCATGTCAAAGTAAGAATTGTTGCCTTAAGAATAAGGATGACCAGACAGGAGGAAATAAAGTGGATATAGATACATTGGTAAAGCGAATCAATGAATTGGCCCGAAAAAACAAGACGGAAGGTCTGACGGAGGATGAAAAGCTGGAACGGGCACAGCTCCGGGAAACTTATTTGCAGAACATCCGGAACAATTTCCGCCAACAGCTGGAATCGATTGAAATCGTGGATAAATAATGCCGGCCGCAAGGCCTGGCTTACATAAACAATAGGTGTAGGAGGAAAGTTCATGGCTTCATTTGACAGGAAGGTTGAACGCAATCGGGTTCGTATGAACAAGAAAGGGAAGGGGCCTAGCCGGATCGGCGGCGGAGGGCAGGATCCCCGGTATTCGTTAGGGCCCAAAGGGGAAGGCGAGGTGTTTAGGGGAAGAAATATCCTGCTTCCGGGAGTTCTGGTTTTGCTGGCTCTCCTTTATGCGGTCGTGGGGCTGATCGGCAACGCTTCGGAAGTCAACTCGATGTTGTTCTGGGTCACCATTGTTCTTTATCTGATCTTGGCGTTGACGATTTTTCTCAGAAAGCCTTATTTGCGGATTCATAAAGGCTGGCTGTATACGTCCAAATTCAACAGAGACCGCGCGTTGGAAGCTAACAACATCAGTAAAATTAAGGTGGGCCGCGGGAAAATCACGATTATTCCGAAAAGCAAAGACGTCAATTGGGTGTTTTACCGTATGCGCAACCGTTTTGATACAGAGGCGATGGGGGAACGTTTGGAGCAGTATGCCAAACTGCATCATGTGTCCTTTGAGAAGGGATAGGGGATAGCGTAGATAAATATAACATCGGTTTTTCACAATTTTGGGGGAGCGTGTGAAGATATGTCCATTAAAGCGGTATGTTTTGATTTGGATGACACCTTGTTGTGGGATGAGCGCAGTATTAAAGAAGCGTTTGAAGCGACCTGCCTAAAAGCGGGTGAAGCGGCGGGGATTGATCCCGAAGCCCTGGAGGAATCGGTCCGCAAGGAAGCCAGAGCATTGTACGAATCCTATGAAACCTTTCCGTTCACCAAAATGATCGGGATCAATCCGTTTGAGGGATTGTGGGCGACCTTCTCGGCGGGGGAGCAGCCGGAATTCCGCCAGCTGGAACAACTCGCTCCCGTCTACCAAAAGGAGTCCTGGCGCCGCGGCCTAAAGGGGATCGGTGTGGAGAACGAGGCGCTCGCCGGGGAATTGGCCGCGCAGTTCGGCAAGGAAAGACGTTCCCGCCCTCATGTGTATGAAGAAACCTTCCGCATTCTCGACGAATTGAAGGGCAAGGTGAAACTGCTTCTGTTAACCAACGGTTGTCCTGCCCTTCAGCAGGAAAAGCTTGACGGTGTGCCGGAACTGTCGCCTTACTTTGATGAAGTTATCATTTCCGGATCCTTCGGGAAAGGAAAGCCCGATCCGTCGATTTTCCGCCATGCACTGGAACTGCTGGGCGTGGAGCCGCAGGAAAGCTTGATGGTCGGCGACAAACTGACGACCGACATCTGCGGCGGACTGAGCGTGGGGATGGTCACGGTTTGGGTCAACCGGCATGGACGCAGCCGTACCGACGAAATTGTGCCGGACTACGAAATCAAACATTTGGCGGAACTGCATGACATCATCGCGAAATACGCTTGAGGGTTTTGAAAAGAATCGAGTGTAGGGAGGAAAGCGCCATGAACAAAAGGAATGGTGTTTGGATCATCACTTTGACCCTGCTGTTTGCGGTGTTATTAAGCGGATGCGGCAAATCGAAGGGGACGGACCATCATGCGGCGACCGATGCCGATGCGCTTGAACCGATTAAAGTGGAGCTTCAGATAAGTCCCGCTGAAGTGGCCGCAGGGGAGCCGGTCAAGTTCGAAGCCAAGGTCACCCATCAAGGTGAGAACGTGGACGATGCCAAAGAGGTTATGTTTGAATACTGGAAAGACGACACGCCGGAGGGTGAACACAACAAGGAAGTCGTTGCCGGCTCGGGCGAAGGGATGTACGTATTGGAGAAGACATTCGAAGAACCGGGTACATACCATGTCATTTCCCATGTGACCGCTCGGGATCAGCATTCCATGCCATCGAAGGAATTTACGGTAAAATAGTCCGCTTTATAAAAACAGGCTGCTTCCATGACGGAAGCAGCCTTGTTTGCGTTTTAGTCAAGTGCTCGACTTACTTTTGAAAGGCAGGGTCTTCATAAGGGTGAGCGATCCATCCGTCTTCCTCGACAAAGAGACGGACGGCCACTACTTTACGTTCATCGGTCAGAGTAAAGAAGTGAGGCGTGTTTTCCGGTACGGAAATCAAATCGCCCGGGACCAGATTGACATCAAAGTAACCGGTCTGCTCGTCTCCCTTGATAATGAACGTACCTGCCCCGGATACGATGGCCCGGATCTCGTCTTCCGAATGAGTATGGATCTGTTCGAATTTGGCCAACAGTTCTTCGATGTTCGGCGTCGCTTCCGAGAGGGTGATCACATCCCAGGTACGGTAACCGCGGCGTGCGGCGAGATCTTGAATCTCGGACTGGTAGGCTTCCAGGACGGCCGCCTTTTGCTCGTCGGTCAGCGAGAAGTTTTCACGCAGTTCATGAGGGAGTTTTTCGGTATCCCAATGTTCGTAGATTACTTCATATTTGTTGAGGAAATCACGAACCTTTTCTTCACCGGAAATAATTTCGTTCGTTTTTCTTATTCTTATTTCGGCCATAGGATTACCCCGCTTTCTGTTGAGTTTGATTGAATTATAGCTGATCGAGCCGCCGTTGTCGACCTTTTCTTTTCATCTAAAAAGCTGGATTGATCAAGGGAGGGCGCGGGTTAGCAATTTTATGATCTCCCTTTCCTTAGGCGCTTTAATCTGATAAACTAAAACTTAACGTTTTACGGGAGGGAACAGATCATGAGTAAACCAGGCTTGGAATCTTTAATAAAAGAACGAATATTGATCCTTGATGGAGCGATGGGAACCATGATCCAGCAAGTGGACCTCAAACCTGAAGATTTTGGAGGAGAGGAACTGGACGGTTGTAATGAAATATTGGTGCTTACCCGTCCGGATGTCATACAAACGATTCATGAACAGTATTTGGAAGCAGGGGCCGATCTGATCGAAACGAATACGTTCGGCGCCACTTCCGTCGTACTTGCTGAATATGATTTACAGGATCGTGCCCGTGAGATTAATTTGGCGGCCGCGCGCCTTGCTATCGCCGCGGCCGAGAAATACAGCACCCCGGACAAGCCTAGATATGTTGTTGGTGCGATCGGTCCGACGACGAAGACGTTGTCGGTAACCGGCGGCGTTACTTTCGATGAATTAACGGCCAGCTACCAGGAACAAGCCGTCGCCTTGATCGACGCGGGGGTCGACGCGTTGATGCTGGAAACGTCGCAGGACACCCTGAACGTTAAAGCGGGGAGTATCGGGATAAAGCGGGCATACGAGTCGACAGGCAAAAAACTGCCGCTGATGATCTCGGGAACGATTGAGCCGATGGGAACGACGCTGGCGGGCCAGAATATCGAGTCCTTCTATATTTCCCTGGAACATTTAAAACCGATATCGGTTGGGCTCAACTGCGCAACGGGTCCGGAATTTATGCGGGATCATATCCGCACGCTCGCGGAAATGGCCAAGGCGGGGGTCAGCTGCCACCCGAATGCCGGACTTCCGGATGAAAACGGAAACTATCATGAGTCGCCGGATTCGCTTGCCCAGAAGATGGCCGCTTTTGCGGAACAGGGCTGGCTCAATATCGCCGGCGGCTGCTGCGGGACGACACCGGCCCACATCGCGGCCCTTGCGGACAAAATGTCGCATTATCGTCCCCGCGATATCGAAGGGAGCCATCCGCCGGCGATTTCCGGGATTGAACCGGTCTATATCGAGTCGGCGAACCGGCCGTATATGGTCGGGGAGAGAACGAATGTTCTCGGTTCGCGTAAGTTTAAGCGTTTGATCGTGGAAGGAAAATATGAGGAAGCGTCGGAAATCGCGCGTGCCCAGGTCAAAAACGGAGCTCAGGTAATCGACGTTTGCGTGCAGGACCCCGACCGTGACGAAGCCGAGGATATCAAGTTGTTCCTGGAGCTGGTCGTCAAAAAGGTCAAAGTGCCGCTGATGATCGATACGACGGATCCGAAAGTGCTTGATTTGGCGCTCAGTTACTGCCAAGGCAAATCGATTATTAACTCCATTAACCTTGAAGACGGCGAGGAGAAGTTTGAAAAGGTGACTCCGCTGATTCATAAATATGGAGCCGCCGTCGTCGTAGGAACGATCGATGAGCGGGGTCAGGCGATCACGCGCGAAGACAAGCTGGAGGTGGCGAAACGGTCGCACGATCTGCTCGTGAACAAATACGGGCTGAATCCCGAGGATTTGATCTTCGACCCGCTTGTGTTCCCGGTCGGCACCGGCGATGAGCAATATATCGGTTCGGCTAAAGAGACGATCGAAGGGATTCGCCTGATTAAAGAGGCGCTGCCATTGTGCCATACTGTGCTAGGCGTCAGCAACGTGTCCTTCGGCCTGCCGGAAGCCGGACGCGAGGTCCTTAACTCCGTATTTTTATATGAATGCACCAAAGCAGGGCTGGACTACGCGATCGTAAACACCGAAAAGGTGGAACGCTATGCCTCCATTCCGGAAGAAGAGCGGCGGCTGGCTGAAGAGCTGATCTACAACACGAACGACGAGACCTTGGCCGCATTCGTCGCGGCGTTCCGCAACAAGAAAGTGGTGAAGCAGGAAAAAGCCGTGCATCTCTCGCTGGAGGAACGTCTGGCTTCCTACGTCGTGGAAGGAACGAAAGACGGGCTGATTCCGGACCTGGAAGAAGCGCTGAAAAAATACAGTGCGCTCGAGATCATCAACGGACCGTTGATGGCGGGGATGGAAGAGGTCGGCCGCCTGTTCAACAACAACGAGCTCATCGTAGCCGAGGTGCTGCAAAGCGCGGAGGTTATGAAAGCCTCGGTCGCGTTCCTGGAGCCGTTCATGGAAAAGAACGAATCCTCCGTTAAGGGGAAAATTTTGCTGGCAACGGTAAAAGGCGATGTTCATGATATCGGAAAAAATCTGGTGGAGATCATTCTGTCCAATAACGGTTACCACATCGTGAATTTGGGTATAAAAGTACCACCGGAACGTATTATTGAAGCTTGCAGGGAAGAGCTTCCGGACGCGGTAGGTTTGTCGGGTTTGCTGGTGAAATCGGCGCAGCAAATGGTGACCACCGCCCAGGACTTACGCAATGCGGGGATCGATGTCCCGATTCTCGTCGGCGGGGCGGCTTTAACCCGTAAATTTACCAGAACTCGGATTCGTCCGGAGTACAATGGGCTGGTGGTATACGCCAAAGATGCGATGGACGGGCTGGATCTGGCCAATAAGCTGATGGATCCGTCGCACCGTGAAGAAATCCGGAAGGATATCGAGGCTGAAAAAGATGCCGATGCCAAAGCCGTTCCTGCGGCACCGCTTCCGGAATTAAGCCGGGCCGTCCGCTCGAATATCTCGACCGATGCCCCTGTGTTTATTCCGCCGGACCTGGACCGGCATGTGCTGCGGGATTATCCGATCAATCATATTATTCCGTACATTAATATGCAGATGCTGCTCGGACATCACCTGGGTCTGCGCGGTTCGGTGGAGCAATTGCTCGCCCAAGGGGACGAAAAGGCCGTTCAGCTTAAAGAAACGGTGGATGAAATTTTGCGGGATGCCGCCGGTAAAGGAATTATCCGGGCTCAGGCGATGTATCGTTTCTTTCCGGCCCAATCGTCCGGGAACGATATTATCATCTACGATCCCGCGGATAATACCCGCGTTCTCAAAACGTTCACATTCCCAAGGCAGCGAGTCGAACCTTTTCTCTGTCTTTCCGACTTCCTAAAATCGGTAGACAGCGGTATGATGGACTATGTCGGGTTCCTTGTGGTCACGGCCGGCCAGGGAGTGAGGGAGCTTTCGGAAGAGTGGAAAGCCAAGGGGGATTACCTGCGTTCGCATGCCCTTCAGTCGGTGGCGCTGGAAACCGCCGAAGCTTTGGCGGAACGCGTGCATCATATCATGCGCGATATCTGGGGCTTCCCGGATCCGCCGGAAATGACGATGAAGCAGCGCCATGGCGCGAGATACCAAGGGATTCGCGTATCTTACGGATACCCGGCCTGCCCGGATCTCGAGTATCAGCAGCCGCTGTTTGAATTAATGAAGCCCGAAGATATCGGGATTCAATTGACGGAAGGCTTTATGATGGAGCCGGAAGCGTCGGTGTCGGCGATGGTATTCGCCCATCCGCAGGCCCAGTATTTTAACGTAGATAAAGCTTAACTTACTCCAGTCTGCAAACCCTCCGAGCTTTCGGAGGGTTTTGGCGATTGAAACGAAAGAACGCCATACCATGTCAGGGCTGGGGAAACCGACGGATTAGCGTCCGGATAGGAGGTAATGCGATGGAGTTGTATTTTTTGGGAACGAATGCCGGAGTACCTTCGCTGGAAAGAAACGTAACTTCGCTTGCGCTTCGGTTGCTGGACGAGCGGCGATCCTTTTGGCTGTTTGACTGCGGTGAGGGGACGCAGCATCAAATTCTCCGCTCTCCTTTAAAGCTGAGCAAGCTGGAGTGTATATTTATCACCCATTTGCACGGTGACCATCTCTTTGGGCTGCCCGGTTTGTTGTCCAGCCGCGCTTATCAGGGCGGGGATACGCCTTTAAAGTTATACGGCCCGCCGGGGTTGAAACAATTCGTTCAGATGGCGCTCGATCTGAGTGAATCGCGAATTAATTACAAGCTGGAGATTTTGGAGCATGAAGGCGGACGGCTTTTTGAGGACGAAACGTTCCTTGTGGAAGCCGCAAAGCTGGATCACCGGATAACGAGTTACGGCTACCGGGTGACCGAGAAGGATCTTCCGGGCAAACTGGATATCGACCTTCTCAGAAGGCACGGGATCGAGCCAGGCCCCTTGTTCGGGAAATTGAAGAAAGGCGAAAGCGTGACTACGCCGGAAGGCCGCATCGTACATCCTGCGGAGGTGCTCGGGAGCCCCAAGCCGGGAAGAGTCGTCACGATCTTGGGCGATACACGCCCTTGTCCGGCTGTCGTACCTTTGGCGGAAGGGGCGGATGCGCTCGTTCACGAGGCGACGTTTATGCATGATCTGGCCGAAACGGCGTTCACCTATCATCACAGCACGGCGAGACAAGCTGCGGAGGCGGCCAGACAAGCCGGGGTGAAAAGCCTGTACCTGACCCACTTCAGTTCGCGCTATAAATACGAGGATCAGCTTCAGCAACTGCAGCGGGAGGCGCAGGCGGTGTTTCCGAATGCGCATCTTGCCAGGGAACATGAATTGTACCCGGTCAAAAGAGGCGGGGAATAGGGAATCGCGGCCGATTTATTTTCCGGGAAAGCGCAGGAAATGACAGGCCCTTGCAAACTTTGATAGCGCCAAAGCCTTGATATCAGGGCTTCTTCGATCCCGTTCGACGTTAGACGGCAAGGCGCGCGGCGCATTTGACAGAAAACTTTCCGGGTGCGGCCGGGAAATTTGCTTGGGGCTCGGGTTTATTTGTACAATGGAGACAAGTAGGTGAGGAAAATGAATGTAGCCAAGCCGGCCTGGAAGGCCTATTTGATCGACTTGGATGGAACTTTATATCACGGCAGCCGTATGATACCACAGGCTGACCGGCTTATCTCCGAACTGAGGGATCTGGGGATTCCCTATTTGTTTGTCACCAACAACTCCTCCCGGACTCCCGGTGAAGTGGCCGAGCATCTTCAGGCGATGGGGATTCCGGCTCGGAGTGAAGAGGTTTGCACCTCGGCGGTCGCCGCGGCGGAATATATTGCGGACCGCCACCCGGGCTGCAGGGTGGCTCCCATCGGGGAGGCCGGTCTGCTTACGGCGCTTCGGGACTCTGGTCTTGAACTGGTGGAGGAACGTCCGGACTATGTTGTCCAGGGAATCGCCCGGAATTTTACATATGAAACATTGACGCAAGCGGCCCGCTGGATTCGAGGTGGAGCCGGATATATCCTGACGAATCCGGATCTGCTGCTCCCCTCCCAGGAGGGTCTGATGCCCGGGGCGGGTACGATAGCCGCTGCGATCCAGGCCGCTTCAGGGGTGGAGCCGGTTGTGATCGGGAAACCGTCGGGCATATTGATGAAGCATGCGATCGATAAACTCGGTCTTCGCCATGAAGAAGTGGCGGTGATCGGGGACAATATGATGACGGATATTTCGGCGGGCGCTCATGCGGGCTGCGGGACGATATTGACTTTGACGGGCGTCACGAATCCGGAAAATCTCGAGGGTTATTTGGAAGCCTCAGGAGTCCGTCCGGATCTGATCTGCCGGGATTTGAATGAAGTGCGCAGGCTGATCGGCGGCTCTTCATAGATATTTTACATCGTGAATGAAAGGGAAGATGTGTTGTGCCGGAATTGCCGGAAATGGAAAATTATCGAATTCAGCTCTCCAAACATATTTTGGACCTTAAAATATCTAATGTGGTCGTTAACCGGGAGAAATCGCTCAACCTGCCTCAAGGAAGCTTTATTGAAGAACTCCTAGGCAGACAGGTCATTTTTATTGAACGGAGAGCCAAGCATTTGCTGTTTCACCTGGACAACGGACGCCGCTTGCTGCTTCATTTGATGCTGGGCGGGCTGCTTTACTTGGGATCGGGCGAAGACCGTCCGGAGCGGAACACGCAGGTCGAGATCACGTTCGGCGATGATTTGACGCTTTATTTTATCGGGTTAAGACTCGGTTATTTGCATCTGCTCAGCGCAAAAGAAGCGGAGGAAGCATTGTCGCATCTTGGTCCCGAACCGTTGGGGCGTAAAATGAACGAAGCGGTTTTTGCCGAACTTTTGCGGAAACGCCGGGGCAGCCTGAAAACCGTCCTGGTCAATCAGGAAGTGATCGCGGGGATCGGCAATTGTTATGCGGACGAGATTGCTTTTGCGGCGGGGATCCGACCATCGGCCAAAGTGCAGAATTTGAGCGAGACCGAAATATCCGCCGTTTACAAAGCCATGCTTGAGGTCTTGACGGAAATGACGGAAGCCGGCGGGTATATGGAGCTTCCTTTGACGAAGAACGATACGCTGACAGGGGGAGCCAACGAGCTGTGCCGGGTGTACGACCGGGAAGGAGAAAACTGCCCGCGCTGCGGCGACGCTATCGTGAAGACCGAATTGAACGGACGTAAAGTTTTTTACAGTCCGGGCTGTCAGGATGATCGCTAAGGTTAAAGTTGGCGGGCACCTAAGCATCCGGGGCGGCTATTACGGCGCCGCGGAGGCCGCATACCGCATGGGAGCCGGAGCTTTTCAGTATTTTCCCAAAAATCCGCGAAGTTTGACCGTCAAGAAGTTTGACGAGAGGGATGCGGAGCGCTGCCGGAAGTTTTGTCAAAATCATGACATTTTATCCATAGCGCATACGCCTTATCCGAGCAATCTCGCGGTGAGTGCCGCATCCCAGGCGGAACAGTTCGACAGAACGGTGAAATCGCTGCGCAACGATCTGGAAATCGCGGAAGCTTGCGGGTCTGTGGGAATTGTTGTACATTTTGGAATATATAAGGAAAGAAACCCCTTACAAGGCTACCAAAATATTATACAATGTATTAATGAAGTGCTTCGGGATTGGCAGGGACAGTCCAAACTGCTGATTGAAAACCAGGCCGGCGATCATGGAGACATGGGAATGACGGTGGAGGAGCTCGTGCAGATTCGCAAGCTGTCCGACCATCCCGAGCGCATCGGCTTTTGCCTGGACACTTGCCATGCATTCGCCTCAGGCATGTGGACCGGAGAACAGGATGACACGTTCGCGGCGAAAGCGGAGGAACTGGGGTTTTGGGACGCGTTGGCCGCGGTCCATTTCAATGACTCCAAATACCCCGCGCTGTCCCGGAAAGATCGCCATGCAAGGGTGGGGCAGGGATATATCGGGGAGAACGGCTTCCGCAGACTGCTTAAGGACAGCCCGGTGAAGGAGAAGCCGTTGATCCTGGAGAGTGAAGCCGGAAACGACGGCACTTATAGAGAAGATATGGACCGGATCAGGCGTTGGGTGGAAAGCTAGTCTGAAATACCGCGGAAAGGAAGAACGACTGTGATTCATGTGTATATGGACGACTTTCGACGTTGTCCCGAAGGATTTACTTTAGCCAGATCCGTGGACGAGTGTCTGGAGCTGCTGAGGGTGGCGGAAGTGGACATTTTGTCGCTGGACTACGATATGGGACCGGGGGAGAAAACCGGCTCCGAAGCGGCAGCCGCGATCGCGCGGGAGGGGCTGTACGCTCGTGAAATTTATCTCCATACCTCGAGCATGTACGGAAAGAAGAGTATGTACGAGATTTTGTACCAAAATAAGCCTGAGCATGTCATTTTGCATAACGGGCCGATTCCGTTCGAACGGTTGGAGGAAATTGAACGAACAGCGGGAGGTCGCAAGCGTTGAACTACGAGATTGAGCGGGGAACCGCTACGGAATCGGAATCAGAATCGGAATCCGTAACAAGATGGGTATGTACGGCCAACCATGGTTTTGCTCCATACGCGCAGGAAGAGCTCCGCAGACAATTTGGGTCCGTCAAAAGCACCATGCTGGTGCCAGGGGAGATTTTCGTCGCGTCGTTGCAAGCTGAACCGCAGCGGGTGGTAGAATCTTTGCGCGTGAAAGAGCCCGTGTTTCTGCGCCATCTGTTCGAGGTGCAATGGGAATGGCCAAACGGGGAGGAGACGTCTTCCACGGACATTGAGCATGCGCTGGAGGAACTTTCCGGCTTTTTGCGGGGGGATGCCCGGCTGCGTGGAACCAAGGTTGCGATCCAAACCCGTAAATCGGAGCAAGCGGTCTGGGCAAACAGCGCCGCCGAACTAAAGGAGGTGCTTCAGGCGCGCTTGGACGGCATCGATGCGGAAATCGTCGTCAGGGAGGCGGATTGGGTTATTTCCGTATTTGCCTCGAAAGATCGGATGCTGGCCGGCATCAGCGCGCCGGCGGACAATTTATCCGACTGGAATGGCGGTGCGATCCGGTTTCAGCGGGAGGAAGGGCAAATTTCCCGGGCGAAGTTCAAGCTGCTTGAGGCCGAGTCGATCTTCGGCATTGACTTTGCCTCTTTCCGGGAAGCGTTGGACATCGGAGCCGCACCGGGAGGATGGACTTCTTTCCTGCTGGAGCGGGGGATGAAGGTGACTGCGGTCGATCCGGCCAAACTTCATCCCGATGTGCTCCGCAATCCGCGGCTTACGCATCTGCGCAAGAATGCGAACAGTGTTAAATTTCGCGAGAACCAATTCGATCTCCTCGTTTGTGACATGAGCTGGAATCCGAAGCTGACCGCAAAACTGGTTACGGAGCTGCTCTATGCCCTTGCACCGGGGGGAACGGCGATCGTGACCGTAAAGTTGCTGAGTAAGAAGCCGATGGCGCTTATTCACGAGATCATGGAAACCTTTGAAGCGGCCCGGCTTCAGATTCAGCGGGCCAAGCAGTTGTTCCACAACCGCGATGAGATCACCTTATATATGATTAAATATTAATGAGATTAATTAATTCGAGGCAAAAAAAGCACTTTACAAGTCGGGACCTTTTGGTCTATACTTGTTCCAAAATTATATAAATTTGACGTTTGGGAAAGCATCCCTTGTCCGTCCGGTCTTCTAAAGATCGGTGCGGAACAGGGGATGCTTTTTTGCGTCGGAAGGGAGGGAGAGACTTGCCGTCCGTTACGGATTTTGAAATGGGCGATATTCTGGCGGGCAGATATCGTTTGGACCGATTGATCGGTAAGGGCGGGATGAGCCGGGTGTATCTGGCCTCTGATTTAAAGCTGCCGGGGAAGCGGTGGGCCGTAAAGGAATGCTTTGGCACGGAGGGAATTGGGGTCCGTCCGGAAGAGGAAGCCGAGCTTCTGATCGGATTGAGCCATCCGCGGCTTCCGCAAATTGTGGATTTTTTTCAGCTGCGGGATTCCGGTTACTCGTATCTGGTCATGGATTACGTGGAGGGCGTTCATCTGGACCGGTTTGTACTGAACCGGAAAGAAGCGCCTCCCGCTCAGGAATTTGCGCGATTCGGCCTGCAAATTTGCGAAGGGTTGGAGTACCTGCATAGCCGCCGGCCGCCGATCGTGCATCGGGATTTAAAACCATCCAATCTGCTGGTGGACGGCAAAGGGGAAATTCGCTTCGTCGATTTTGGCATCGCGCGCAAGTATAAGCCGGAGCGGCCGGAGGATACGATTCAGCTGGGAACCGTAGGCTTTGCGGCTCCTGAACAGTATGGCGGTAGGCAAAGTGACGGGCGGGCGGATTTGTACTCACTTGGGGCCGTGCTGTTGTATTTGGGAACAGGCTGCCGATACAGTTCCTGGTCGGAAGAAGCCGACCGGGAGTTCCGAAGCAGAGGCTACGGCGAGTTGAGGGAGGCGGTCTTCAAGCTGCTCCGGGAAGATCCGGAGGAACGATTCGCCTCAGCCGAAGAAGCCGGAAGGGCCTTGTTGCCGATATGTCAACCGAGGCTTCGCATGACGGCGGGGGCTCCATTGCGGGGGCGGCGTCCTCATGTTATCGCCGTAATGGCTTCCGTTCCGGGTTCGGGGGCTACCTATGTCTCCATCGCGTTAGCCCATATATTATCCCGCAGTTCGCGAAACGTGGCGATTGTGGAAACGGATGAGAAGTCCAACGCCATGGGGTCTATCGCCCGATGGGCCGGGGAAGAGGCATGCGATCAGCATCCCGGGAGTACTGCCGGGTTTCGGCTTCACGGAGTGGACTACGTTCATATCTCGAGCAAAATGGAGCTGCTGGAGATCTTCACCGATCGCTACGAGTTTGTCGTATGCGATCTTGGATCCAGCAGGCGCAAGGAGATGATGGAAGAGTTCTCGCGGGCGGATTTGTCCATCCTGGTTACGCCGGGAGCGGCGTGGAGGCTCGATGATCTGGCCGCTTTCATGGAGCATCCTTTGGCCGCTAAGGGAAACTGGGTTTGCTGCGTTCCGATGGCCTCTTCGGACGTCATTCGCTGGTATCGGAAACAACGGGGAGACGTCAGGATCATTGGGCTTCCTGCGGACGGCTGCCCATTCTGCCCCGGCCCTCTGCTGGAACAAGCGCTAATGGAAGTGTGCGGGGGAATTCTGCCCGCCCCGGGTCAGGATAGGGGAAGAGGGATTCGCTGGTATCGAAAAAAACGGAAGGGACGTGATTGATTGCTTCTTTGGAGAAGAAAGACAAGGCAACTGATGCTGGCCGCCGTGATCGGCGCGGTGGTTACCGCCGCTGTTTTTACCGTCTGGATGAGTATGCGGACCCATCGATACGCCGTGCAATCGGCCGAAACACGCCGGGCTTTGGAAGCCGAGATCGCGCGGTTGAAGGAAGCTTCGGAACAAAAGTATATTCGCGGGTGGGCGCCTTCCCGGCCGCTTCCAGCCGGACATCTGATCCGCGGGGAGGATGTGGCCCCTGTCGAGTTTCCAGCTCAAACCGCCCCGGCGGACTTGCTGATCTCCAAGGACAAGGTTGTCGGCAAAACCGTCAAACTCAGGCTTTCCGCCAATACGCCGCTGACCGAAGCGCTGTTAAATGAGGAGGAACCGACTTCCGCGGATTTACGTTACCGGGAAATGGGCTTTATTCAGCTTCCCGGGACGCTGGGCAATCAGGATACCGTAGATGTACGGATCCAATTCCCTACGGGTCAGGACTACATTTTGCTGGCGAAAAAAAGGGTGATCTCGCTTGCGGACGGCGTAGTTACAATGACGCTGAACGAAGCCGAGATTTTGTCCCTATCGAGCGCAATCGTCGATGCTTACCTGCATAAGGCATCGATCTACGCCTTGTTGTATGTGGAACCCGGACTGCAGGCCAAGGCCGTGCCGACGTACCCGGCGAACGATGCCGTACTTCAGCTAATCCGGAAAGATCCCAACATCGTTCATCAAGCGGAACAAGCGCTGAATCGGTCCGCGCGAGCCGGCCTGGAAGCCGATTTGGCCGGAATGTCGGCACAGTCGGCGGCGGAATTTGCGGGTCTCCAGGCGTCCGGTCCCGGGGCGGGAGCGAAGCCAGCCGGAGACGATCAGCAATTTGAGATGCGGCCATTGGAATAAGGGGGGAGCGGGCTGTGAAACGTATAATTTTTACCGGAAAAAGCGATAAAAGGGACCTGCTGCTCTTTATTTGCAAAGCGCTCGGCGAAGCGGGGAAGCGGGCGCTGTTGGTAGATTTGACCGACGGCGGGAAATACCGCTACATCCTGGGAGGCGGCGATTCGGTGCTGAGCGTGACCGAGTTTTGCGGTTTTGACATTTGTGACGGCATGTTGGGGGAACCCGCCGGCAGCGAGTACGATTTCTGCTTGTACGACATGGAAACGATGCATTTCGGGACTAGAGAGCTTTGGAGTATGGCGAATGAAGCCGTTTGGGTCACTTCCTTCGACCGATACGAAGTCGAGCGTACGGTGGAATGGTTTAAACAACTGTTTGTACGCTGGCCCGAATTGCAAATGCTCGAGCTTTGGCCGGTTTTTATTCGTACGGTCGACAGTTCTTTAAAACCGGAATACATATTAAGCGGCATGGAGGGGTTGCCGGTTCGCTGGTCCAGGGATGTGCTTGAAATCCCGTGGTGTGAGAGCAATTTGGCGGTTCAACTGGAGAATGAGTATCGTCATATTTTGCGGATGGCGAGATTATCGAGATCCTATAAAAAGGCGTTGCGGACCTTGCTCGAGGAATTGGCGGGATGGACCGGTAAGGACGCGAGGAAGACGCTTCGGCAAGCGGAAAGGAGGAGGGCATGAGCCGGATTATATTTGAGGATACCGGTTGGGGAGGTTCACCGCAGCTAGTGGCGGCAAGTGCGCTATATATGGCGTTAAACTATCCGATGCGCATGTTGCTTTTAAATCAAGACCCCCGCGGTACAGGGCTGGAAGCCGGTTTTTCCGTTCATGGAAACCATTATGCTTCGCTTCCGCTGCTTGCGGAGAACGGGATGGACGCGATCCGAAGGCTTGCCGTGAATGAGAGGCTGACGAAACACAACTTTCCGGATTATACGACGCCTGTCGTCATCGGGAGACTGGATCTTTTGACCGGACCTTCTCATCTGGAAGGGGAGGCGCTTTTAGACTTGGAAGAAAAGGAGAGGATTTACGCGATCGCGGGTCAGGTCTACGATATTTGCTTTTCCCGCACCCGCTTTTCCGAACAGACCGCCATCCCATCCGGGGATTGGTATAGGAAAGAGCCCGTGCCTTTAAGGGTGGCGGTTTTACGCCAGGATAGATCGGAGCTGGAAGCTTTCTTTCGGGATCAGACATTGGATCGGAAAACCGGTCGCACTACCGGGGCTGAACTGATCGCCGTCTATCCCTATGATTCCGGGTCGCAGTGGACGGTGCGCAATATTTGCCGGAGGTTTGCCTGCAAGCTTCCCGCTTTCGGTATATCCTACAGCACCCAATTTTCGGATGCCTGGAATAACCGGGAATTATTGAAATTTTTCAGGCTTAACTGCCCGGTGCGCCAGGATAAGAAAATAAGGGATGAAATGCTGCGCGGGCTCATTCCGTTTTGCCAAGCCATTTATACGCTGGCCGGACGCGCAGCACCTTTGTCCGGCGAAAAGGGGGCATAAACTGTGAACAGCGCAGCCGTAAACGTCTTAGGTTGCTTAGCACTGGTCCTGACTTGCTTGTCGGCTTTGTGGTTTAGAGTCAGAATTTCCAAAGAAGATCCGGGGGAGCGTTCGATTGTGCAAGACCGCTACTCGATGGACGAACTGATCGTTTTTATCAAGCATCAGATTCACGAGCTGAGCCGTAACCCCTCCAACGATTGGGGAATGAACGAAGAAGCGTGGAAACGTAAAGTCAAATCCCGGGCTGAGCTGCGTCAGGCGCTAAAAGGATGCGTACACGGCGATCCGCAGGATAAACGCTATGTGAAAATGTTTATACGCGATTTGCTGCAAAAGGGCTACGGGATTAATGAAAGCAACATCGGACGCATCATTCCTTTCGATCAGCGGGAAAAGCTGACGGCCCAGGACCGGTTTGATATCGTGCTCTATTTGTACGAGAAGAAACACGGACCCGACGGACTCTCGACCATGATTGACGAGTACGGGCTCGACCGGGCGAAAGCATTCTCCGAGGAAGGGGAGGGCGAAGCGTTTGAGATTACGGCCGAAGATATCGACCGGATTTTTTACCGGGAATTCAGGCTGCTTTCGTTCCCGGAAAAGCTTGATATGATCGTGCAGCGGGTCTATCAAATGTACAAAGGCTTTTCCGTCATCGATGCCGTTCGCGAACAGCGTATCGACGGGGTCAGCGGAGGAGTCAGCGGCATCCCCGGGAACGGCGCTTTATGGGGAGACTCGGTTCCCGAGCGGGGTGGTGAATGGCCGGGAGTTTCGCTCGATGAAGATGGGAAAAAGGTGACGCGCGCCTGGGATAGCGTATGGATTTTTTACAAGGGGAAAAGTTTGCGCTTGTCCTTTCTAACCTTTGGAAGCGAGGCCGAACTGAAGCGGGTATGCCAAAACATCTACAAGTTTAATTTGCCCGGCCAACTGTCCGAGGCGAACGGCTATAAGGTCAACGAAATGAAGGACGGGTCGAGGGTCGTTGTAGTACGTCCTCCATTTGCCGAAACCTGGGCGTTCTTTGTCCGCAAATTCGATGTGAAGAGCGCCTCCCTTGAAAATCTGATCGAAGGGAATAACGCCGAACTGCCCGCCGAGCTGCTGAAATTTCTTATGAAGGGCAACCGGATTACAGCGATAACGGGTTCCCAGGGGTCCGGCAAAACGACGCTCCTCATGGCGCTTGTCAAGCATATCGATCCCTCCTATACGCTGCGGGTTCAAGAGATGTCGTTCGAGCTTCATCTGCGACGGATGTATACCGCAAGAAATATTTTAACTTTTAAAGAGACCGAGTACGTCACCGGTCAAGCGGGGCTGGACGTACAGAAGAAAACCGACGGAACCGTCAATATTCTAGGAGAAGTGGCGACTGACGAGGTCGCGGCCTGGATGATCCAGATGGGGCAGGTGGCCAGCCTGTTTACTATTTTTACGCACCACGCCAAAACGTTTCGCGATCTGGTCGATTCGCTGCGCAATTCCCTCCTTAAGACGGGGGTCTTCCGCGATGAGCGAATCGCGGAGGAGCAGGTGGCCAAGGTGCTCGATTTTGACGTTCACCTGTGCAAGGATCGCCAAGGAAACAGGTACATCGAGCGGATTTCGGAATGCTGCAAGCAAGATGAACGTCGCGGGCAAAGTAGGGAATATGCCGGAGACCACAGCCAGGGCGGGCTTTCAGGCCGCTCCAATGGATACAGGGAAAGGGTGATTGTGGAATACCGGAATGGCGGATATTTTCCGGTCGAACCCCTATCCATGAAGTGCCAAGAGGAAATGCTTCGGGAGATGTCCCCAAGGGAAGCGGCGCGCTTCGGTGCGTTTCTGGATAAGCATTGGGGGGAGCGGCTTGGAGCTTAAATCTTTGCTTGTCGTCATTTTCGGGTTGGCCCTCTGCCTATTCGCTTTGCTGTATGGAACGGGTCGTCTGCTCGACGTGAAGGAGCGTAAACGGGGATACGTATGGAATCGTGAGCCAATTGCGTCGTCAAGGCTGCGGAGCGTTTTTTTCGCGATACTGCTGAGATCCTATGCGATATCGGTAAAAACCCCGTTGCTTCGCCACGATGTGCTGAAAGTGCGCCAACGCCTGGCATTGCTTCATCGATATGATGAATTTTCGCTAAGAAGGGCGACCATGAAGTTCGTCATTCTGCTGGCCTTGCTGTATGGGGCTGCCGTCGGGCTGCTGATCGTCTGGAAATCCGGAATCGTGTTCGCGATATGTTTGCTGCTTGCGATCGCCGTCATCCAGGGGAATCTACTGGATGCGTACGTGAATCGGATGGAACAAAAATTGCTGGAACAAATGCTGGACTGGTTTGCGGCGGTCAGACACGGCTTTCACAGGCACGGCATGGTCGGCGATGCGATTCTTGAGTCGGTAGACCAGGTTCCGGCGGAGATCGGCATGCATGCCGAAAGGTTATATGAGGCTTTGACCGACAGCAAGCCGGAAGAGGCGTTGGATAAGTTTAATGAAACTGCGCCGAACCGTTTTCTCAAAATGTTTGCGGGAATATCCAGGCTTGTCATGGAATTCGGGGACCGAAAAAGAGAACGCGGATCGCTATATTTGCGGGGGATTTCCGGTCTTGCCGGGGAGATTCAGTTGGAGTTGTTACGCCGCAAAAGACTGGAGTATTTGCTGCAAGGCTTAAACATCATCGCGCTGGCGCCTTTTTTCTTTACCAAGCCGATCGAACGGTGGGCCAGATTGAATTTTCCCCTGATGAACCACTTTTATCTGAGCAAGACCGGACTGTTCGTTAAAATCGGTCTATTTATAGTCATACTCATCTGCTATGTGTTGCTGCAAAAACTGAGAGGAGACCGGGTAATGCCTTCTTACCGGGTCTCGCAGGGCCGAAAGGTTCCATGGGAAGCTCGCTTGCTTCGTTGGGGCGTCGTCCGTAAGCTGAGGGGAATATTCACACCGCCTTCGGCGACGGCGGCCTACTCCCGGCTTGAGCGGTTGTTGAAAGACGTCAATCACCATCTCGACGTGGGACAGTTCCAAGTCAGAAGGATGACCGTGTTTGCGGCTTGTATAATTTTGGCGATAGGAACGCTGATCTATATGCACGCGCAATCCCGGAACTGGATATTAAGCGAACCGCCGGCCGGTACCGTTTTTTTCGGAACAATGTCGGAAGAGGACAGCCGAACGGCCGCAAAGGCGGCTGAACAGGATCGGCGAATTATGATCAAGCTCGGTATGAAGTCGGGAATCGCTTCCGCGAAAATCGCGGAAGCCGTGGCAGCGGGGTGGTCGATCGGGGGCGGGAAATTGGACGAACAGCAGGCTGCCGGGATAACCCAGCGAATCCTCGACAAATTGGAACGCTGGAATCGGGAGTATGTGAAATGGTGGGAGCTAATTTTATCCCTTACCGCAGGCTGTGTCGGTTATTTTTCGCCCCTTTGGGTATTGAAGTTTCAGCGCGGGATGAGGCTGATGGATATGCGGCATGAAGTGTACCAGTTTCAAACGATGATCTCGATTTTACGTGAACTTGAACGCATCTCGGTGGAAGAAATTCTCGAGTGGCTTCATACCTATGCCGTGATATTCAAGGAGCCGTTGCAAAAATGTTTGCTTCATTACGGCCACGGAGGAGAGGGCGCCTTGCGAGAAATGAAGGAACAAGCCGCGCTGGACGAGTTCCGACAGCTTTGCGATAAGCTGATTTTGGCCGCAGAGCGAATCACGATCCGCGACGCCTTCGACGAATTGGATGGTGAAATGTCCTACCAATTCGAACGGAGACGGCTCGATTATGAGAAATCGTTGGATCTCAAAGCGGGTTGGGGCCGATTGCTCGGCTTTTGCCCGATGTATTGCCTTATTTTTGCCTATTTGGTGATACCGCTAATATGGATGAGCTTTGAGCAGATGGATTTTTACTTTAAGCAGATTCAACATATTTAACAATGGGAGGCTTAAGCTTATGAATAATGCATCGTCCGCGCTGAAGGTGGCGGCAGGAATATTTCTGACTATCGCACTCATTACGATCGTGGTTATTTTGTTCGTTTCGGCTCAGGAGGCAACGAAAACGGCCCAGAACAATTTTTCCGATATCCAGACCGAGCTTTCGCAAGCTTCTTTTACGGTTTACGACGACACGACGGTGAGCGGATCGCAAGTGACGAACGCGCTGCGTAAATTCAAGGACCGGGGGGAGTTTGGGATACAAATTAAAACAGGGAAAAACTCGGGAGGGCAATGGTACGGGGACATCCTCCGCATCAGCGGACCGCTTACCAACGAAGAGTACGGCTCGGTAAGCGGCCGAAGTCTGGCCGACATCGGGAACACATGGAATGAAAAACTCAATGAATACGTCAACCCCAGCGGGAAATTCAAGGCCAAGGTTATTAAGGATAATTCGAATGTTGTCCGCGGAATCATTTTCACACAGACGACGGTAGCCCCGTAAGCCTATGCTGAATGCCGTGAAAAGTATGGTTTGGCTGGGGGTGGCCGCATCCGTATGCTTTACCGCACTCCTCCTTACGCTGGAACGTAGCCGGGATTTTGATTTGGCCCTACAGAGGATACTCCCTTACGTCCAGGGGCAGAAAGCAAGTGTCGCTTCAACACTTGGCAGGGAAGCCGAAGGGCTGGATCTGGCAGTGAAGTATAAAGGGAGCCACATTTTATACGGGTTAAGAGAGTGGGCCGGCGAAGGCGTGGAAATCACCATTGATTCCAAGCAGATCCCATATGATGGAGAGCCTGTATACGAGCCGGGCGGGAGTGGGGATCGCGATTTGCGTTCGGCTTTATCATTACTCGACCTGCAAGGCGATTACAGGGCGGACTGTTATTACGATGCAGGGGAACATCTGTATAAGCTTGCTTTTAATAAAATTTAGGGAGGCTCGCGGATGAGTAACCCGCTGTCCAAAATTGCGGCTGCCCTGCTGTCCCTTCTCCTCGTATTTATGTACCCGGCTATGGAATTTGCGCAGCGGGAGGCGGATTACGAGATGCTTGCGGCGTATAATTCGCTTGTTCAGTTTACGGACGCGGTAAGGAATAAGGGATATTTCTCTCCGGAGATGTATCGCGAATTCAATCGGAACCTGGAGGTAGGCGGCAAAGTGTACGACATAGAAATCGAGCACCGGAGAAAAAAATACCACCCGGAATACGGCGATCCGGCCGATCCCGCAACCTTTCAAGATCGCTACTCCGTAGTCTACGATTCTTATTATACCGACCGGATTCTAGAAGTTCTCTATCCGGCAAACCCGGACGGGACCGCTGAGGAGGAGCGGCTGTACAAACTCGCGGCGGGAGACTTCGTTCAAGTCAGCATAAAGCCGAAAACCCGTTCAACTTATGAAACGTTGGCCGAACTCGTCTACGGCTCGGGGAGCGCAAGTTTGGAAGGGAAGCGGATTTCCTATGGGGGAATGGTACTGAATGAAGATTACTGATTGGGCCGTCATTTTTGTTCTGCTCGCTTGTCCGGCGTTATATATGCTGCAGTGGGATGCGGTGCAGCTCAGGGAAGCGAATCGTTTGCAGCTCAAATATACGGCTGCCTTAAGGACGGCCGCCCAAGATGCAGGAAGCAGGCTGGGTCAAAACGAGCTTCAGCGTTATGAGGCCGGTTACGGGTCATCCAAATTTATGCGCGCCGATAAGGAAGCGGCTTTATCCGCCGTGCTGGATACATTGCTGCTGAATTTGGGCGAGCATGAGGACGCTCTTTCGCGCGATCTTCTGATGACCTATATTCCGGCGGTTATCGTGATCGATTATGACGGTTACCATATATACGCAGTACAAGAGAAAGCGGGCGAGGACGGGAGCGTTTTGGCCCGGCATCATTGGCTGCCCAAGAAATCCTACGTCCATCGCGACGCGGAAGGAAATATGATCTATTTTACTTTGGATGATCAGATTACGGTCATCGACTCGGCTTCCGGGGAAGTGCACCGCGGTTTAAGGGAGGAGCTGGGCAGCGCTTTGTCCGTCAAACTTTTGCAGCAAAAAGAAGCCTTTGAGGATGTCCGCAGGTCGGCCATCGTGTCCAGTGTCCAAGAAGACCTGTCCCGGGTTATCGACAATCATAATGCGTTTGTGAGGAAGCTTGGCTTCAATTATATATTTACGCTGCCGACCATCTCGATGGAGGCGTGGAACAACTTGATCGATGACGTGGGGATCCTTGTCTTCCTGCAGGGCCTTCCTGTCGGCGGCAAGCATTACAACAATTACGCGCTCGGCGGAGGGAGGGTTCTTAGGCAAAGGCCGGTTTATGGATGGAGCGATCCTAATACCGGAATTCGGTACGCAGGCCACAGGCACTGTTTCGGCGGACCAGGGACGGAAAGGGCGGAAATATTCGCAAGTCCAAAGGATGCCGCGGCAAAAGGTTATTTTGAAGCCCGATGTCCTTTGCAGGGACCCTGACTTCAGCTCATAGCACTTTTATGGTCTTTTATTTTGAGAGGTTACGGACGTCTTCTCCATATGTTAAAATAGGTTCTTGAATGTCACTTTTGAAAAGAATCAAAAACCTATTTTCATATAGAAGGAGCTTGTGCGTTAATTATGAGTTTATTGACCGTAGAGAATCTGTCCCACAATTTTGGGGACCGGACCCTTTTTAAAAATGTTTCCTTCCGGCTGCTTGCCGGGGAACATGTTGGACTGGTAGGAGCGAACGGGGTGGGGAAATCCACGCTGATGAATATTTTGACCGGACAACTTCTAAAGGACGAGGGGAAAGTGGAATGGACCCCGAAGGTCCGTTACGGATATCTGGATCAGCATTCCAAGCTGACGCCGGGGAAAACGGTGCGGGATGTGCTAAAGGACGCATTTCTTCCGCTGCTTGAGCTTGAGAAAGAGATGCTGGAAATCACCAATAAAATGGCGGACGCTACACCGGAAGAGCTGGAGGAATTGCTGAATCAGATGGGAGAAATCCAGGAGCAACTGGAGATCGGGGATTTTTATCTCATCGATGTCAAGGTTGAAGAGATGGCCAACGGCCTCGGTCTTTCCGCCATCGGGCTCGATCGTGACGTTGCGGCATTGAGCGGGGGGCAGCGAACCAAAGTGCTGCTTGCGAAGCTTTTGCTCGAGAAACCGAACGTTCTGTTGTTGGACGAGCCGACGAACTACCTGGACGTGGAGCATATCCATTGGCTGACGAGTTATTTGCAAAACTATCCGTACGCGTTCATTTTGATTTCCCACGACACGGAGTTTATGAATCAGGTGGTCAATGTCGTTTACCATCTCGAATTCGCGAAACTCACCCGATACAGTGCGAACTATGACAAATTCCTGGAGATGGCCGACATCAACAAAAGCCAGCATATCGATGCTTATGAGAAGCAACAGGAGTTCATCAAAAAGCAGGAGGACTTCATCCAGCGGAACAAGGCGCGTTATTCGACGTCCGGCCGGGCCAAGAGCCGGGAGAAACAACTGGACCGGTTGGAGCGGATCGATAAGCCGGAGGAAGCGGCCAAACCGATTTTCGGTTTTAAAGAAGCGCGGGCCAGCGGCAAGACGGTGTTCGAGGGGATCGACTTTGAGATCGGCTATACGCACGCTTTGCTGCCCAAAATGTCCATGACGATCGAACGGGGGGAAAAGATCGCTATCGTCGGATGCAATGGGGTAGGTAAATCGACCCTGTTGAAAACGATTCTGGGCAAAATCCCTCCGGTAAGCGGAAAAACGTATCAGGGCGATTTCCTTTATCCGGCATATTTTGAGCAAGAGGTTCGTCCCGGGAACGGGACGCCGATCGACGACGTATGGAACGAATTCCCCCATTTGAATCAGCATGAGGTCCGGGCTCATCTGGCGCGCTGCGGGCTAAAGAACGAACACATTACCCGTCAGTTAAAAGCGTTGAGCGGCGGAGAGCAGGCTAAGGTCCGCCTCTGCAAGCTGATGATGCGGGAGACGAACTGGATTTTGTTCGACGAACCTACCAATCACCTGGATGTTGTCGCCAAAGAAGAATTGAAACGGGCCTTAAAGGAGTTCAAAGGTACGGTTCTGCTCGTATCCCACGAACCTGACTTCTATGAGGATTGGGTTACCAAAATCTGGGACGTCGAGGCCTGGTCTACCCGGAAGTAACCCGGGGAAGTGTGTGGTATCGGCACAAGCTGCGCCCGATTTCTTAGCGGAAGGATCTGAAGTAAGATGAATGGAACACGGCATGATCGTTATTCCCGCCAAAAGCTGTTCCCGCCGATCGGAGCCGCGGGTCAAAATCGATTATCGGAGTCCTCGGTTCTGATTATCGGAGCGGGAGCGCTGGGGACCGGGATCGCCGAAACGCTGGCTCGCGCCGGCGTCGGGCGTCTGATCTTGGCGGACCGGGACTATGTGGAATGGAGCAATCTGCAGCGTCAGCAGCTTTATAATGAGGCGGACGCCGCCGAAAGGCTCCCCAAGGCGGTTGCCGCCGAGCGGCATTTGCGGGCGCTTAACAGCGAGATTATTCTGGAAAGCCATGTCATGGATGTGACGTACGAAGAAATGGACGAACTTTCTCGCGGCGTTAATCTGATCATGGATGCCACGGACAATTTCGACACCCGGCTGGTGATTAACGACATTTCGCAAAAGCGCGGAATTCCTTGGATCTATGGCGGGTGCGTCGGCAGCTACGGCATGACTTTGACGATTTTGCCGGGGGAGACCCCTTGCTTAAATTGCCTGCTTGGCGTAGTCCCTCTAGGTGGCGATACTTGCGATACGGCTGGCGTTATTCCGCCTGTCGTTCAGATGGTCGTCGCTCATCAGACGACGGAAGCGCTGAAACTGTTGACGGGAAATAAGGATGCTCTGCGCCGGACGCTGCTGACCTTCGACCTGTGGCGCAATGAGCTGACGGAAATCAAAGTGGGGGCGGCCAGAAGAGCGGATTGTTTGTCGTGCGGGGAACAGAGAACGTTCCCTTATCTATCCGCTGCCCATTCCCGCAAAACCGAGGTGCTGTGCGGCAGGGATACGGTTCAAATCCGGCCTGCGGCCAAAGGCAAACTATCGCTTCCGGAGGTGGCCGCCAAGCTGAAGAAGCTGCCGGATGGGAAGGTAGAGACCAATCCCTTCTTGCTTTCCTTCTCGATGGATCACCTCCGTCTGGTGTTGTTTGAGGACGGGAGAGCCCTCGTACACGGGACAAAGGATATATCCGAAGCGAAAGCCATCTACGACCGGTATTTAGGCTAAGGTGGGCTGTCCATCGCCTTGCCGTCAAAAACGAATCATTTCGCGGTTTACGCGGAATGATTCGTTTTTATTTTGACCATGTTAGTAATACGAGGATTGTACCAAGTTTAGGGCGAGGCGGGAGGATATGAAGGACAGCGTGCTTTTGATGCACAAAAACGATGCCGCCGGCATAGAGATGCAGCAAAAATTGGAGGAGGCGGGATATCGGGTTCGCCGCAGTTATCATGTTGAAGATACCGCCGCCGAATTGACTAGGGACATGCCAGGAATCTTGCTGGTTCAGGTCGAAAAAGACGGTCGTGAGTTATATGCGCAAATGGAGCTGGCGGGACATTTCAGCTTTCCCGTCTTGATGATGCTGGAGGAATGGAGCTCCGAGGAATTAATAGCGGCTTTAGAGGCGGGGGTGACCGAAGTTGTTGAGGCCGCCATCCCGTTTGTTGAACTCGTGGCGCGGATCCGCAGTCTGATTCGGCTTTTTGGCCGATTTGCCGAAGGCTACGTCGCGGAATTGAATTATGAAGACCTCAAAATGGAGATGAAAGGGAGAAAGGTTTACCGTGGCGACGAGCTAATAAAACTGACCCCGAAGGAATTCGACCTGCTCAGATATTTGGTCAAACGAGCGGAGCAGGTCTGTCAACGCGAGCAGATTTTACAGGAGGTTTGGGGTTATGATTTTGCAACGGGGACCAACGTTGTCGATGTGTACATCCGTCACCTCCGTAAAAAAATCGATAAAGGAAGACCGCGCAAACTGATCCATACGGTGCGGGGAACAGGGTATATGATTCACTAAAAAATAATGCTCTGGAAAAAACAAATTACCCGATAGAGAGGCTATCGGGTATCGGTAACATATTATTATGATCTAATATTAATGAGGTTTCCGGACGTAATTCGCAAGCGACTGTGACTAGAGGACGCGGCGGGCTTTCAAGTACGTTCTCTTCCAATTCCCGGAGTTCAGATTGGAAATCGTAACACCCGGTTTACCGTAAGTGTGCAAAATCTTCCCGTTGCCCATATAAACGGCTACGTGGGTCACGTTATGTCCGTTAGCGCGGCTGCCGCTGGAGAAGAACACCAGATCGCCGGCTTGCAAATTCGATTTGGAGACGGCACGTCCCACTTTCGATTGAGCCACGGATGTGCGAGGCAGGTTGATGCCATACTTGCTGAAAATACGCTTCGTAAAAGAAGAGCAATCAAATACTCGAGTTGTCGAAGTCGATGCGCCGAATTGATAAGGTCTGCCCATAAATGTTTTTCCGTAATTTACGATTTGGGATCCCTTGGATACCGCTACGCTTTCCGCAGCTTGGGCCGGTGCGGCTCCAGCTCCGCTCGCAAGCAGAGTGCTGAATCCGATAGTTGAGACAATCCCTACCGTCAATACTTTTTGGAATAGGTTGTGCAATTTCATGTTGTAGTACCTCCAAATGTTTTTGTCGACCGGTTCGAAATGAAGTATAACAGGTTTTTAACTGCCTAATTTTTGGCAACACACCTATAAGTACAGGGCCTGCGCTGGTTTGAGGCCCTTTATTAAAAAACGATTAAAGTTTACAAAAAAGTAAGAAATAAAGAAGTGGAAATGTAAAGAAGCATGAAAAAAGCCTTGATTTCTCAAGGTTTTTTCATGCTTCTTTAGTTACAATCTGAGGTCGTAAAGGTTACATTTTTGTATTAATTTGAACGCGCAAAGTTCCTTAATCCTTGCTTTGAATAATGAGAAGCAGTCCGCTCTCGATTCGAACCGTTCCCTTGTCTCCCTTTAAACGATTGCTGACTCCCAGCGACTGGCCCATTTTGAGCGTGGCGTTGTCCAGCGGATACATGAAACCTTCCAAATGAATCCCGGTCACCTCTGTAGTGAGGGGGAGCAGGGATACATATTTAAATCCGCGCTCCTCGACGATGCAGCTCGTTCCGGTTAGGGTAACGTAATTGTGGGCATCCCAGATGGCGCTGGTAATCTGGTGCTGCATGCCTCGAAGCATCATTTGAATATTGGACAAAGTATGATCCAGCCGCGTGCCGACAACGCCGGTCATAACGACTTCGGAAGCGTGTCTTTCAATAGCAAGGTCGAAGGCGAGCTCCGTATCGGTCAGATCTTTGTTCACCGCATCGCAAGCGATCATTTCCCGGCTGTTTGCTTGGATGAGCTTTAATTCTTCGGGGGTGACGGAGTCGAAATCTCCGACCGCCAGGTCGGGACGGATTCCGTGCTGGACGAGGAATAAAGCCCCCCGATCCGCGCCGATGATCATGTCGTCTTTCCGGATTTCCTTAATGATATCAGGGTCGATCGTTCCGCCTGCAAAAATAAGCACTCGTTTCGCTACCATAAAGAAAACTCCCTTTCTGTTGTAGGCCCGCTTATTACCAGTATAGTTCAGTTTTTTCACTTGCACAATTGAACCGCGCAAGCATACAATGGACTGGTCAAATGTTACTGAACGTGATAGAGAGGAGCCAGAGCGTAAGCATGCATTTATTTGACATTTTCAGTATTATCGGCACCATCGCGTTTGCCATGTCGGGCGCGTTCGTGGCGATGGAAGAGGAGTATGACATTCTTGGCGTGCTTGTACTCGGCCTTGTAACGGCTTTTGGCGGGGGAATTGTCCGTAATGTGTTGATCGGCGTTCCCGTCACTACGCTATGGGCACAAGGGGATTTAATCATGCTTGCGGTTTTATCGGTCCTTGTCGCTTTCGTTCTGCCTCTAAAATGGATTCATCATTGGAAAAAGACAGAAGCGCTTTTTGACGCCATCGGCTTGTCCGCCTTTGCCATTCAGGGGGGGCTGTATGCCAGCGGTATGAATCATCCAATCAGCGCCATTCTGGTGGCTGCCGTTCTGACGGGGATCGGCGGCGGAATCATCCGGGATTTGCTTGCCGGACGCAAGCCGCTCGTTCTAAGAGATGAAATATACGCCGTTTGGGCGATGTTGGCCGGGCTCGCCGTAGGGTTGAAGTTTTTTACGTCAACCGTCGGTCTGCTGCTGCTGTTCGGCCTGGTTGTCTTCTTCCGGATGCTTTCCGTTCATTATAGATGGAAACTGCCGAGCCGTTCTCTGCGTACGGGAAACATCGGGACGAAATCAGAACAGGGTTAAAGTCCGGGTATTAAGGCTGCTTCTATAATGTAAAGAAAAAAAAGGATATCGCCCCAATGTGGCGGTATCCTTTTTGTTTGGGGCTTTAGCCAGTTGAGCTCGCGAAGCGTGCGAAACAAAGAACCATCTGATGGGGGTGTGATCATAGGAGTGTTCAAGCTACGAAGTATAACGAAAGGAAAGGGTGCTTAATGGCTAATCGAAGGGATATGTCACATCCAAAGAGGCGCCAAGTTGTGCTTCCAAGCCTCCAACTCCAAAAAGATGCAAATCTGCAAGTATTTTAGGCCGATTCCCGGGGCGATGCAAAAAAAGATGCAGATCTGCAGGAATTTCTAACGATTTTAGAGAAATGAGCCGGTTTCGTCGAAAATTCCTGCAGATTTGCAGGTATTTAGAAATTTTGAGTCCAAACAGGAAAAAAGCATGCAGATATGCAGGAATTCTATGTTATCAAGGTTTGTCTGACGGAGTACGAGTAATAATCGCACCCCTTCAGGGGGAGGCAATAGCGGCAACGGCATAGAACAAGTGGGAATGGTATTTCTGACGAGCTTGCTCACCACGCGTTCCTAATTCAGGGGTGAAATTGCAGTCCGGCGAGGGATGAAGACAGCTCACTCCTGAAGATGGGGAACTGGCGAAGGAAAGCCGTGTGCGGGAAATCCGCATGCACGGTTTGACGGGGAGTCCGGGGGAGTAAACCCCCGTCTTACCCTACTGAGGAAGGCTTGCGTCGATCTTATTGCAAGAAATGCGTCAGCGCCTCGGGCAGTTCTTGCTGCCAAAATCCCCAAAGGTGTTTGCCGTCCTTTTCATAATAAACCACTTTTGCGCCCCGTTCTTCAAGCAGTTGTCTGGCCCGGCGATTTAACTCCACGAAATTGTAGGTCCCCGTGTCGGTGGTGTATTGTTGCTCCTGAAGACCGACGACCATAAAGAGGGAGAGGTGGGACAAATCGGATTCCGCTTCAATCATCGCGAGCGTTTGGTCGTAATAGGCTCCGGAAAGGCTGATGATTTTGGAAAACAGTTTGGGATTTTTCATAGCCAGATGAAGAGAGAACGATCCGCCCAACGAATCTCCGGCCAATACCCGATCCTCCGGCTCTCGCCGCACGGGATAATTGCGTTCTACAAAGGGTATAATCTCTTCTGTAATACAGCGGCAATAGGCTTCGAACCGATGGCCGAAAGGCGCGTATTCTTCCGTACGGACGGTAGTATCGACTTCAATGCCTACAATAATAAAAGGCTCGAGTCCGTCATCCAGAATCAGCTTGTTCGCATGGGTGGCAATTCGCCCGAAGTTGAAAAACTCCTCGCCGTCCTGACAGTAGACGACAGGGTAACTAAGAATTTCGTTATAGCCCGGCGGGAGGTAAATGCGTAATTTTCGCTTCTCCCCCAAGCTGTCGCAGTCGATTTCCTCCCTGACAATAGTCCGCTTTAAATAGCGTGAATCCGTCATAATTCGGCTCGCTCCTTATCGTCTTGATATTTTGCTTTTGACCTCTCATTACGTTAAGATAGCCCTGGGAGAGGTAAACGCATTCACTACCAGGACCCGATTGTGTTACATAATTGTGTTACTGCTGTTATACAAACAAAGATAAAAAATTAAGTCATTTATGCGCAATTCCTTTGACTTAACGACTGAAACAGATGTATAATAATTCTATAACAGCGGAACATGATAATCAAATATTTTGTCGAGGTGAAGAAAATGAGCAAGATTCCTTATGAAGTATATACCGAGGAAGTCGAGGCTTTAACCGTCCTTTCGCCGGATGGTGAGATTGTTAACAAAGATAAAGTCCCGAACTTGACAGATGATCAATTGAAAGAATTAATGTACCGTATGGTATTCACCCGCACATGGGATGAGCGCGCCATCAACCTGGGCCGCCAAGGCCGCCTCGGCTTTTATGCGCCGGTATCCGGTCAAGAAGCTACGATGGTCGGCAGTGAATTCGCTCTGGACAAGAACGACTTCGTTTGCCCGGGCTACCGCGATATGCCGCAGCTCGTATGGCATGGTCTTCCGCTTTATCAAGCTTTCCTGTATTCCCGCGGCCATCAGCACGGCGGACAAATTCCGGAAGGCGTCAACGTACTTATGCCACAAATCATTATCGGCGCTCAAGTGCTTCATGCGATGGGGATCGCCATGGGCTACAAATTGAAGAAGCAAAAACAAGTCGCCATTACTTACACGGGAGACGGCGGTTCGTCCGAAGGCGATTTCTACGAAGCGCTTAACTACGCTGGGGTTTACAAACTTCCGGTCATTTTCTTTGTGCAAAATAACGGCTATGCCATTACGACTCCGTTCTCGAAACAAACCGCTGCTTTGTCCATTGCTCATAAGGCGGTTGCCGCCGGGATTCGCGGCGTGAAGATCGACGGGATGGACGTGTTCGCCGTCATCAGCGCGGTTCAAGAAGCCGCCGAGCGTGCCCGGAACGGCGAAGGCGCTACTTTGATCGAAGCTGTGACTTACCGTTTCCGTCCGCATTCCCTCTCTGACGATACGAGCAAATACCGTACGAAAGAAGAAGAAGGACAATGGAGCGAGAAGGACCCGATCGCCCGTCTTGCCAAGTATTTG
The DNA here is from genome assembly GCF_020179875.1 of Paenibacillus sp. alder61. Taxonomy (NCBI): domain Bacteria; kingdom Bacillati; phylum Bacillota; class Bacilli; order Caryophanales; family Paenibacillaceae; genus Paenibacillus; species Paenibacillus sp. alder61. Next base: position 291,202 of record NZ_JAIUDG010000002.1, read on the forward strand.
GAGAAGAAAGGCCTTTGGACCGAAGAAGATACGGCTCGCGTGAAAGAAGAAGCGAAAGCGAAAGTGAACGAGCAAATCAAGAAGGCGGAACAAACCGAGAAGATGACGATTCCTGGTCTGATCGACAGCATGTTCGAGCAAACGCCTAAGCATCTGGAAGAGCAAAAAGCCGATTTTCAATAAGCCTTGAAGAAGTTCTAATGAGGAGGATAAGAAGCAATGGCACAAATGAATATGAAAGAAGCAATCCGCGATGCGATGCGCGTAGAGTTGAATCGGGATCCGAACGTCCTGCTTTTCGGGGAAGACGTAGGTAATGTCGGCGGGGTATTCCGCGTAACGGAAGGACTGCAAAAGGAATTTGGCGAAGAGCGCGTATTCGACACGCCGCTGGCCGAATCCGCGATCGGCGGTCTGGCCGTCGGTTTGGGAATCCAAGGATTCCGTCCTGTTGCGGAAATCCAGTTTGTCGGCTTTATTTTTGAAGCGTTGGACCAAATTCTCGTACAGGCTGCCCGCATGCGTTACCGTTCCGGCGGCCGCTATCATGCGCCGGTCGTATTCCGTACGCCATACGGCGGCGGGGTTAAAGCCGCTGAATTGCACACCGACGCCCTGGAAGGTTTGATTGCGCAAACTCCGGGTATTAAACTGGTGATTCCTTCGAACCCATACGATGCGAAGGGCCTGATGATCTCCGCGATCCGCGACAATGACCCGGTATTCTTCATGGAGCATTTGAACTTGTACCATGCTTTCCGCGCGGAAGTGCCTGAAGGCGAATATACCGTAGAACTCGGCAAGGCGAACGTGGTTCGCGAAGGATCCGACGTCACGATTATCGCCTACGGCATGATGGTTCATACCGCGGTGAAAGCGGCGGAAGAACTGGAGAAGAGCAAAGGCATCAAAGCCGAAGTCATCGATCTGCGCACGCTTGTGCCGCTGGACATCGATACGATTCTCGCATCTATCAAGAAAACGAACCGCGCGATCGTCGTGCAGGAAGCTCAGAAATCCGCCGGCATGGCCGCTGAAATTATCGCTCAAATCAACGAAAAAGCGATCCTGCACTTGGAAGCCCCAGTGCTTCGCATTACGCCTCCGGATACCGTTTATCCGTTCGCACAAATCGAAGATCAATGGCTTCCGACTCCGGCCCGCATCATCGAGGGCGTCAACAAAGTACTTGAATTTTAATTAAACGGCATACGAAAAATTGAAAAACAGGAGGTCTTCCAGGTGGCAAAATTTGAATATCGCTTCCCAGAGCTCGGCGAAGGTTTGCATGAAGGCGAAATTATTAAAATGCACATCAAAGCCGGCGACAAAGTAACAGATGAAGATATCGTCATGGAGGTACAAAACGACAAGGCGGTCGTTGAAGTCCCATGTCCGGTAAACGGTACGGTGCTTGAAGTGTTCGGTTCGGACGGCGCGATCTTCCGCGTTGGCCAAGTCGTGGCCGTCATCGACGCGGAAGGCGACATTCCGGAGCAGGAATCCGCTCCTGAGCAAGCCGGCGCGCAAGAAGCCGACGCGGCGAAAGGCGCAGCGGATACGCAAAACTCCCCGGCTTCGGCCAGCCCTGCGGCAGCCAAAGAAGGCGGCACCGACGGTCCTGCGGCTCCAGCTGCACCTAACCGCGAAGTGCTGGCAACGCCAAGCGTGCGTAAATACGCCCGTGAGCAAGGCATCGACATCACGCAAGTGAGCGGCTCCGGTAAAGCCGGCAAAATCACGCGCGAAGACGTCGACGCGTTCAAAAACGGCGGCGGCGCAGCCAGCCCTGCGGCATCCGGCGCTGCGCAAAGCGCGGACGCCCCTGCGGCACCGGCGGCTTCCGCGGCTGCAAGCGTGAGCGCGGAAGAAGAACGCGTTCCGTTCAAAGGAATCCGCAAAGCGATTTCAAACGCCATGGTTAAATCGGCTTACACCGCTCCGCACGTAACGATTATGGACGAAGTGGACGTGACCGAGCTGGTAGCGTTCCGTACCCGCATGAAACCGATCGCCGAGAAGAAAGGCATCAAGGTCACTTACCTGCCGTTCATCGTAAAAGCGCTCGTAGCGGCTTCCCGTCAATTCCCTGCGCTCAACGCATCGATCGACGAGGAGAACAACGAGATCGTCTACAAGAAACATTACGATATCGGGATCGCTACCGATACCGACAACGGTCTGATCGTGCCTGTTATCAAAGATGCCGATCGTAAGAGCATCTGGATGATCGCCGACGCGATCCGCGATCTGGCGGCCCGCGGCCGGGAAGGTAAGCTGTCCGCAAGCGAAATGAAGGGCAGCACCATCTCCATCACGAACATCGGCTCCGCAGGCGGCATGTTCTTTACGCCGATCATCAACTATCCTGAAGTGGCGATCTTGGGTACAGGCCGCATCAGCGAGAAGCCGGTCGTGAAGAACGGCGAAATCGTCGTGGCTCCGGTTATGGCTCTGTCGCTCAGCTTCGACCACCGTCTGATCGACGGCGCAACGGCTCAAAACTTCATGAACTATATCAAACAGCTGCTCGCCAACCCTGAGCTGCTCGTTATGGAGGTGTAACAATATGGTAGTAGGAGACGCTTCTCTGGATATTGATACATTAGTTGTAGGTGCCGGTCCCGGCGGATACGTGGCGGCCATTCGTGCCGCCCAGCTGGGCCAAAAAGTGGTGATCGTGGACAAATCGGAGCTTGGCGGCGTGTGCTTGAACCGCGGCTGTATTCCTTCGAAAGCCCTGATCTCCGCTGCGCACCAATACGAATCCGCGAAACATGCCGACGCGTTCGGCATCACTGCGGAAAATGTGAAAGTGGACTTCAAGAAAACGCAAGAATTCAAAAACGGTGTCGTTAAGAAAATGACCCAAGGCGTAACCGGTTTGCTGAAAGGCAACAAGATCGAAGTTTTCAGTGGTGAAGTCATGTTCATCAACGAGAACGAAGCTCGTGCCTTTAACGACCATGAATCGCCGCGTTACCGTTTCAAGCATTGCATCTTGGCTACAGGCTCCCGTCCGATCGAGCTGAAAGCCTTCCCGTTCGGCGGACGCATCCTGTCCTCGACCGAAGCGCTCGATCTGCAAGAAATTCCTAACAGTCTGATCGTAATCGGCGGCGGTTATATCGGCGCGGAACTCGGTCAAATGTTCTCGAAATTCGGCACGAAAGTGACGATTATCGAAGGAATGGACAGCGTACTCGCAGGCTTCGACAAGGATATGACCCGTCTCGTCACGAAGAGCATGGAGAAAACGGGCATCGAAATCATTACCAACGCCAAGGCCGAAAGCGCTGAGCAAACGGACAAAGACGTAACCGTGAAATACTCCGTAAACGGCGAAACCAAAGAAGTTACGGCGGACTACCTGCTCGTAACGGTTGGCCGTCGCCCGAACACGGACGGCGACCTTGGTTTGGAACTGGCCGGTGTGAAGCTGACGGACCGCGGTCTGGTGGAAGTTGACCATCAAGGGCGCACCAGCAATCCGAACATCTTTGCGATCGGCGACATCGTTGCCGGACCTGCGCTGGCGCACAAAGCTTCTTACGAAGGTAAAGTGGCCGCCGAAGTGATTTCCGGTCTTCCGTCCGTCGTGGACTACAAAGCGATTCCTGCGGTCGTATTTACCGATCCGGAATGCTCAAGCGTAGGCTACACGGAAAAAGAAGCCAAGGAAAAAGGCTTCAACGTCAAAGCGGGCAAGTTCCCGTTTGCGGGCAACGGTCGTGCGACTTCGCTGAATCAGCCTGACGGCTTCATCAAGATTGTGGCCAATGCCGACAACAATGTGGTTCTCGGCGCACAAATCGTCGGGATCGAAGCTTCCAACCTGATTGCCGAGCTTGGCCTTGCGATCGAAATGGGCGCCACTTTGGAAGACATTTCGCTCACGATCCACGCTCACCCTACGCTGGGTGAAATCGTGATGGAAACGGCTGAACTCGTTGAAGGTCATCCGATTCATGTCATCTCCCGTTAATTTTTGAGCTATTACTCTCGCGTCCTCCGTTATCCGGCGGATGCGGATCTCCTAAGCATATGGATAGGGCAGGACCGGCAAGTTGGGTCTTGCCCTCTTTTTTTGGCGTTCAGGCCGAACTTTTCCGGTTTTGGCTACGTTTAGTTATTAATAGAACCGTCATAGGGGAGGAAGAGATGAAGAACAGGAGAGCGATGGGGTGGAAGCTTGCGGTCTGCGTCCTGATGTTCGCCGCGGGCACGGTGCTATCCGGGCCGGCGAAGGCCGAAATCAAGAACAAGCTCAATTCCGAAACTACGCCGCAGACCCAAAAGGCAATATCCAAGAAACAGGTGACTCAATGGATCAAACAACAGGGGGCCAGGAAAGCAAACTACTATTTCGAGGGTTTGACTTTTATTGAAGTGCAGTTGGACGAAGACAAGGAGCTTGAGGTGATCGCGGGTATTGACGGAGGCGTCCATCTGGGCCATTTCTTCGTGTTTGACCGGACGAAAGCGGGGACTTACAAGCTGATTGCCGAAAAGGACTGGAAGGTGGAGGCGCTGCATCCGGGGCTCGCGGTTGAAACGGATTCCAGAGTGTTATATGAAACGGTCGAACGTACGGGCGGAACGGGCATCGATGTGAAATACGCCCACCTGTGGTATGTGAAGGACGGAAAATGGGTGGAGGCGTGGAAAGGTGTCCTTAAAGAACGCAACGCGATGATCACCGGTGCACATTCGCTCGTCGCCGGCAGCTATCAGGTGATTGACGATACTCTTTTCAGTTGGCAGACTTTGACGCGGCTTGAAGACGATGACGAGACGGTGAAGGGCGAGCGCGAAACGACGCTCCAGGTGTTTCAATTCGACGGAACCCGTTTTGTGGAGAAACAATAAAAGGGGCTGTTTTTTTGATTAGCAAAAAGAACGCGGAGCATTATATTTGGGGAGACCGCTGCGATGGTTGGCGGCTGGTACATGAACAGGACCGAAGTGTCATCCATGAAAAAATGCCTCCGGGAACATGTGAAACCCGGCATTTTCATAAACAGGCGAAACAATTTTTCTTTGTGCTGACGGGGACAATGACCCTCGAGGCCGGAGGAATCGAAACGGTACTGCGGGCCCATGAGGGATTGAATGTCCCGCCGAATCTGCCCCATCAAGTGTTCAATAAATCCGGCGAAGACTTGGAGTTTTTGGTGATTTCGCAGCCCAGCACGACAGATGACCGGTATCCGGCACCGGGCGGAACAGAAGAGGAACGAGGAACTTAAGGACCTTTAAGGTCTGATACATAACGCGCAGGCAAGTGCAAGGATTACCAAAACAGCCAAAAAAGGATGTCGGCATGTTCCCTCGTCAAGGGGGTTAAGCCTCACGAGGCCCTGCTTACTGCGTTTCGGAAAGCCATCGGGCACGGACAGGGTCGGCGCAAGGATCATCTTGGATGAATTCTGGCGTCGGCTTTTTTTGAACTTTGGTATTGGGCAGGTATATAATAGAGGACGGCTTGCCGCACTCGTCAGGCGGAGAGAATCGGGCGGTAGTTTGCCGATGGCGGAATTTCCGGGAAGAAGAATATGCATGCGGCGACAGCAATAATATGTAGGGTACATGCCCGCCTTTGGCAAAAAAAATCGAGCCGCATGTCGGGAATACGCATTCGGTGGTAGCCTGGCTGACGAATCTTATGATAGGATGGATGTTGCGGTTCAGCCGGCGGCAGCGCAGATCGATTTAACCGCGAGAATATTTAATAACGGAATGTGTTCTGGAAAAAGGAGATCTCGAAGTTATGGAAACTATTTTTTCAATCCTGAAATCGATTATTTTGGGGATCGTGGAGGGGATCACCGAATTTTTGCCGGTATCTTCCACGGGCCATCTGGTCATCTTTGAAAATTTGCTGGGCTTCAATGGGACGACCCCCTCATATGTGGAGATGTATACGTACGTTATTCAACTGGGAGCGATTTTGGCCGTCATCGTCCTGTATTGGGGCAAAATCAAGGATACGCTGGTCAACTTCTTCCCGCAGAAGGTCGGTTTTGAAAAGTCGGGATTCCGCTTTTGGCTGATGCTGGCGATCGCCTGTATCCCGGGAGGCGTGTTCGGCGTTCTGCTGAACGACTGGGCGGATGAGCATCTGTTTACGCCGGTTGTCGTGGCGTTCACGCTGTTTTTCGGCGGACTGTGGATGCTTTACGCGGAGAAAAAATTCCGCAACAACGGACTGGGCGGCGGAGGCGACGAGTTGAACGTCACGGTCAAACAAGCGCTGATCATCGGCGCTTTCCAATGCCTCGCCATTATTCCGGGCATGTCGCGCTCCGCTTCGACGATCATCGGCGGCTGGGTAGCGGGCTTGACCACGGTGGCGGCGGCGGAGTTCTCGTTCTTCCTGGCGATCCCGGTCATGGTGGGGATGAGCTTCCTGAAAATCGTGAAGATCGGCGGATTTTCGTCGATGACTTCGACCGAACTGATTTCGCTCGGCGTCGGCTTTGTCGTTTCGTTCCTCGTCGCGCTCGCCGTCATCAGCAAGTTTATTTCGTACCTGCAAAAGAAACCGATGAAGGTATTCGTATACTACCGGATGATTTTTGCGATTATCGTCCTGATCGCCGGGATTGCCGGCTTGTTCCACTAAACAAAGTCATGAGGCCCAGTCCGAAGAAACAGATTCGGCACTGGGCTTTTTTTGTTAATTCTTATAGTATAGAAGAAGTTAAAGCAAGAATACGGCTGGAGGAAGGTGCTTTGATGAGCGCAAAACTAATGATCGTCCAGGCTTCGCTTGGCGACCTGCAAGATGTGGCGGAGCTGTTTAATCAATACCGGGTGTTTTACGGGCAAGCGTCCGATCCGGCGGGAGCCGAAGCTTTTCTGTTTCAATTGATGGAGCACCGGGAGTCCGTTATTTTGCTGGCAAGGGTAGAGAACGGTCGCCAACCGGTTGGCTTTGTCCAGTTGTATCCGACGTATTCGTCGATTTCCATGCAGCGCTCATGGGTACTGAACGATTTATTCGTTCCGGAGAAATGGCGCAAGCAAGGCATCGGCCGAAAGCTTCTGGATGCCGCGGCCGACATGGCGCGTCTGACCAAAGCGAAAGGGCTTGCCCTGGAAACCGCCCCGGACAACCTTTCCGCGCAAAAGCTCTATGAAAGCCTGGGATATGTCCGTGACACGGAATTTTTCCATTATTATTTGACTCTATAAGGCAAGGGGAGGCATAGCATGAAAAGAATCGATATTGTCTACGCCTTGATCGCTAGTCCCGACAACCAAAAGGTGTTAATGGTACAAAACCTCGATAACCGGGACACATGGACTTTGCCCGGAGGGACGGTGGAGCCCGGGGAAACCCTGGAAACGGCGCTTATCCGCGAGGTGAGAGAAGAGGCCGGCATCGAGATTGCCGTTCGCGGGGTGGCCGCGGTGAACGAAGTGATTTTTCCTGAAAAACAAGAGCATTATCTGCTGCTTACGTTCCGCGCCGACCGTCTTGGCGGGACGGAGAAAACGAATGTCCCTGCGGAGATATCCGCGGTCTCCTGGATCGACGTGGACCTGGCGGATTCCCTGATGCCGTATTACGAGGCAGGCATCAGCGGACTGGTAAGCAGCGGGGACGAGGTTCCTTACTGCGATGAAGGTCAAGAGAAAGAGACCTAGACGGAGGAGAGCGGAATGATCATATGGATCAACGGAGCTTTCGGCTCCGGCAAAACTTCGGCCGCCTATACGCTCCACCGGAGAATTCCCGGATCTTTTGTGTATGATCCCGAAGACGTCGGATATTTCATCCGGAAGCGAATTCCGGGCGGGATGGAGAAGGATGATTTTCAGGACTATCCCATGTGGCGCGAGATGAACTATGCGATGCTGAAAAATATCGCCGCCGAATTTGACGGCATCCTCATCGTTCCGATGACCGTGACCCATCCCGTCTACTTTAACGAAATCGTAGGCAGGCTAAGGGATGAGGGGGTCGGCGTGCGCCATTTTACCTTATGGGCCTCGCGCGATGTGCTGCTGGCCCGTCTGAAGGGGCGGGGCGACGGCTATAATTCCTGGCCTGCCCGGCAGGTGGAGCGCTGCCTGGAAGGACTCGCGAATCCGCTGTTCGGGGAGCATCTGGACACCGATCATCTGAGCCGGGACGAGGTGGTCGGCCGGATTGCCGCCGAATGCGGCATCCCGCTGCAGCCCGACGAGCGAACCAAGCTGCAGAAGGCTTGGGACCGGGCGATCCTTACTTTAAAGCATATCCGGATTGGGAAATAGAACGACCTCTGATATAATAAACAAGATGTCAATTGATCGATAGAGGGTGTTGAAAATGAGAAATTATTTGGATTTGTTGCAGGACATTTTAGATAACGGAACACCGAAGGAAGACCGCACGGGGACGGGGACGCTCTCCGTTTTCGGCAGACAGCTGCGCTTTGATCTCAGTCAGGGTTTTCCTCTGGTTACGACCAAGCGCATCCATTTGAAATCGGTGGTTCATGAACTGTTATGGTTTTTGAAGGGCGAAACCAATATCGCCTACCTCAAAGAGCACGGCGTGCGAATCTGGGATGAATGGGCGGACGAGAACGGGGATTTGGGACCGGTCTACGGTTCGCAATGGCGTGCCTGGGAGGCGCCGGACGGCCGCCGGATCGACCAGATCGCGAATGTGATCGAAGCGATCAAGAAGAATCCCGACTCCCGCCGGCACCTGGTCAGCGCCTGGAACGTGGCCGAGATCGACAATATGAAGCTGCCGCCCTGCCACTTCGTATTTCAGTTTTACGTGGCGGGAGGGAAGCTTTCCTGCATGCTGACGATGCGTTCGGTCGATACGTTCCTGGGGTTACCTTTCAACATCGCCAGTTACTCCCTGCTTACGCATATGGTGGCCCAGCAGTGCGGGCTCGAGCCGGGCGAGTTCATCTGGTCCGGAGGGGATGTCCATATTTACAGCAATCACCTGGAGCAGGTGAAGACGCAGTTGACGCGCGAGCCTTATCCGCTGCCGCGCCTGATCATCAAACGCAAACCGGAGTCGATTTTCGATTATGTTTACGAAGACTTCGAGTTTGAAGGTTATCAGTATCACCCGACGATTAAGGCTACCGTTGCCGTATAGCGGAAATCCGAAAGAAAGGGGCAAGACGGATGGGAATTACCCTGATCTGGGCCATGTCGAAGAACGGGGCGATCGGCCGCGACAACCAGCTGCCTTGGCGGCTGCCGGCCGATTTGAAGTTTTTTAAAGAGCAGACCACCGGAAAGACGATGGTCATGGGCCGGAAAACCTGGGAATCGATGGGGAGCAAACCGCTTCCGAACCGGCGCAGCGTTGTCCTGACTGCGGACCATGCTTATCGGGCGGAAGGGGCGGAAATCGTTCACTCCGTAGAGGAAGCTTTGGAGTTCGCCAAAGGGGAAGAACTGATGGTCATCGGTGGTGCGGGCGTATTCTCCCATTTCCTTCCGTATGCCGACAAGCTGCTGGTGACCAAGATCGACGAAGACGTGGAAGGGGACGTGTTTTTTCCGCATTTCGAATGGTCGGAGTTTAGGCTTGTACAGGAAAAAGAGGGAATTCGTGATGAGAAGAATCCTTACCGTTACCGCTTTTTGACTTATGAGCGACAGAAGCCCGCTGCGCAATAGTGCAAATTATCATATCAATAATCCATTAATAACGTTTCCCCCGGATGCTAACATCAAGATACACTGAAATGTGAGAATTTCACCGCCTGGGAGTTCTCGCTTAAAACGGATGGGGGAAGTTTAAGATGTCAACACCAACGGGTTTCATGGAATATAAAAGACAGCTTCCTGCGGACCGGAGCCCGTCCGAACGGGTTCAGGACTGGCAGGAGTTCCATAAGCATATGTCGGACGAGGAACTCCGGACGCAGGGCGCCCGCTGTATGGATTGCGGCACGCCATATTGCCATACGGGAATGGATATGACGGGAGGCACCTCCGGCTGCCCGGTGCACAACCTGATTCCGGAATGGAACAACCTGGTGTACCGCGGCCTGTGGAAGGAAGCGCTGGATCGGCTGCATAAAACGAATAATTTTCCCGAATTTACGGGAAGAGTCTGCCCCGCTCCTTGTGAGGGCTCATGTACAGTAGGGCTGATCGGACAGCCTGTGACGATCAAAACGATCGAGCAAGCGATCATCGATAAAGGCTTCGAGGAAGGCTGGGTTGTGCCCGAGCCTCCGAAGCATCGCACCGGCCGCCGGGTTGCCGTCGTCGGCTCCGGTCCGGCCGGCCTGGCTTGCGCGGCTCAGCTCAACAAGGCGGGCCATGAAGTGACCGTATTCGAGCGCTCCGACCGGATCGGCGGCTTGCTGATGTACGGAATTCCTACGATGAAGCTCGATAAGGCTGTTGTACAGCGCAGAGTGGATCTGCTTGCGGCGGAAGGTGTGAAGTTTGTCACCAATACGGAAATCGGCAAGGATATTCCGGCCAAACAGCTCGCGGACGAATTCGACGCGGTCGTGCTCTGCGGTGGAGCGACCAAGCCGCGCGAATTCAATATCGAAGGCAGCGATTTGAAGGGCGTGCACTACGCGATGCCATTTTTGAACGGGACGATCAAGAGCTATCTCGACTCCGGGCTGCAGGACGGTCAGTATTTGTCGGCGGCCGGCAAGGACGTCATCGTCATCGGCGGCGGGGATACCGGTTCCGACTGTGTGGCGACATCGCTGCGGCACGGGTGCCGCAGCGTCACCCAATTCGGTACCCATGCCAAAGCGCCGTTGGAGCGGGACGTCATCAATAACCCTTGGCCGCAGTTCCCGAATGTGTATTCTCTCGACTATGCCCAGGAGGAAGCCAAAGCGCTGTTCGGCTCCGACCCGCGCGAGTTCTCCATCATGACGACGAAGTTCGTCGGGGATGAGCAGGGGAATTTGAAGGAGCTGCACACAGTGCAAATCCAGCGTATTGTGGATGAGACGGGGCGCAAGATTTACCAGCCGATTCCCGGCACGGAACGGGTGTTTCCGGCTCAGCTCGCGCTGATCGCGATCGGTTTTGACGGGCCGGAGCAGGGAATCGTTGGCGAACTGGGGTTGGAAACGGACCGCCGGACCAATGTCAAAGCCCGCTACGGTAAGTACAACACCAATGTCGAGAAAGTGTTTGCGGCCGGGGATATGCGGCGCGGGCAAAGCCTCGTCGTATGGGCTATTCATGAAGGCCGTGAAGCGGCGCGCGAAGTGGATAAATTCCTGATGGGCGCCACCGTTCTCGCCTAGTTTTTCGAGCTTCCGGTATTCAGTGGACTCCAAAAATATGATATAATAGATTCAGCTACAGGGCTGCGCGGCGCGCGGCCCTTTTTCTTGAGCATACTTATGAATTCTATTATTTTCTGGAAGCTTTAACGCTTTGGAAGCTAGGAAAGTGGGGCCCGTACCAATGAAAACGCTCGTTATCGCCGAAAAACCGGACATGGGGCGAACGATCGCCGCGGTCATCGAGCCGAAGGCGAAGAACAACCGGACCTATTTGGAGGGGGATCGCTACATTATCACTTGGGCGATCGGTCATCTGCTCGGTTTGGCCGAGCCTGACGCCTACGACGATAAGTATAAACGGTGGAACTTCGGCGATTTGCCGATACTGCCGGAACGGTTTAAGATTGTCCCCAACCCGCGGACGAAGGATCAGCTCAAAACGATCGGCGAGCTGTCCAAACGCTGCGACAAAGTCGTCAACGCGTGTGACGCCGGGCGGGAGGGGCAGTATATTTTCGCCTTGATCCAGCAGCAGTTGAAGCTGACGCAGCCGGTTCAACGGCTGTGGATTTCCGATTTGACGGCGGAAAGCATCGCCCAAGGGTTCGAGAAGCTGCGCGACGGCGCCGAGTTTGAAAATCTGACGTCGGCGGCCCGGGCCCGCAGCGAAGCGGACTGGCTCGTCGGCATGAACGCCTCGCGGGCGTTTACGACGAAGCACCGGACCCTGTTGTCCGTCGGACGCGTACAAACGCCGGTATTGGCGCTGATCTACGACCGTCAGAAGGAGATCGAGAACTTTGATTCACTGACCTACTACGAGATCAAGGCGCTGTTTGAGCAGGGCGACCGTCGGTATACCGGCAGTTGGCAGGGCGAGCGGCTGACGGATAAGGACCGTGCCGCCGCCATAGCGGACAAGGTCCGCGGGAAGCAGGGCAGGATCGCGGAATACGAAGTGAAGGATACGCGGGAATATCCTTACAGGCTTTACGATTTGACGCTGCTGCAGCGGGAGGCCAACGCCAAATACGGCTATTCGGCCAAGAAAACGCTCGATCTGGCTCAGGCGCTGTATGAGAAACATAAGGTGATTACTTATCCCCGGACGAGTTCGAACTATGTGACCGAGCAGAATATCGACGGGATGCATAAGGCGCTGCACATGCTGAAATCAACGCCATACAAAGAACTGGCGGAAGGCGGAAATCCGGGGATCGTGAACGTCAACAACAAGTCGGTGTGCAATCCGTCCCGGGTCGAGGATCACCATGCCATCCTGCCTACGCTGCGCCGTCCTGGGGCGCTGGGCAAAGAAGAGCAGAACATCTATGATCTCGTGGTCCGCCGCTTTCTGTCCCATTTTTATCCGCCGGCGGAATATAAGCAGCATACGGTCCTGACGGAAGTCGAAGGCGAAACGTTCAAAACGAATGTCAAAGAGCTCCGCTCCCTGGGGTGGAAGGTTTGTCTACCGGGGGAGGACAACGCCGGGAAAGCTTCCGGACGCGGCAAGAAACAGGAGGACGACGACGAGGCGGAAGAGCTGGTCAGCGAACCGTTCGCGATCGACCGGAACGCGCCGGTCCGATGCGCCGAAGCCGAAGCTAAGGAGAAGGCGACCCAGCCGCCGAAGGCTTACACCGAAGGGACGCTGCTGAAAGCGATGGAAAGCGCCGGGAAGCAGCTTGAGAATGAGGAGCTTCGCGAAGCGATGAAAGAAGCGGGGCTCGGCACGCCCGCGACCCGGGCCGCCACGATCGAACGGCTGAAGAAGGTCGGCTACATCACGATGCAGGGGAAACGGATCACGGTCACGCAAAAAGGCCGGACGGCGATCGAATTGATCCGCCACGCCGGCGTCGAACTGCTGACCTCACCGGAGATGACCGGGCATTGGGAGCGCCGCCTTCATCAGATCTCGAAGGGGGAGGCCGCCCGGGAGGCATTTATGGAGAACGTGAAGCGTTTCACCATTTCGATTATCGAGAAGGTCCGCACCCAGCCGAAGGCGGACGCCTCGTTATTCGAGCCGGGCGAAGCGGAGAAGGGCAAGCGCGGGCGCGCAGCCGGCGGAAGGAAGTCCGCCGCCGCCAAGGACACCGGCGGCAGGAAAGCCGCGGGCGATAAGCCGGCGGGAGCGGCCCGTCGATCGGCGGCATCGGGTCCCGGCGGACTGCAGCCGCTGGCGCCCTGCCCGCGCGAAGGCTGCGGCGGCCAGTTGATCGAAGGCCGCAAAGGGTACGGCTGCACGCATTTCAAGCAGGGCTGCGGCTTTGTCATCTGGAAGGAATTCGCCGGCAAGCAGATCTCCCTCCCGATGCTGAACGCCCTGCTGGAGAAAGGCCAAACCCAGCTGCTTACGTTCAAGCAGCCGGACGGGGAGATGAAGGCGCGGATCCGGCTTGCGGATCGTTCAACCGGCAAGCTGGAGGTGGAGCGCGCCGCATCGCCAACCGTATAACAGAACAGCCGCCCGGGACCTTTTAAATCAGGTTCCGGACGGCTGTTTCTACTTCTTCGACGATGCGACGTTATGCTTCCGCTGCCGGGCCGCGACGCTCTCGGCGATGATCGCCGGCACTTCGGTCAGGGAGGAGACGGTGTACATTTGCGTATCCGTCGTCTTTTTCAATTCGATCACATTGTAGGACCATTCGGTCGGGTGTTTGATATAAACCGCATTGATTCCGGCGGAAAGCGCCGGAGCGATATCCGTCCGCAAACTGTTGCCGATCATCCAGGTGTTGTTGCGGTCAAAAGTCCGGGAAGACAGAATTTCTTCCAGCGCATCGATATTTTTGTGCCGACGGATGTAAATCCGATCCTGAAAGTAGGCGGCGAGCTTCATCTGTTCGATCTTGCGCTGTTGGATCACCGTTTCGCCGCCCGTATAAAGGTAGAGTTCATGACCGTGACTCGCAAGCAGCTCCAGCGTCATCTCCATCCCGGGATAAGGTTCGACCTCTTGGTCGTAAACGCTCATCCCGAGCTTGAGCAGCTTATCCTCTTCGGCCAGCCGAGTTTCGCGGCCAAGCAGCCTGCAAAAATACCGGTACGTATCGATCAGGGACTGGGGAAAATGGGTGCTGACGAAACCGATTTTTTGCACCCCGGCGACGTCGATTTCGATTTGTTTGCCGCGGACTTCTTCGGCCGAAATCCGGGAATCGCCGAACCAATCGACGATCAGCTCGGCAAATTCATCGAGAATGCGATCGAAATAGATATTGCAATGCACCAGCGTATCATCCAGGTCAAAAATAAGTTGCTGCCGCAGCGGCAGATTCATCTGAGGTCACTCCTTTGGCGAAAAGGCAAGAGTTATCCGTTACAGCCGGATATAGGATTCCAGAAACATATTGAGTTCGGACGTTCCGTCCGGGCGAATGCTGAATTTCTCGGTATCCCGGTCGACGAGATGGACCCGGAGCAATCCCGCGACGCGCAGCCGCATCAAATGGTGCATTAACTGTTCTTCGGTTTCTTGAAGCTCCCCCACCATCTCGGGCAGCGATTTCGGCTGGTCCGCCACATAACGAAGGAGACGGAGCCGCTCCGGTTTGGCCAGGGCCCGGGTAAAGCGAAGCAGGCTGATCGGCGGCTCGTCCTCGTCAAGCTCGGGCAAGTCGAGCGGATACTGGATCAGCAGCGTGCGTTCATAGAAACAGTATGTATTAATCGGCCGAAAATGAATCGAAGGAATTAAAACGACGTGGTCGATCGGCAGTTCAGGTTCGAGGACCAATCCTCCGGATGCATACTCCACCAAGGCGTCGGGATCCATTTTACGAACCAAGGCCCGCTTCTCGGCAGCATCCTCTTCCAGCAGTTCCACATATTGCGGCTCGATCGGATGAAAATAAGATTCGTACCATATCCGCATCGGAGAGGCATATTGGCGCAGACGGGCGATATCCTGGCCGGTCACGGAGGGAACATACGCGCTTAACTTGTGCAAAAGAATCTCCTCGCCGGCGGAGGCCAGCGTTTCAATATAGCCCTCGATACCGTAATCGGGGTGGCGTTCGATAGCCAAGGCGTACAGCAGATCATAGTCCGAAAAAGGCAGCCGGGCCGCCGTCTCAAAGGCCGAGCGCCGCTGCTCGTCCAGGCGGGATTCGATATCCGCGATCCACTCGGGTCCGATATCGAGATTATTTACCCATTTTTGCGTCGTATATATCATAAAGCTGCTCAGAAGCTCGTACACGGGAGATACGTCGATTTTAACGTCATAAAACATGACAAGCCCTCCTCTATTTCAATGCACATAATTTCATTATGGCTTGTTGCGCCGGGGCTTGTCTACTATAATGTTTATGGACTCTTTATGAAAAGGCGTTTATCGATTTCAAATAACCAGCAAACGTGCCATTATGCGGAAGGTCGCCGGGGATACCAGCGATTTTCTTCTTTTTTGTCGGCAAATATGAACAGGCTGTAATGGATTTTCAGGAACAATTCCAATACACTAAAGAGTAGATGCAGGAATATTCAAAGGAGAATCGGACTGATGATCAATGTGAACCGTTTGAATAAATCGGTGGATGGCCGTAAGAAGCAAATACTTCGCGAGGTAAGCACCCGGTTTGAGCAGGGGGAGATGATCGGCGTGGTGGGGCCGAGCGGTAGCGGGAAGAGCACGCTGCTGCGATGCCTTGCCCTGCGCGAGAAATGGGACGGCGGCGAATATACTTGGGATGGAGAGACGGTGATCGCCGGCGGCGGCACCGGTTCGCAGAAATACCGTTCGCGTTGTGCGTATCTTGAACAAAACCCGTCGCTCTATCCCGAAAGAACGGCTCTTAAAAACGTGCTGATCGGACAAGTCGGACAAACTCCCCTGATCAGGCGTATCACCGGTATGGTGCGATCCGACGATTACATGGGGGCGATGGACGAGCTTGAGAAGTTCGGGCTGCTGGATAAGGCTCATGTGAAGGCCGGCAAATTGAGCGGAGGCGAACGCCAACGGGTCGCCATTTGCCGCGCGCTGGTGCATGGAGCCGGATTTATCGCGGCGGACGAGCCGGTCGTCGGCCTGGACCCGCAATCGGCGGAGCGCGTCCTCACGACGCTGCGAACGCTTTGCGCCGAACAGGGGAAAATCGTCGTCGCCGCTCTCCCGATGGAGCTCGCGGAACGTTATTGTTCGAGAATTTGGGGACTCTATGAAGGAGAGCTTAAGCTCGATATCTCGGGCAGACGTCTGACCGGCGAAGAGAAACGGTCCATTGAACTGGTATGAAGAAGAGAGTGATGATATTGTTTTTTAATCGATGGCTTGCGATCGTGGCCGGGAGCATGATTCTGATGGCCCTGAGCGGCTGCACCATCATCAAGGATCCGAAGTCCCTGATGGAGACACCGCAATTGACCTCGGACCGGGAGTCGCTGATGAGCGTGATTAACGCGGAACTCAAAGGCGCCCAGCCGATCCGCCCCCGCGATGCCAGCGATATCAGCTCGGTCCGCACGCCCGACTTGGATAATGACGGGGTCAAGGAAGCGATCGTCTTTTATGAAACGCCGGACGAAGCGGTGCGGATTCACGGGTTGATCCTGGAGCAGGAAGGGGATACGTGGGAGCCGAGAGTGAAGTTTGACGGCGAAGGCCAGGTGCTTGAGACGTTCCAACTGCGGGATATTACCGGGGACGGGAACTTGGAGATTATCGCCGGTTTTTCCAGCGGGGAAGAAGATCCACAGCGGGGATTGACCGTATATAGGTACAACGGGAGCGAAGTGGAGAACATCCTTACGCTGCCCTACAACGATTTTCTTATCGACGATTTAAATCAGGACGGGCAGCTGGACTTGACGGTCGTTACCTTGAAACGGGATCAGAACGCTATGGTTACCGTGTACCAATACGACGGTTCGTTTAATGAAATAAGCCATATCCAGCTGGACGATCCGATCCGGGAATATTACAACACCGTCAGCGGCAACATCACTCCCGATTTGAAAGGAATCGTGCTGGACGCCTCTTTTGGCTCGCATTACGCTTATTCCCATATTATCGTGATGAAGGATAACCGATTGGTCGATTTGCTGCCGTCCCAGGACGCCACCTTTAAGAACTATCCCGTCTTCAGCGGGGACGTGGACGGGGACGGAATATTGGAGGTCGGCCGCTCCGAAAAACCGAAAGGCTGGGAGAACCGCCCTTATGACGATATCCCGTTGTTTTCTTTTTATCAATGGGAGGAAGAGAAGGGTCTGAAATTCGTGCTTCAGCAATATATGGATTTAGCGGGCCGTTTCTACTTTAATTTTCCGAAGGATTGGTGGGGAAAAGTGACCATCGACCCGAAATCGAACCAGAACGAACATCTGTGGTTCACCCGGATCGATAACGGCGATGTCGTTGCGGAGATTTCCTTCTTCTCCTTGTCCGAGTGGGAAAAGCATAAAGAGGACTGGGAGCTGCTGGCCAGGGATAACGATAAGGTGATCGGCTTCTTGAGCCACACCGATTTGAAAATCAATAAAGGCGAAAAAGAAATCAAGCGTTAAGGTTTTTGCAAAGTTGAGGGAGGAGACCAAGTTGAGCAAAGTACTGATTTTGGAAGATGAGGAGTCGATCCGCAGTTTTATCGTCATCAATTTGAAGCGCAACGGCTTCGAGGTATTGGAGGCGGCCGACGGCAACGAGGCGTTGGCCAAACTGCAAAGCGTGCCGGATATCGATATCGCCCTGCTTGATGTGATGGTCCCGGGGATCGACGGATTTGAGGTATGCCGGCGAGTCCGTGAAACGAACGAACGGATCGGCATCATCTTTTTGACGGCGAAGGTGCAGGAACAGGATAAGGTATACGCCTTGTCCGTCGGAGCGGACGACCATGTGAGCAAGCCGTTTAGTCCGACCGAATTGATCGCCCGGATCCAGTCGCTTCTGCGGAGGGTCAACGTATACCGGGAAAGCAGCGCGAAAGTCTCTTTCACCTCGGGGCCGTTCACTCTGGACCTCATCTCCAAACAGTTTAAGAAGAACGGTAAATTGATCGAGCTTACGCCTACGGAATTCTCGCTGATCCAGTATTTTCTGGAGCAGGAGAACACGCCGCTTAGCCGGGACCTGCTGCTCGATCATGTTTGGGGCAAGGAATATATGGGGGATCCGAAGATTGTGGACGTGAATATTCGCAGGCTCCGCCAAAAGATCGAAAATAACCCTTCCGAGCCGGCGTTCCTGCAGACCGTATGGGGACACGGCTATAAGTGGAAAGGCGAGGGACAATGATCAAGAAAGGCATCGGCCGACAAATCGTAATGCAGTATTTTATCGTCGTTTTCGTGACCTTGTTTATGGTGGAGGTTATTTTTTCCTTGGCCATCCGGGTTTACTATTACGATACGATTTATAACCATATGTCCACGCATTCCACCTGGGCATCCGACTTTTTTCAAAAATTTGTCCGGCTCAGCTCGGAGCGGGATCCCGCTTATTTTACCGAAATGCTGCGGACGTTTGAACTGGACAACACCGAGCTGATGATCCTGAGCCGCAAAGGCGAGGTGAAAGCCAGCAGCAATATGTTTCAGGCGGACAAGGCGATCCAGACGAGCGATGTGATGCAGGCCGCCGCCGGAAACATGGGCAAATGGGTCGGGCGCCAGACCTCGACGGGCGAGATGGTCATGGCGGTCTCTACCCCGCTCCAGGTACGGGGCGAGAACCGGTATATCGTTCGCTTCGTAACCTCCCTGGAGGCCGTCAACGCCAACCTGATGAAGCTCACCTTATTTTCCGCGGCCGTTTGTCTGGCCGTTCTGGCTCTCGTTACGCTCTTCAGTATCGGCCTGGCCAACTCGATCGTTAAGCCGATAAACAATATACGCGCGGTATCGGCGCAGATGGCCAAGGGCAAATTCGATGTGCGGATTAAAGGGGATTATCGATACGAGTTGGGAGAACTGGCGGCCACGTTAAATTACATGGCGCAGGAAATCGTCCGCAGCAACGAGCTTAAGGATGATTTTATCTCTTCGATATCCCATGAGCTCCGTACGCCGCTGACGGGGATTAAGGGATGGAGCGAGACTTTGACGCTCGGCGGGTTTGACCCCGAGGAGACGAAGATCGGTATGGGCATCATCGCCAAGGAAACCGACCGGCTGATCGGTCTGGTGGAAGAAATGCTCGATTTCTCCAAGCTTCAGCGCAACGAGATGAAGCTGGTTATCGGACAGGTAAATTTAAAGGAATTGCTGCAGGAAACGATGCTGAACGTCTGGGCAAAAGCCGAACAGAAGGGAATTCAGATCAAGCTTGAAGATCGAACGACCCAGACTGTCACCGTCACCGGGGATGGAAACCGGCTGAAGCAGGTGTTCCTCAATCTGGTCGATAACGCGATCAAGTTCTCCGACGAGAATAGCTGGATTCATCTCGTCATCAGCCGGACCGAGCCGGGTTACGTACTTGTGGAAGTGGTGGACACCGGCATCGGCATCAGCGAAGAGCATTTGAACAAGGTTAAAGACCGGTTCTTCCAAGTCAACCATCAAGGGGGCGGCACCGGGCTTGGCCTGGCGATTACCCAACAATTGGTCGACTTGCACCATGGCACGATGGATCTGCATAGCGAACTGGGTGTAGGAACCACGGTGTCGGTGAAGCTGCCGCTGTCGGAGGAGGAAGAGACCGGAAACGGGAACAATTCCGAGCCGGATGCCTCGGCAGCCGGTGAAGCGGCTTTGGATTCGGGCCGTAATGATGCGGGGGGAGAGAAGAATGGCGAAGAGATGGGGTGAACTGCCTTCGTCCGCGGGGACGTTTGAAGTGGCATTGGCCGAACCCGCCGATGCCGAAATGGTGCGGACGCTGTTGACGGAGGCGGCCGAGTGGATGCGGGCGAACGGAATCGCGCAATGGTCGCCCGAGCAATTTACCGAGGAATTGATCGCTTCGTACTTTGCCGAACGGGAGATCTTTATGCTTCTTATGGAGAATGAACCGGCGGGATTGTTTACGCTGCAGAAAAGCGACCCGGATTACTGGGGGCCGCTGAATGACGAAGGGTTCGCTTATCTTCACCGGTTAACGGTTCGCCCGAATTTCCGGGGATTCTCCTTAGGAAAGGAAATGATCTACTGGGCGGCCAAACACGGCCGGGAAACCGGGCGTAAAGGCTTGAGATTCGATTGCTGGGACCAAAACCGCAAACTCAATCCCTATTACCGGGAACTCGGAATGGAGGAAAAGGGGATCGGGACCCTCAACGGCAGACAATACATTTTGTATGAAATGAACCGGGAGCTGTTCCAATCCTTATGATACAACCCAAAAGGCGTTCGCCAGCATGCTGGCGAACGCCTTTTTATGCGTGCAAACCTGATTAAGAGGACAGTCCTTCCGCGCGAAGGCGGGCGGTTTTGTCGTACACTTCCTTGAGCAAACGCGCCGGTTGGGGCCGGAGGGCCGGCTTCGCCACTACCGTCTCATAAGGTCCGACGACCATGATTTCGTCCGCGGTTCCTTTAATGACCGCGCCATCGTGAATGACGGCGCCTTCGCCGATGATGGCCCGCTCGATATGCACGTTACGTCCGATTTGAACGTTCGGCATAATGACGCTGTCTTTGATCTTCGTAAAGCGCCCGATCTCCGCGCCTCCAAAAATAACGGAGCGTTCCGAAACGCCGTCCAGGCTGCAGCAATCATGGATCAGCGAACTTTTCGCCTGAACGCTGCGGTTCTTAAACGGTCTGGGCTTCGATCTCCATTGCTCCCGCGTGTACATCGGCCAGGCTTCGTTAATCAGCTGCCAGTCGGACTCTTTGGCAAGCAGGTCCATGTGCGCTTCCCACAGGCTCTGCACCGTGCCGACGTCCCGCCAGTAACCCTTGAACTCATAAGCGTGGAGCGGCCGCTCTCCGGCCAGCATTTTCGGGATAACGTCTTTTCCGAAGTCATGGCTCGAATTTTCGTCCAAGGCATCTTCAATGAGATGCTGTTTCAGGTAATCCCATTTGAACAGGTATATGCCCATCGACGCCAAATTGCTGGGCGGGTTTTGCGGCTTTTCGGCAAATTCCGTAATCCGGAATTTCTCGTCCGTGGACATGACGCCGAAGCGGTGGGCTTCTTCCCACGGTACCGGCATCACGGAAATCGTGGCGCAAGCGTCCGACGCGACATGAAACTCCAGCATTTCACGGTAATCCATGTGGTAAATGTGATCACCGGACAGGATCAGCACGTTTTCCGGGGCGTGACTGTCCACGTAGGCGATATTTTTGAAAATGGCGTCCGCGGTTCCGGCGTATTCCTCAACACCAGCATTGTAGGAAGGGAGCAAAGAAATTCCGTTGTTTTCCGATCGCGGAAGCTTCCAGGCTTCGCCTTCGCCGATATGTTCATGAAGGGACTCTGCTTCATATTGAGTAAGTACACCAATCGTGTCGATTCCCGAGTTTACGCAGTTGCTGAGAGGAAAATCGATGATCCGATAATGTCCGCCAAAGGGAACTGCGGGTTTCGCAAGCCTGGACGTAAGCGGCGACAAACGTCTTCCTTCCCCTCCGGCCAACAGCATTGCAATACAGTCTTTCTTTTTCATTTCGTTTCCCTCCCGTTAGGTTTCGTCTGTGTAGTACATACATAAACGAGATATAATGTAGTTGAAACTAGAATTATGGAAAACAACAGAAAATATTACATATATTTTTTCAGGCCTGTTTTTTCTGTTCCATTCGAGGGAGAATTGGGTAAATAGTTAATTGGAATTCTACATAAAGCAGGTGATCAATTGACGGAATCCGTGAAATCACAGGGCATCTCCGAGACGGACATTTACTTGTTTCATGAAGGAACGTTATATCGCAGTTACCGTACGTTTGGCGCTCACGTCACGGAAGAGAACGGCCGCCGGGGGGTCCGGTTTACCGTTTGGGCCCCGGGCGCGCGCCAGGTTTCCCTCGCCACCGACTGGAACGGGTGGAACGGGGACAAAGATGTGTTATATAGGATACCCGATTCGGGGATTTGGACTCGTTTTTTCCCGGATGTTTCGGAAGGAACTTTTTACAAATACGACATCACCGGGCCGGACGGCAGCCGGTTCCTTAAAGCCGACCCCTACGCCTTTCATGCGGAAGTCCGGCCGGCGACGGCCTCGGTGGTGAAATCGCTGGACGGTTATTCTTGGAAAGACGGGGCTTGGCGCAGAAAGAAACGGGCTCCTTATCACAAGCCGATGAACATTTATGAGCTCCATTTCGGCACCTGGAGGCAAAAGGCGGACGGCGGTTTCTACTCGTATCGGGAAATGGCCGACCTGCTCATTCCTTACGTCAAAAAGATGGGTTACACCCACATCGAGATTATGCCGCTCACCGAGCACCCCTATGATTTGTCCTGGGGGTATCAGGCGACCGGCTACTTCGCTCCGACCAGCCGCTACGGAGGGCCCAAGGATCTCATGTATTTCGTCGACCGGTGCCATGAGGCCGAGATCGGCGTGATCCTGGATTGGGTTCCGGGTCATTTTACCAAGGATGCGCACGGCCTTCGCAGGTTTGACGGTACACCGCTGTATGAATATACCGATCCGATGAAGGCGGAGAAACCGGGGTGGGGGACGCTCAGCTTTGATTTCGGAAAACCGGAAGTCCGGTCGTTCTTAATTTCCAACGCGTTGTATTGGATGGACCTGTATCACTTTGACGGTCTGCGGGTAGACGCCGTAACGAGCATGCTACGGCTTGATTTTGAGAAGCCTCCGGGGCAATATGTACCAAATGAACACGGGGGCATAGAAAATCTGGAAGCGGTGGCTTTTCTGCAGCAACTGAATGAGGCGGTGTTCCGTTATTATCCGCATGCCTTGATGATGGCGGAGGAGTCCAGCGCTTGGCCGCTGGTCACGGCTCCGGTCCATGAAGGCGGACTGGGGTTCAACTATAAATGGAACATGGGCTGGATGAACGATACGCTCAAGTATATGGAGACCCCGTTTGCCGAGCGGCCGAATCGGCATCATCTCCTGACGTTCCCCATATGTTATGCCTATTCGGAGAATTTTGCTCTTCCTCTTTCGCATGACGAGGTGGTCCACGGCAAAAGGTCCCTGCTGGACAAAATGCCGGGGACCTATGAAGAGAAGTTCGCCGGGTTAAGGCTTCTGCTGGGTTACCAGATGACTTCGCCGGGCAAAAAGCTGCTGTTCATGGGCGGCGAGTTCGGCCAGTTTATCGAATGGCGCGATCAGGGGGAGCTGGATTGGTTCCTCCTGGATTATGACTCGCATCGCGGCGTGCAGGCTTATACGGAGGCGTTGAACCGGCTGTATCTCGAGGAGCCGGCGTTATGGGAATTGGACCATACGTACGACGGTTACCAGTGGATCCATGCGGATGACGCCCAGCAAAGCGTAATCGGGTATCTGCGCAAAGGAAAGAGAGTGAAGGATACGCTGTTGATTATCATCAATTTTCAGCCTGTGGCCCGCGAGAACTACCGCATCGGCGTACCGCGTGCGGGGAGTTACGAAGAAATATTCAGCTCGGAGGACCCGGCGTTTCGCGGCATCCAAACTACGAGCGGCAAACCAAGACGGGTGCGAAGCGAAAAAATTCCATGGCATCAGCAAAACGACAGTATGGAAATCTCGCTGCCTCCGCTAAGCTTATCGATTTGGAAAAAGTCAGCCGTTCAAGCGGCCTCGCAAAGGAGGAAGAAAAAATGAAAATTTTGTTCGCGGCGGCCGAGGCGGCGCCTTTCATCAAAACGGGCGGCTTGGCCGATGTTATCGGCGCGCTTCCGAAAGCTTTGAAGCAGGCGGGGCATGACGTTCGCATCGTACTGCCCAAATACCAGGATATTCCGGCCGCTTATACGGATACGTTGCGGCATCTGGGGGAAACGGTCGTGCCGGTCGGATGGCGCCGGCAATATGGGGGGATCGAATATCTCGTTTGGGATGGGATTCCCGTTTATTTTATCGACAACGAATATTATTTCCGGAGAGACGGCGTATACGGATATTGGGACGATGGCGAACGTTTCGCCTTTTTGAACCGGGCCGTCCTGGAGATTCTTCCGGTCATTGACTTTATCCCCGATGTCCTGCACTGCCATGATTGGCATACGGCGATGATTCCGCTGCTGCTGAAGGAGCATTTCGGCCAACATCCGGATTATCGCGGAATACGCACGGTTTTTACGATTCATAATCTGCTGTACCAGGGCGTTTTCCCGTATGAGGTGCTCGGTGATTTGCTCGGCTTGCCGTCATCGTATTTTACGGCGGACGGGGTGGAATACTATGGCAATGTAAGTTTTATGAAAGCCGGTTTGGTGTTTGCGGATCATGTCACGACCGTTAGTCCGACCTACGCCGCGGAAATCCGGACCGAGCATTACGGTTACGGTCTGGACGGCCTGCTTCGCGCTCTGGGCAACCGCTTGTCGGGGATCGTCAACGGCATTGACGTCAAGCTGTACAACCCTGCAACGGATCCGGATATCCCCGTGCGTTACCGCAAGAGTCTGAGCAAAAAACGCGAGAATAAAGCCGCCTTGCAAAAAGAGCTCGGGCTTCCCGTTGCCCCCGGCGTTCCGCTGGTCGGCATGATCACGCGTCTCGTCGAACCGAAAGGGTTGGATTTGGTCACGCGGATCATGGACGAGTGGCTGCATTTTGACGAGGTGCAATTTGTCGTGCTGGGCACGGGCGACCCTGCTTATGAGGATTGGTTCAAGGAAGCGGCTTACCGGCATCCGGATAAGTTGTCCGTCCATATTCGATTCAACGAAGGGTTATCGCGGAGGATTTACGCGGGGAGCGATTTGTTTCTGATGCCATCGAGGTTTGAACCTTGCGGAATCAGCCAACTCCTGGCATTACGCTACGGAAGTATCCCGGTAGTACGGGAAACGGGGGGCCTTAACGATACGGTTCGGGCATATAACGAATTTACGGGAGAAGGAAACGGATTCAGTTTTACAAACTTCAACGCGCACGACCTGCTCTATACGATCCGCAGAGCCGTTTCGTTTTATCAAAACCCAGGCGAGTGGAAAAAAATAACGGCGAACGCGTTTGCCGGAGACTACAGCTGGAACCGGTCCGCCGGCCAGTATGAAGAGATTTACCGCGAGATTACAGGCTTGAAAGACTGATAAGCGGCAACAAAAAAGCGGGAGCCGAGGGGATGGTCCCCCTCGATTCCCGCTTTTCTTACGTTACCTGTTGAAGGAATGCTTGCCTTCGCTTTCGTTTTACTGCAAATGACGGTAAAGGATGCGAAATCCGTAAGGATCCAGGCCGATATGCATAACGCCGTCCTTCGGTTTGACTCTTTCCTGGGACAAAGCGTCGCGCCAGTCGTCGGTTTCCATCGGATGAGTCAGGGTCCGGTACTTCCCGGTATTGTTCATCCAGACGGTAAAATGCATATGATCGTCCATTCGTTCGTACACGATGCAGGGATCGTTGACGTTCGCCTGCAGGAAGCGGAAGCGGCCTTGGCGGAGCGCGTTATGCTGGCGGCGAAGCTCGATCATCAACTTGTAAAAATCGTAAAGTTCGCGATCCTGCTTCGCCGGGTCCCATTCCATGCATTTTCGGCAATCGGGGTCGCCGCCTCCCGTAATTCCGATCTCGTCCCCGTAGAAAATGCAAGGCGTGCCGATATACGTAAACAGGAACACTACGCAAAGCTTCAGCTTGCGTTTGTCTCCTCCCACACGGGTAAGCAGTCTCGGCGTGTCATGGCTGCACAACATGTTGAACACGACTTCGTTGGTCTGCTGCGGATACCGCATGATGAGCGCTCCCATCTCATTGGAGAAATGGTAGCCGTCCATGCCCCCGTTAAAAAACTCCAACACTTTATCCGCGAACGGGTAGTTCATGACGGAGTCGAACTGATCGCCCATCAGCCAGGTCAGGGAATCGCTCCATACCTCGCCGATAATGTAAGCCTCGGGATTGGCGTTTTTGACGACTTGCCGGAAATCGCGCCAAAAATGATGATCGATTTCGTTGGCCACGTCAAGCCGCCAGCCGTCCAGCTTGATTTCCCGGATCCAGTATTCCGCGACGCCCAGCAGATATTTCTTGACCTCCGGATTCGCCGTATTGAATTTTGGCATGTTCCCGAAAAAACCGAACGTATCGTAAGTCGGAATCCCGTTTTTGATCCGGACGGGGAACTCGTTGATATGGAACCAGTCCGCGTACTTGGAGTCGGCCCCATGTTTCAACACGTCTTGGAAAGGCGGGAATTGTTCTCCGCAATGATTGAACACGGCGTCGAGCACGACCCGGATTCCGCGCTTGTGGCATTCCTCCACGACTCGCTTCAACAGCTCGTTATCCCCAAAATGCGGATCCACTTGCTTGTAATCCACCGTATCGTATTTGTGGTTGGAAGGAGAGACAAAGAGCGGAGTAAAATAAATCGCGTTGATGCCCAGGTCGGTCAAATCGTCAAGATGGTCGAGAACCCCCTTCAGGTCGCCCCCGAAAAAGTTGTCCGCCGTCGGCTGTCCGCCCCACGGTAAGGTAGGCTCCGGATCATTGGTCGGGTCACCGTTGGCGAAGCGCTCGGGCATGATCTGGTAAAAGACGGCCTTCTTGGCCCATTCGGGAACTTTAAACACATCGATGTCATGAATATAGGGGAATTCATACAATTCGCCCGGCGGAGTAGGGCCGTCATGGGAAATCCCCGTATCCATCATGTATACCGTTTCGGTTCCGGCCGTCAGTTTAAAAGCATAGGATAAGCGCTTGAATTTCGGTTTGACCGCAACCTCCCAGTAGTCGAACATATGATCATGCGCGGCTTTTTCCAGGGGGATCTCCTGATAGGTGCCGCTCCAATCATATTTGTCACCCGTCATCGCATATACATTTTCTACGTCATCGCGCTTCGTTCTTACCCGCAAATGGATTGTAGCGGAATCATAGGCATAGGCCCATTTATCACGCGGCACATGGTATAATGCCTCCAACAGCATCAGGGCCACCTCCTAATCATGGCTTGGGTTAAATCGGGGTTTTCAGCTAATTAATAACCAATTGGGGCCTGACATGAACCATTATTCCCAACCTTTACCCTTGTATGAATGGATGAGTCAATCGGTGAATGCGGCTGTATATTTTTGATGCGGATGAGTCATATTAGTTTGGATGGGGCGACAGGATCGTAAGGATAATGCCCGCTAAATTGACCGATGTTACATAATTGAAACGAAAATCCCTTATTTTATGCGGTTTTTCTTGAAACATTCATGAAAAGGACAAAATTAGCTTTGCATATATATACATATTGATTTATAATTAGCCCATTGAAACGATTCGATGAAACATTTATTTTACCGACGGGAGAGAGACAGATGAGAAAATGGGGTATTTTAATTGTAGCACTCATGATGGTGAGCGTACTTGCCGCATGCGGACAGAATAAGAACGCCGGGACGGGGAATGCGCCCGCAAAACAAGGCAACGCGGCGGAAGCCAATCAGGGAACCGCGGACACCGGAAATGCCAAAAAGCTGATCATAGGGATGAGCGCGGATTTCCCTCCTTATGAGTTTCATATCAAGAACGAAAAAGGGGAGGACGAAATCGTCGGTTTCGATGTAGACATCGCCAAAGAGATCGCCAAAGACCTTGGAGCCGAGCTGGAAATCAAAGACATGATTTTCGACTCCCTGCTCAATGAACTGGAAAGCGGCCGCGTTGATCTGGTCATTTCCGGCCTCAGCCCGACTCCGGAGCGTGCCAAACAAGTCGATTTGTCGCAGATTTATTACAAAGCGGAACAATCGGTCGTCTCTTTGACGGAGAACAAAGATAAGTACGCTACGATGGAATCCCTGGAAGGGACGAAGATCGGGGTGCAAAAGAGCTCGATCCAGGAAGGAATCGCGAAGACCGTGCCGGGCGCCAAGTTGACTTCTCTGAACAAAATTTCCGATATCGTCATGCAGCTCAAATCGGGACGGGTGGACGTCGCCATCCTTGAAGGTCCGGTCGCCGGCTCCTTTGTCAAAAACGTCGAAGGCATCAGCATTACGGATGCCAAGCCTGTAACGGATGACGAAGGCTACGTTATCGGTGTCAAAAAGGGCAACAAGGAAATGCTTGACCAGGTGAACGCGACGCTGGACCGGCTGATCAAAGACGGTTCGATCGACAAGTTCGTGGCCGAAGCAAGCGCGCTCGCCGAGAAGAAGTAAGCGCGGATCGAATGCAGAAAATAGCGGATCCCTTCGCTATTTTCTGTTTTTTTGTGAAGGATTGAGGTAAAATAGGAGGAATGATGGGAACATGGAGTTTTTCACAATATTTTGGGAGTACCGCAGCTATTTCTTTACCGGGTTGCAATATACCCTGCTGCTGGCGGCTCTCGGCGTTCTGTTCGGATTTATATTAGGCCTTATCATCACGCTTTTGCGGATGGCCCCTTGGGGGATTCTCCGGTTTATCGGGCATGCCTGGGTTGAGTTTTTGCGCGGTACGCCGATGCTTGTCCAACTTTTTATTATCCATTACGGCTTAGCCAACGCGTTCGACTTGAATTTTTCTCCGATCCAGTCGGGAGCGATTACGCTGTCCATCAACAGTTCCGCTTATCTGGCCGAGATTTTCCGGGCCGGGATCCAGGGCGTGGACCGGGGACAGGGGGAGGCGGCGCGTTCTTTGGGGATGACCCGGGGGATGTCGATGCGCTTCATCATCATCCCGCAGGCGATCAAATCGGTACTTCCCGCGATCGGGAACGAGTTCGTCACCATCATCAAGGAGTCCTCGATCGTATCGTTTATCGGGATTACGGAGCTGATGTTCCAATCCGGCGCCGTTGTGGGAATTACCTATAACGGAATGACGCCGTATCTGATCGTCGCGGTGATGTACTTTATTTTGACATTTACACTTTCCCGCATTCTTGGGTTGTTCGAAAGGAAGTTGAAAGCCAGTGATCACCGTTAAAAATTTGCATAAAAAATTCGGTCAGCTTCATATTTTGAAGGGCATTGATCTTGAAATTTCCCAGGGAGAGGTCGTCGTCGTCATCGGGCCGAGCGGCTCCGGCAAAAGTACGTTTCTCCGCTGTCTGAACCGGCTGGAGGAGCCGACCGAAGGCGAAATCACGTTTGAAGGCAAATCCATTACCGCCAGGGGGCACAACATTAACCAAACCCGTGAAAAGATGGGCATGGTGTTTCAGCAGTTCAATCTCTTCCCGCATAAGTCGGTCATCGACAATATTACATTGGCTCCGATCCGGGTGAAGAAGATGGAGAAAGCCCGCGCGGTATCGCTGGCGGTGGAGCTGCTGCGAACGGTCGGACTGGAGGACAAACTCAATGCGTACCCTTCCCAACTATCCGGCGGACAGAAACAGCGCATAGCCATTGCCCGGGCCCTGGCTATGGAACCGCACGTCATGCTGTTCGACGAACCTACCTCCGCGCTCGATCCGGAAATGGTCGGGGAAGTGCTGGACGTCATGAAGAAGCTCGCCGACAAGGGCATGACCATGGTTATCGTCACGCACGAAATGGGCTTCGCCCGCGAAGTGGGCGACCGGATCGTCTTCATGGACCAGGGACAGATCGTGGAACAAGGCACTCCGCAGGAAGTGTTCGGCGCGCCGAAGCATCAGCGCACCCAGGATTTCTTGAGCAAAGTGTTGTAAATCTTGTACAATATAAAATCATGAGACTGCCTTCCCGCACGAACGGAGGGCAGTTTTTTTACTTTTTTGTCATGAATACATCATGAAAAAACGGCGATATGGCGCGGATTATCACATCTTGGAAACAATTGCTTGGTCTTTTGGTTACAAAATTGTGATATATTGAATGGGCCAAAACCTGGCATGACAGGTTGACTATCGCCACAGGCGTGTTCAAGGAGGACTTCAACATGAATAAATATCTTAGACATAGGCTTCAATGGAAAAAAATCATCGGAACCGCCGCCATCGCAATCGGACTTGCCGGGACCCTGCAAGCCGCTCCGGGAATGGCGGAAGCGAGCGCCATACATAAGGCGAAGGAGGGGGACACCTTTTATCAGCTTGCCCAGGAATACGGGGTGGATCTGAACCAACTGGTGGCCGCCAATCCGTCGATTTCGGCTACAAACATTTATGAGGGCCTGGAGATCCTCATTCCTGGAAGTGAGGCTGAATCCCAGCAGACCGGAAGCTCCATGAGTGTAAAAGGGAACTTGGAACAAGCGCTTCCCACGCTTAAGATCGCTGAGAGCGATAAAGTGGTCGAGGCCTGGGGCAAATCCTTTAATTACTCCAGGACGCTGGACGTTAAAGCGAGCGCCTATTCGGCTGCGGCTGAAGAGAACGGAAACTGGGGAGCGGTCGATTATTTCGGGAATCCGCTGCAGCTCGGGACGATCGCGGTCGATCCGAAGGTGATCCCGATGGGAACCAAAGTACTGGTGACGGGACACACTCATGCGAACCTGCCGAAAAAAGCCTTCGTGGCGACCGCCTCGGATCAAGGCGGAGCGATCAAGGGCAATCGCATCGATATTTTTATCCCCGGCAAACCTAGTGAAGTCGAATCGTTCGGATTTCAAGACGTTACTTTATATATTTTAAAATAGGCAAAAACGAAGAAACAGCGGAAGCCGATAAGGTCCGCTGTTTCTTCGTTTTTGCGTTTATTTGTATTTCGGGAGATTGAGCAGTTCAGGGAGGGTGACGAACTGGTATCCCCGGTCTCTAAGGGTTTCAATGATTTCCGGCAGAGCCTCGATCGTACCGGTCAAATCGGATCCGGTTCCCCCGCCGGCGTGAAACAGTACGATGGATCCGGGGCCTGCGGCATTCAGAACATTGGCCTTGACTTTGGTGCGGTCAATGCCTTTCCAATCCAAAGAATCTACGTTCCAGTTGACGATCGTATACCCGTTTTTCTTGGCCCATTTCACCTGCCCCTCATTGATTTCGCCATAGGGCGGACGAAGAAGCTTGGGACGGTAGCCGATGATTCCGCTAAGTGTTTTTTCGGTACGCAATATTTCTTGTTGAAATTGTTTCACCGACCGGCTGCGGAACTGCGGATGAGTGAAGGAATGATTACCGAGAACGTGGCCTTCCCGATGGATTCGCTGGACCAGATCAGGGTATTTCTTAACCCGGTGTCCCACGGCAAAGAAGGTCGATTTCACATCATAGCGGTGCAAGATGTCCAAAATCCGGGGCGTAAACCGGGGATCGGGAACATCATCAAACGTCAAAGCGATTTTTTTGACGTTAGGTCCGCGAAATTTAAAGGTTTCCGAGTATTGGCGGCGCAGTTCCGCCAGGTTCTTCGGTTTGGCGGAGGTTTCAACGGATTCGGGAGCCTCCTGAACAGGCTCAGCCATGGCTGTCATATGAAAGTTTCCTACCGCTGCGGCTTGCCTCGGAGCTCCGCAAGCAGCGGCGGGGGAGCCATGCAGCAATACGGCCGCAATTCCGCAAGCGACCCCCATCAGTTTGATCATTCTGAACATAAAAAGGCCTCCTTCGTCAGAACATCGGTCAAGTTTGGTATGCCCTAAAATTCCCATCCGTATTCAGCGTGACAAATGTCACAGACTCTGACGCCTCAAAAAATGCATCTTAAAATGAAGCGCACATAATTGAAAGACGCATTTGAAGGGGGAGAGAGCCTTGCCTGAAGTTTTGGCGAACGAACAGGTTGCCGCCGGAGTCTACCGCTTGACCGTAGGCGGCCGGTTTGAAGGAAAAATGGGGCAATTCTACATGCTGCGAGCCTGGGGGCGGTATCCGCTGCTGCCCAGGCCTCTTAGCATTTTTAACTTGACGGAGCAAAGTGTGGAGTTTCTGTATGCGGTTGTCGGAGAGGGGACACGGATTTTCTCCGCTCTGCGCCAAGGCGACTCGGTAGAGCTGGAAGGTCCGCTTGGCAACGGATTTCCCGATCCTGCGGGGAAAACGGCCATGGTCGGCGGAGGGATCGGAACGGCTCCATTTTACTACGCCCTGCAGCAGATAACGGATGCCGATCTGTATTTGGGTTTTAGCAGGGAGGCCTATCTTGTGGACGATTTTCGCGCCAAAACGACGGGGAATGTGGTTGTGGACGTCGGGGGAATCATCTTGGATCAAATCGATTTCGGCGAATATGACACGATTTACGTCTGCGGACCGCATAACATGCTGAAAGCCGCCCAGCTGCGTCAGCGGACATCGGGAACGGAAGCCGACGTTTATGTATCCCTGGAGAACCGGATGGCCTGCGGGGTTGGCGCATGTCTGGTCTGCAGTGTGGAGTGCCGGGACAAACGAAAGAAAGCGTGTACGGACGGTCCGGTATTTCGTGCGGAGGAGGTGGTCTTCGCATGATCGATACCACTTGCCGAATCGCCGGTCTTCCGTTTAAAAACCCGATCGTGATGGCTTCGGGAACCTTCGGGTTCGGCAGCGAGTATGGCGCCTTCTATGAACTGAGCCGGTTGGGCGGAATTTCGGGAAAAGGGTTGACGCTTCAACCCAAACCGGGCAACAGCGGGCTGCGCGTTTATGAGACGCCGTCCGGCATACTGAACAGCGTAGGCTTGGAAAATCCGGGCATCCCCGTGTTTTTGAGAGACGAATGTCCTCGATGGGAAAAGCTGGATCTCGTGCGCATCGTCAATTTGGGCGGGAACACGATCCAGGACTATGTGGAGGGGGCCAGGCTGCTTCAGGAAGCGGCCTGGGAGCGCGCACAGGAGCAGCGAACGGCTTTTGATATGATTGAGCTCAACATCTCTTGTCCCAATGTGAAGGCCGGAGGGATGGCTTATGGAATCCAGACGGAAACCGCAAGGGAAGTCGTGAGGGAAATCCGGGCCGCCACGTCGTTGCCGCTGGTGGTCAAGCTGTCGCCGAACGCGGAGAATATCGTAGAGATGGCGGAAATGTGCGAGGAGGAAGGGGCGGACGGCGTTTCCCTCGTCAATACGTTCTCGGCGATGAAGATCGATATCCGGAAGCGCCGCAGTGTTTTTGAAAATTTGTATGCCGGGCTGTCCGGCCCGGCGATCAAGCCCATCGCGCTCCGCATGGTCCATCAGGTCAGCCGGGCCGTGAGCATTCCGATAATGGGAATGGGCGGCATCAGCAGCGCGGAAGATATTTTGGAATTCATAATGGCCGGGGCGGAGACGATTCAGGTGGGGACCCATAATTTCGTGAACCCGCGCGCCGGAGTCGAGCTGATCGAGGACCTGGAACGGTTGATGCGAGAAGAAGGTATCTCTTCTTTGGACGAAATCCGCGGAATCCTATAAAATAGAGCCAGGTATGTTGATGAAGGGAGCTTCGCGGATGAATTACAATTTTGCGGATATTCGGTTGGAGAGCGTGCCGATGGGACGAGACCTCCTGATCATGATCACTGGAGGGGAGGCCCATATCGGCGCGGCTTCCACCGCCTATCCGGCCGCCGGAGGGGCCGAGGTACAGACTTCGGCCGTCCCGGGCCACAAAGAGCACGTCCTGACGGAAAGCCTTGCCAAGCGCGCTGCAGCCGAGTTATCGCGTACGGTAACCCTTGTGATGGGCATTCATTATGACGGGCTGACCCGCGAGGAAATCGGACGAATCACTCAGCGAACGGAAGAATTGATGGATGAGTTTATAAGTAGCGCGCGACACCATAAGGAAGGGGGCATTAATCCATGTCAGCATTAAGCGAGAGAGAAGATAAGTTCCGGCGCCGGGCGATCTCGGTTCAAGAGGGGCAGGAGAAGGTTTTGGCTTTCGCCAAGACCGCGGAAACCGAGTGGGTGCCGTTGCCCGACGCGCAGGGCCGGGTACTCGCCGAAGATATTTCTGCTCCGCATCCTTATCCGCACTTTCGCAGGTCGGGAATGGACGGCTTTGCGATCCGCAGCGGGGATACGGTTGGCTGCACCTCGGAGAGGCCCGTGTATCTGGAAGTGGTCGATGAAATCCCTTGCGGAAGTCTCCCCTCCGTATCGCTCGTGCCCGGGACGGCGGCCCGGATTATGACCGGGGCAAAAGTGCCGGATGAGGCCGACGCCGTCGTCATGTTTGAAATGACGGAGTCCGGGGCCGACCAAGGGAAGGACTTTATCATGCTGAAACGGGAAATCGCGCCGGGAAGCAATGTCACCCCGGTGGGGCTGGAGCTGGCGGCCGGGGATCTGATTCTTGCGCGGGGACGGCGCATTTCGGCGGGGGAGATTTCGGTGCTGGCCACCTTTGGGGTGTACCGCGTCCCGGTGGCAAAGCGTCCGCGCGTAGCGATCTTCTCCACGGGCTCGGAGCTGCTCGGGATCGACGAACCGCTGCAGGACGGCCGAATCCGCAACAGCAATACGTATATGCTGGCGACCCAGGTCCGGGAAGCAGGCGGAGAGCCGCATATCCTGGAAGCGATCGCCGATGATTTGGCGACGGCCCGGCGGAAAGTACAGGAGGCGTTCGCCTTATACGATCTTGTAATCACGACCGGCGGGGTTTCGGTCGGCGATTTTGACATTATGGCCGACTTGGTCCGGGGCGATGACGTTGAAATGCTGTTCAATAAGGTGATGATGCGTCCGGGAAGTGTGACGACCGCCGCAATTAAGGAAGGCAAGCATTTGTTCGCCTTGTCGGGCAACCCGGGGGCCTGTTTCGTCGGCTTCGAGCTGTTCGTTCGGCCCGTCATCGGCCGGATGCTCGGCACCGACCAGCCGTTTCTTCCCGAATGGGAGGCGGAATTGGGACGGGACTACACGAAGGTCAACAACTTTACCCGTTTTGTGCGGGGACGGCTCGAAGTCCGGGACGGGCGTCTGTTCGCTTATCCCGCTGCGCTGGATGAATCCAGCGTGATGATCACGATCAAAGACAGTGATTGCTTGATCGTCATTCCCCCGTCCAGCAGAGGCGTTCAGGCCGGAGAAACGGTTAGCGTGCTGCGTCTGCCGGGGGCGCGATGATCCCCGTCCTCCAGGTCGCCGGTTACAAAAACAGCGGAAAGACCACGCTGATCAGCCGGCTGCTGCCGCTGCTGCGGGAGAAGGGGATTCGCGCGGCGGTCATCAAACATGATGTTCACGGTTTTGAAGGCGATATGCCGGGCACCGACACCCATGCCTTTCGCACCTCCGGTGCGGAGGCAACCGCGATCACGTCCCCCTGGCGGACCGCCGTCGTCGAGGAGAGGGAGACTCCGCTGAT
The DNA here is from genome assembly GCF_020179875.1 of Paenibacillus sp. alder61. Lineage (NCBI taxonomy): Bacteria > Bacillati > Bacillota > Bacilli > Caryophanales > Paenibacillaceae > Paenibacillus > Paenibacillus sp. alder61. The sequence continues at coordinate 326,625 of NZ_JAIUDG010000002.1, forward strand.
CGCGTTGATCGAGCGGTTCCATCATTATGATCTGATCGTAATCGAGGGTTTTAAACGCGAGCCGTACCCCAAGCTGCTGCTCGTTCGCGATATAGAGGAGGACCTCGGTCTGCTGGATTCGCTCACCCAAGTGATCGGCGTCGTTTTTCGTACGGCCGAGAGTCGATCCCGCGGTCTTGCGGGGGAACCGGACAGCATCGTGATGACTCGCATTCGCCGGAAATACGATATACCGGTGTTTCATGCTGAGAACATAGAGGAGATAGCCCGGTTTATCGAAACCTACGAGGGAAATCCCGCGGAATAACAAAAGGTGGGCCAAGAGCATTCTTGGACCACCTTTTGTTGCATCGGCGCCGTTCTTCACGAACCGGTAGAGGCCTCGTTGCGGCGTTCGATCGCTTCGGACATCGTTTTGTCGGTCAGATGGGCGTAAACCTCGGTCGTCTCCGTTGAAGCATGCCCGAGCTGTTCTTTTGTTTTGTAAATGTCGTTCTGCAGATAATAGTCCGTGGCAAAAGAATGGCGCAGCTTGTGAACCGTCAAATAAGGCTTGCCGAATCGCTTGGCGTATTTGATGATCATCGCTTGTATCGCCCGCTTCGTCATCCGCTTGCCTTCTTTCTGCCCGTTCGGGATCGTGACGAAGAGGGCATTTTCCCGTTTCGGCGTCTTGTACCGGGTTTGCCGGAGCGTCAGATAGTGAGTCAGATCGTCCTTGGACTGCTCGCGGAAATAGACGGGAGTTTTGAATGTTTCGTCGTTGTTCCCTTTACGGTATACGTAAAGCAGCTTGTTCGCAAGATCGAGATCGTCGAGGTTCAGGTTGACCACCTCCGAAACCCGCAGTCCCGAATTAAGGATCAGACTGGCGATGCAAGCGTCGCGTTCCTTGTTCTGCTCGTAGCTGTGCAGCGCCTGCTTATTGTTTTGAATGTCCGCTCCGTATCCTTCCGCGATATAGCCGATGAACTCCAGCAGCTCGTCTTCCTCCAGAATTTTCCCCTTTAACTTGGCGGCGGTGTCCTTGGGTTTGTGAATTCGTTTGATTTCCACCTTCGCCATGATATTTCGCTTCAGCAGGGGATAGAAGTTCTCATCCTCGGCGATTTGGCTCAAGTAATGGAACAGCGAACGGAGGGAAGACATCTTCCGGGAAACGGTGATCCTGGCGTTGGTCCCTTCGGTCCGGGTCGTCAGGTGAATCCGGTAGCCGACAATGCTCTCCATCCTCAGGCGTTCCAGCTCCAACAGCGTAACTTCCGCGTTGCTGCCCGCTTCCGAAAGCCCCTCGGCCCGGAGCCAATTGAAGAACTGCTCGTAATCGCGAACATATTCCAGAAGGGTAGAGGGGGAGAGGTCCGGCAGCTTGTAGTCGATAAATTGTTGAACGAACCAGGGCATGTGCACGACCCGTTCGTCGAGTTTTTTCCGATCGATCGTTTTTTGAATCATCATGTTACACCTCCATGAAACCGTTCATCCGTCCGGCAGCTCATCATCCGTTTTGAATCAGAAATATGTAATCGGGGACTCCGCTTTGCTGCGGCACCTCAAAAGTTTGGACATTCCCGTAAAAACGCTCCAGCCGGACGACGAACTCCGGAGAAGGCGTAGCGCTCCAAAATGTCAGACATCCCCCCGGTTTGAGCCGGCTCCGAAGCCGGGCCAACCCGGTATCATCGTATAACGTTCCGTTAGCGTCAAAAACTTTCCAATCCGGACCATTGTCGATATCCAGACAGATCAGATCGAATGTTTCATCCGTTTGGAAGAGCCATTTGACCAAATCGTCGTGAATCAGTTTTGTTTTCGGGTGGGACAGGGCATGGCCGGACACCGGGGCGAGAACGGAACGGTTCCACTCAATGACCTTCTGTTCAATTTCCACAACGGTCACCGTCCGAACGCGCTCATGCTTCAAGGCCTCCTGCAGGGAAAATCCCACGCCCAAGCCGCCGATGAGAACGGACTCGCAGGATTCGGCATGGTTCAGGGCGCTTCGAACCAATAGCCTTTCCGACTCTCCGTTGTACGTGGCCATCAGGAAGGTTCCATTGCTGATCACCTCGAAATGCTTTCCCCGCCGCTGAAGCTGGATCTCCCCGCACAGCGTTTCGGCCCGTTCGATGACCTCGACAGGAACATCATAGTCGTTCATGAAAACACCTCCGTCAACCGATATTTCCGCATGATTCATTCAACTCGAATATAGAGGACAACAGCGAGGTTGTCAAATAAATGCAATTATTATTAAAATTACAACATATGAAAAATTCACAATAGAAACCAACAAACACGTCCCCTGCCACAAACCTCAAAATTCACCATTCGTCTCTCCCTATACCCAAAATTCAAGGAAAAAGGGAAAATCAGTCAAACGTCCGATTCAGCCTGGCAAGAAGTCGGCCGAATATCTCTTTCTCTTCCTCAGACCAATCCCGGATCAGACGGCCGATGCGTTCGGTGCGGGACTTTTTGGAGGCGGCCAGTTCCTGTTTGCCCAATTCGGAGATTTGCAGAGAATAAGCGCGCCCGTCCGCCGGGTCGGGAATCCGGATAACGTACCCTTTTTTCTCCAAAGCCGCGGTTTGCCTGCTTACGGTGGAGACGTCCAGCCGGAACTCGTCGGCGAGGGCCTTGACGCCGGCGGCGCCGTTGGCATGAATTTGATGAAGCAGCAAATAAGCGGATCGGTCCAAATTTCCGTGTTTCCGGTTCGTTATTCGCCGATACAAGATGGCAAGCTCAACCTCGATGGTTTCTAAAGCTTGTTCGATCATGATAAATACCCCAATTCACTTAAATTTTTAAAAATATTGACACTAGTTCATGTAGTTGTATAATACAATAATGTACTTTCATTATACAACTAAATAATTCGGAACGAAAATTAGGATTCATTTCGTTCATTAAGTAAGGAGAGAAAAGCATGACAAATCAAGTATACACGGAACCGAATCCGGGATCGAGTTCACTCCGTGAGAAGAACGGAATTTTGAATCAACCGCGTGCCGTATGGGCCGTGTTTTTTGCCGGAATCATCGCCTTCATGGGAATCGGGCTGGTGGATCCGATATTGCCTGCGATCGCGGAAAACCTGCACGCGTCTCAGAGTCAGGTCACGCTGCTGTTTACAAGCTATAACGCCGTCATGGCGGTTGCGATGCTGATTACGGGGACGCTTTCTTCCAGGCTCGGCATGAAGCGGACGCTCCTCGCCGGCATTATCGTGATCGCGATATTCGCCGCACTCGGCGGCTTGTCCGATCAAATCTGGACCATTATCGGTCTTAGAGGCGGATGGGGGCTGGGTAACGCCCTGTTCGTAGCCACGGCGCTTTCGGCCATCGTGTCCTTGTCCAAAACCGGGACGACACAGGCGGTCATCTTATATGAAGCAGCCGTGGGTCTGGGTATTTCCGTCGGTCCGCTGCTCGGCGGATGGCTGGGCGCCATCACTTGGAGAGGTCCTTTTTTGGGCGTAGCTTCATTGATGATCATCGCCTTTATCGGCCTGGTTACGCTAATGCCCAAATCGGAAACGGCCCCCAAAGGAACATCCCGAACCTCGCCTTTGGAGCCGTTTCGCGCCTTAAAACACCGTTCGTTGGTCATATTCGGCCTCACCGCCTGCTTATATAATTTCGGATTCTTTACACTGATGGCCTACGCTCCATTTGTAATGGGACTGGACGAGCACGGGTTGGGTTACGTATTTCTGGGCTGGGGTGTTCTTTTGGCTTTCACTTCCGTATTCATGGCTCCACGGCTGCAGCGCAGATTCGGAACCGTCCGCTCGATGGGACTTATGCTGTTCCTGTTTGCGCTAACCCTGCTGGCCATGGGGATTTGGACCGAAACCCGATGGGTTGTCATCGCCTGCGTGATCTTTGCCGGAGCCCTGCTCGGGAACAACAACACCTTGATTACCGCGGGAGTGATGAACGCTTCGCCGGTGGAGAGATCGACGGCCTCTGCCGCCTATAGTTTTTTGCGTTTTCTTGGCGGCGCGATCGCCCCGTTCTTGGCGGGTAAGCTGGCCGAATGGTATAACCCGCATATTCCTTTTATAGTGGGAGCCGGATTCGTACTGCTCTCCGTCATTTTAATTCTTGCCAATCGCCGTCATGTAAGCCATGTGGATGAGGTTGGAGCCGAACACTGATAACCCCGGCTAATAACGAATCCAAAAAAAGATTTGACTAATTTTTAAATATTGGCATATAATAACACCAAGTTTCAGATTGAAAGGCAATGAAAAGGAGCAGGCCATACGGGCTCTTATGTCCAGAGAACGGCGAACATGCTGAAATCGCCGTCTTAATCCCGAGTGCCGACTCGCCTTGGAGCCGTTGTCCCGAACATCATTCATAAGGACAACCGGGATTAGCACCCGTTAACATGCTCGCCAAGCGATCAAGATAACGTTTGGCGTCGAGACTGTGCTTTCGCTTCAACCGGATGCACGGTGAATTTGGGTGGTACCACGGAAGAACAACCCCTTTCGTCCCATTGTACGTTGATACGTACGGGATGAAAGGGGTTTTTTAGTTTTATATGAACAATGGCTGTGAAAAGGAGCAAGGTCTTACGGGCGCTTATGTCCAGAGAGCGGCGAGCATGCTGAAATCGCCGCCTTAATCCCGTGACCGACTCGCCTTGGAGCCGTGTTTTTCGAATCAGACCGCGGTGGTTGGAACGATCCGACAGTTCGTTTGCCTCCCGCGCGCTGCCTAGGGAACGCCGGTTTGTACCCGTTATCGTACAAGGAAGCGCCGGCGTTTTGAACTCCTGCGTTTTCCGCTGAGGCCTACGGTGGGGACACCGGAGGCAAAATCAGGGTGGTACCGTGAAAATGAACCTTTTTTCGCCCCTGCTAAGCCATATCGGCTTGGCGGGGAACGAAGGAGGTTTTTTTTAATTTTATGAAAAGGTGGGAAAAGAGCATGAGGAAAATTTATGTATTTGACACAACGCTGCGGGACGGGGAGCAATCTCCGGGAGTCAGCCTGACGACGGAAGAGAAGGTGGAGATCGCCCTTCAACTGGAGCGGCTCGGTATCGACCGGATCGAGGCGGGATTTGCCGCTACATCGCCCGGCGATCTGCAGAGCATCCGGGAAGTCGCGAAGCGGGTGAAGCGCGCGACGCTGCTCAGTTTGGCACGCTGCCACATGAAGGATATCGATGCGGCCGTGGAGGCGTTGAAAGAAGCGGAGGATCCTTGCCTGCATCTGGTTCTCGCCACTTCGCCGATTCACCGGGAGTACAAACTCCGGATGAGTCAGGACAAAGTATTGGAGACGGCGGAGGCCGCGATCCGATACGGCCGGAAATTTTTCGACAAGGTGGAGTTCTCCGCCGAGGATGCCAGCCGAACCGAAATCGAGTTTCTGTGCAAGGTAACGGCAACGGCGATTTCCGCCGGAGCGACGGTCGTCAACCTGCCGGACACGGTCGGGTTCGCGACTCCGGATCAATTCGGAGCCATGTTCAGGACCATCAAATCGACCGTTCCGGGAATAGAGAAAATACAGCTCAGCACGCACTGCCATGACGATTTGGGCATGGCTACCGCTAACACGCTCGCGGCGATAGCTAATGGGATCGACCAATTTGAGGGGACGATAAACGGGATCGGGGAGAGAGCCGGAAATACTTGCCTGGAGGAAGTGATTATGGCGCTCGAGACACGCAGCGATTTTTACGGGGCCCAAACCGGCATCGTACTGAGCGAGATTTACAATACGAGCCGGCTGGTCAGCAAATATACCGGAATGAGCGTTCCCGGAAATAAAGCGATCGTGGGAGCCAACGCTTTCGCCCATGAATCGGGCATCCATCAGGATGGGATGCTCAAGCACCGCGGCACATACGAAATCATCTCGCCCGAAACGATCGGGGCCAGCTCCAGCAAACTGGTGCTCGGCAAGCACTCGGGACGGCACGCGTTTAAGGAAAAACTGGCGGATCTCGGCTATTCCCCGAATGAGGAACAGTTGAACATCGCTTTCGCCAAGTTCAAAGCATTGGCCGACCGAAAGAAGCACATTCTGTCCGAGGATATCCGCGCGCTTATGGATGAGAATATCGCGAACGAAACGAAGCTTTTTTCCCTGGAAAGTCTTCAGGTCATTTACGGGAACCGCTCGCTGCCGACCGCGTCGGTCCGTGTTCTGAAACAGGACGGAACTTTCGCCGACGAGGCCGCCGTTGGCAACGGATCGGTGGACGCCGTATATCGCGCCCTGGCCAAAGCTACGGGGTGGGAAGCGGAACTGGAAGACTACCGGATCCAATCCGTCACACCGGGGACGGATGCGCAGGCCGAAGTGCATGTCGTAATCAAGGCGGCAGGGGAAACTTTCTCCGGCCGGGGGATCAGTACGGATATTGTGGAAGCCAGCGCCAAAGCCTACCTTGAAGCGATCAACCGCATGGCGGGGCGGAAGCTTGCGAAGCAAGAACCGGGGCAAGAGCGGGACGGAAATATCGTGATCTACTAATCCGCGCAGTACCCAAAGCCAAACAAAAATCCCCCGGGACAGCGGCATCTGTCTGCGGGGGATTTTATTTTGCTTCCGAATTACAGCATTACAGCTCCAGCTTGGAGATTTCCGATTTCAGCTTGTTGGCGGAAGCCTGGAATTTCTCGAGCTCTTGCCCGGTCAATTTGAGATCCAACACTTCCCGTACGCCGGTGCGGTCGACGATGCTCGGTACGCCGAGATAAACATCGGATACCCCGTTGTAATCTTGAAGCAGCGTAGAAACATTGAGGACGGAGCCTTCGTTTTGCAGAATGGAAACGATAATCCGGTCCAGGGCCAGAGCGATGGCGTAAGATGTCGCCCCCTTGGCGTTGATGATCTCATAAGCGGCGTTTTTGGTGCTGTTAAAAATTTCTTCTCGATCCTCATCGGAGAATTCCAGATCGATCCCGGCCACATTGGCCAGACTCCACAACGGAACTTCGGAATCGCCGTGCTCGCCCACGATATGCGCGTGGATGCTGCGCGGGTTGATTCCTTTATTCTGTCCGATCAAATAACGGAAACGGGCGCTGTCAAGCAGAGTCCCGGACCCGATGACGCGATTGGAAGGGAATCCGCTCTTTTTCAAGGATACATAAGACAAAATGTCCACCGGGTTCGTGGCCACCAAAATAATCCCGTGATCGTTGTATTTAACGATGTTCTGAATGATCGTGTCAAAGATTCCCGCATTTCTTTTGAGGAGATCGATCCGCGTTTCACCCGGGCGTTGCGAAGCTCCGGCGGCAATCACAATCACATCGGCATCCGCGCAATCGCTATAGTCGCCGGCCCAGAGCTTAACCCCTCCGGTGAACGGAAGCCCGTGATTCATGTCCAGCGCTTCACCCAGCGCCTTATCTTTATTTGCGTCGATCAGGACGAGTTCGGAAACTCTTTCGCGAAGCAAAAGAGTGTAGGCGGTTGTAGCGCCAACCGCGCCTGTCCCAATAATTACCACCCTACTGGAACGAAGTTGAGTTTTCATTGATTCATCTCCCTAAAATCATATTGTCCAAGCTTTAGATTGTGTAGAACACGTCTGCCTTAATCAGCAGGTCCGGAGGGCCAGCACCGAGAAATCCGCACTAACCGAACGGATATGTAATTATTACTCCCTACATTGTACATGAATCAGTGAAAATTTAAAGTAAAACATGGAAATTAAAAATTCTTACCTTTTTTATGGCATTGTAACGGGGGATTAACCAGGATGTAACCATATTGTAAGGACATGGCCTCTCTATTTATATTATTCTATTAATAACAATGAAAGAGAGGCTTTGGTGAGAGAGAAATGTCCTACTTAGAGAGAATGGAAGAAGAAGCAGCAAGACAGACCAGATCATCCAAACACGCAAAAGATCCTAAAAAGAAATTAAGAACATTGATCATAACGGCTTTGATCCTGACATCCACATCGCTTGTTTTTTGCGCGTATGCGACGGGTTCCGTCCTTCATAAATCCAAATCCTCCGGAGCTGTTGCGGTAACGGCTCCCAAGTATTTGGATGGCCATACTACGGATAGGGGGCAAGCACAGCCCGTTGAGGAAACGGCGGAGGAAGCTGGAGAAACGCAAGGCAATGACCCGGGCTTAGATCCGGGCACAGGGAAACAGGCGGATCCGGAGAAAGCTGCCGACCCGTCAATCAACGAAGGGGAGGAAGCCAAGACGAACGAACCGGCCGTTCCGTCCCAGCCCGGCAAGCCGGCCCCGAGCCAGCAGAACCAAGCCGTTCAGACCCAGATGACGACGGCCAAGAAAGTCGTTTATCTGACGTTTGACGACGGCCCCAGCAAATACACCAACCAAATCGTCGATATTTTAAATGAAAAGGGCATTCATGCCACTTTTTTTATGATCGGAAACCAGCTTTCGGGGAACGAAAAGACGGTCAAAAACGCGGCTCAGGCCGGGAATTATATCGGGATGCACAGCATGACCCATGACAAAGACACGTTGTACAAAAGCGGTAGCTCGGCTAAATTTCTCAAGGAATACAAGCGGGAGCAAGAGATGATCGAGAAGATTACGGGAACCGCCCCTTGGTTGATCCGCGCTCCGTATGGAAGCCATCCTTACATAGGGAAGTCCTTCCGCGACGATATCGCGGCCGCCCGTTTCAAAATGTGGGATTGGACGGTGGACTCCAAAGACTGGAGTTATTCCGGCAAACCGAACCGGATTATCCAGGAAGTCAAACGGCAGGTTCATCGGGACACCGAGGTTATTTTGATGCACGAGAAGGCGCAAACCGTTCAAGCGCTGCCTGAAATCATTTCCGTTTTGCAAAAGAAAGGCTATGCGTTTGCCGTTTACAAACCGGACCAGCATATCGTCGTCAACTTCTCGAAGGACAAGCGGTTATAAACCTCCCTTAAAGGTATGTTATACTTAATCTATCAGCTAAGAGTTAGGACAGTGAGGTGATTGTTTGCTCAAGTGGTGGTGCAAGCTGGCGGGATGCGTTATGGCCGCAGGTCTGTTGCTGACCGCCTGCGCTTCGGAACAACCGGCGGATCCGGTTTCCTCCCGCCATTCGCTGAATGAGGAGGAGACGGTGGAAGAAGGACAGACGTTAACGATCGTCAACCCCGAACCTTCGCCGAGTCCCCATACTTCATCACCGGCGGAGGCCGAGGCGGGACAATACCAAATACAAACGCGGCTGACCGATTTTAAATTAATGAGCGATACTTCCGGATTGGCATGGGGGTCGACGCGAAGCGAATTGCGTTTGTATACGACGAGGGATAACGGGAAAACCTGGACGAATATTTCCCCTTCTTCTTCGATTCAATTTCCGAACAATCCGCAATACGGAAAAGACTTGTTTTTCAAAGACCTGGACCATGGCTGGGTGGTCAGAGATTCGCTCGGTTCGGGGGAAGCCATTGTGCTTCGGACCACCAACGGGGGAGGGACCTGGAAGATGACCTCGCTTCCGGAAGCCGATGACGTCTCTTCGATTTATTTTGTAAACGAGTACCGGGGCTGGATCTTGACCGTCGGTGACGGGGCCGACAGCATCGAGGCCAAAGCCGTGTATACCACGTCGAACGGCGGGGCGACCTGGGAGAAAATTATGAGTACCTCGTTGCTTCCAACCGAGAGCTCCGCGGCGAACCAAACACTGCCCAAGCTGGGGAAACCCGACGGCATGATGTTTACCGATGAGAAGAACGGCTATGTTACGTTAATCGAAGAGGGAGTTCCCGCTCTTTATGTCACAGTGGACGGAGGACAACGCTGGACGAAGAGCGCCTCGTTTTTTGACGATAGCAAAATCACTGGATGTACCCGTTTTACGACAACCGCGCCCCAAGCGTTGAACGCGGCCGGAACGGCGGCCTGGGTAGCCGTAGGCTGCGGCGGAGAGGGCGGTTTGAAGTATAACGGATATTTTACGATGGATGCCGGCAAGAGCTGGAGTCTGGCTCCGTTGGGATTGCCGTGGAAGAGTGAGGAGGATGGGGAACTGTCCACCACGTTTCTGACATCCCTTGAGGGGTGGTCCCTGCAGAAATCGGCCATGATTCATACGGTGGATCAAGGGAAAACGTGGTCGCCTTTGCCGGAAAGCCGGAAACTGCGCGAGATTCTCGCGGATTACCCCGAGGTGGTCAAGCTGCAGTTCCATTCCCCCCAAACAGGGTGGCTGCTTGTAGCCAACCACGATAAAAAAAGATCCCTGCTTATGCAAACGCAGGATGGAGGAGTCAGTTGGCACGTGCTCTAGGAGCGCGTCCAACTGACTTTTTTATTTGGAAGCGGGCAGCTCCCCTAAGATGGCGGAGACGAGCTGCGTCCGATTTTGGACTTCCGCTTTGCGCATCATAGCGGTCAAGTGCTTTTTAACCGCCGCTTCACTAATATAAAGGGCTTGGGAAATTTGTTGATTCGTCAAGCCTCTGAGCAGCTTTTCGGCCACTTCCCGTTCCCTGGAGGTAAAAAGGGGAAGATCGCCCGCCGCCGACAACGCCGCCGGAGACTCAGATAGGGGAAGCGGGGTGGTCATCCACTTTTCAAAAAGTCGAAACAAGCCCTTCCCCCGGCTATCGGCCACAAGCGTTAACGCGCTCATTTCACCGCCATAGTTGGAATGGTCGGCGCCCGGTACGATCTCGAAGCCCAGATTCCGGTAAGCGTCCTGATAATAAGGGTGCGGAGGTGGAGAAACCAGGAGCCGCTCCCCCGACAGCATATATTTCAACGTAAAATGCACTAGGATCGAACGCTGATGGTCATCTTCCAGATTCTCCATATCCAAGGCGAGCAGAAAATGGCCCTTATGGCGGTCTGGCCCGGATAATTGCCGGATCTCCGCGAGTTCCTCGGGTGCCAGGCTTTCAATATAGGCACGGGAAACCGGGGAGGAGGCCAGAAGAGGGAGATGCTCCCGGTTTACCGGAACGACCGCCGCCAATCCGAACAGCTGTCCATCATGGTTTCTGAACAGCTTGACGGTATCCGGGTAACGTTCCGCCAGCTCAATCGGCCGCGCCGGAACCAATCGGAGCAGACTTTCCTCTCGGGTGAGCCGGTAGCGATACTCGTTTCCGGTCTCCGGGTCAGCACAGATAACGCGGCAGGGGCGGGCGCTTCCTTGACGTTGACGGATATAGGATTTGGCTTCCTCCAAATTGCTGTGATCCAGCTGTTCCAGCATATAATGAATCCCCTCGACATGCCTGTAATGGGCTCTCAGAACAGGATTGCCGATATACTGCATCAGTTCCTCCACATCTTCCGTTACATCTTGACCCTGTTCGAGTTTTTGCTGAAGGCGGGCGGTATAGAAACTTACCGTCGATTCGCGGAGCTGGTGGTAACGTTCAGGGGTCCGCGTTTTAACCCGGCTGCGCAGCGCTTCTCGAATCAGCCGATTGATCTGCCAGCCGCGGCTGTACTTCCGAACGAAGGAGAGCTGAATCACACGGTCGAAGATGGCGAAGGGCAGTTCCCTTCGTAAAATCGCTTCCAACCGTTCCTGGTCGAAATGACGTAAAAAAGCGGCAACCTCCAGGACATCCGTCAACTCCTTGCGATGGCTTTCTTCCAGACCGTAGTCCAACAAACAGTCCAGGAGGGGCTCAACCCGGGGAGTTCCCGCTTCCTCCGCGGAATCGAGAATCCGGTCCATCTTTCCGGACCACAGGGACAGCATTAGCGGATGGCCTTTGGTGTGCAGCCAGGCCTGATCCTCCGCCATACGGGAGTTTCCGTGTCGCTTCATATATTCGTCCGTTTCGCTGCGGCTTAATTCGCTCAGCGGCATGGACACGATCATGGAAATCCAAGCCGGCGACGTGATCCAGGACCTGAGTAAAGGATAACGGCTCCCGATAAGGATGCAAGTCCTGATATGGAGTCCGGGGATCAGCGCCGTGCGTACCCATTTGTCCAATGCGCCGGCTTCCTCGTAATGGTCCAGGACCAGGAGAAGCGGGCCGTCTGACGCGGATTCGTGCAATCCCTGTAAGACTGCTTTATCCCTGTCTCCGTTATTGTCGTCCGGCAGGGCCAACTGCTTGGAAAGTGCCCGAGAAAAGGCGCTGAATTCGGGTCCGATCTCCCGGAAGTCCACCAGAACCTGACGGAAGCCCAGCTTTTCGGCCTGTCTTTTAAATTGTCCCAGCAGCTCGGTTTTTCCGATACCCGGCGGGCCGAACAGATTCAGGATCCGTTCGTTTCGATGTTCCATTCCTTTTAAATACCGATCAAACATCTCTTGCTCGGGGACTCTACCCACGAAGCCATGTTCTTGAACCCGATGCAGGATATCGCCGATCGATTTGATCTTCTTGTGCTCTATCACGCTTTAAACCTCCGGTTCGATCCATAATTATCTAGAAGTATACTATCAAAATCCCCGAATGGATAGTTACGCGAAGGAACGCGGGTGTGATATTTTTTGTGCATCAGTCGGCGAAAGGACGAGAACAGATGAATACATGCGAAGAGTTGGAACTCGTGACAGGATCGGAAATCCTGCTGAGATCGTTGTTGAAAGAAGGGGTCGAATGCGTATTCGGTTACCCGGGCGGAGCGGTTTTATATATTTATGATGCCATGCACGGAAACGAGGAGTTTCGGCATCTGCTGACGCGCCATGAACAAGGGGCCATTCATGCGGCTGACGGTTATGCCAGAGCGACCGGAAAAACGGGGGTGTGCCTGGCGACCTCCGGCCCGGGAGCGACCAATCTGGTAACGGGAATCGCGACGGCCTATATGGACTCCGTTCCTTTGGTGGTCATTACCGGCAACGTCGCCAGCCAGTTGATCGGAACGGATGCGTTTCAGGAGGCCGATATCGTCGGGATCACCCAACCGATCACCAAACATAGTTTTTTTGTTCGCAGAGTGGAAGACTTGGCCAAAACCGTCAAAGAAGCCTTCCATATTGCGGGCACCGGGCGAAAAGGACCCGTTCTGATCGATATACCGAAAGACGTTTCGGCGGCCTTGGCTCCGTTCCGCTACCCGGAGACGGTGTCGCTGCCGGGGTACCGGCTCGTGGAACGGCCGGAGACTGCCGATGTCGACAGGCTGCTTGAAGCGCTCCGCGGTTCCCGCAAGCCGGTCATTGTCGCCGGTGCCGGCGTGATCCATGCCGAGGCCTCGGCGGAGCTGCTCGCCTTCGCCGGGCGGGCCCGCATTCCGGTGACGACCACCATGCTCGGATTGGGAGGTTTTCCGGGGGATCATCCCTTATGGCTGGGCATGCCGGGCATGCATGGGACGGTCAGCGCGAATCGCGCCTTGACGGAGTGCGATTTCCTGCTTGCGATCGGAGCCCGGTTCGACGATCGGGTCACGATGCGGCTGGATGCGTTCGCACCGGAGGCGAAAATTGCGCATATCGATATCGATGCCGCCGAAATCGATAAGTTGGTGGAAACGTTTATTTCCGTGGTGGGCGATGCGAGGGAGGTCCTGGACATGCTGAATGAACGGTTATCCGAAGAGCTTGAATCCGTGAAATACGGAGAATGGGTGGATTACCTCTCCGGATTGAAAGCACAGTACCCGCTTAGGTATCGGGAAGAGGAAGGAAAGCTGAAACCGCAGTTCGTGATTGAAATGTTATCCAGAACGACTTCGGGCGAGGCGATCGTAACCACGGACGTCGGACAGCATCAAATGTGGGCGGCCCAGTTCTTTACCTATAAGTACCCGCGCAGCTTCTTAAGCTCCGGCGGCCTGGGAACGATGGGCTTCGGGTTTCCCTCTGCGATCGGCGCTCAAATCGGCAATCCCGACCGGCTTGTCATCTCGATTAACGGGGACGGGGGAATTCAGATGTGTTCCCAGGAACTGGCCATTTGCTCGATTCATCAAATCCCGGTGAAGATCGTCGTCATTAACAATCGAACGTTGGGGATGATTCGCCAGTGGCAGGAAGTCATTTACGATAAACGCTACAGCCATATCGACCTGTCGGGAAGCCCGGACTTCGTTCTCTTGGCTCAAGCGTATGGCGTAAAAGGGTTGCGCGCGGACAATCCCGAGGACGCCGAAAGGATTTGGGAGGTGGCCCTGAAGCATCCGGGCCCGGTGCTTCTGGAATTCATCGTTGATAAAGACGAATTGGTGCTGCCTATGATCCGGCAAGGGGATACTTTACGGGATATGATTTTATGTGAATAGCGTCTTCCCATCGCTATAGCGGCATTCGCGACATTGTAATCAGCGAATGCCGGTTTTACGCGTAAATAAAGAAAATGACGATGTTCATTAATTTGTGAAAATTATCACGTGCACAATTTCGACTTTGTGATATATTTAACTTGTAAGAAGGAAACACCACCAAGGAACGCGAGTTCTTAATAAAACATTAGGAGTGGATCCTCATGAAAACCGCAAATCAAGAAACCGTAACCCGCAACTTCCTGCAATTCTGCTACACTTGCGAAGACGCTCATTTGTGCACGACAGAGGAAGCTTGCCAAGCGTGCTGGGCGGAGCAAGGATTGTGCGAACGTGATGCGCAAGCGACCGATGAAACTCAAGAACTGCTTCAACTCTATTATGCATGACACTGGCTCTTCATTCATATCCTCATTCGGATAACCTTCGATTCTTGGCCCAGGGATCGGAGGTTATTTTATTTTGTCCAAAAAAAGTAGGACAAGGAGGCATATTTTCTCCATCCCCTGAATAACAAGTTTTGATCCGGCCGGCATATATATAGGGAAGACAGGAAGGATACAGGCTTTCGCCGACGTTAGGTAGTTTGTGACAAGGAGGGGAAGTATGCAGTCTGGGGTTGAATTGTTCGGGGTGATGAATCAGGCGATTCCGGTCTTTTTGATCATCATCGTCGGGATGCTGTTGTTAACGGGGGCCAAGGGCTTCAAGCGTTATTTGTCCGACAACCGGCAGCCGGTGCTTACCGTGCACTCCATCATTGTAGGAAAACGGACCGAAGTCTCCCACAGGCATGATACGGATCTCTCGGTGAACCGTTCGGACAGCACATACTATTTGACGTTTGAAGTGGAGAGCGGAGACCGTCTGGAATTCGTCGTTAGCGGAAAAGAGTACGGTTTATGCTCGGAAGGGGATGAGGGAAAGCTCACCTTTCAAGGCAGCCGATACTTTGGTTTTGAACGCTTAAAAACCTATCGTGCCGGGCTTCAGGAATACAGGCATTATTAAGGACATGAAGAAGGAGCTGCCGTCGGCAGCTCCTTCACATTTTTAACTAGAGCGCGAGCGCTTTGGTTTCCAGCCTTTGGTTCAGCAGCATCTGAGCCGCAGCGCGTCCGCTCGAGAAGGCGCGTTCCGCGAGCTCGCCTTTGCCTTCGCATCCGTCGCCGCAAAACAGGAAAGGAACGCCAGGAAGCTTGTTGGGCAGAAGTTTGTTGCTGTAAATATTTTTGACGCTTGCGACCATCGCTTTCTTCGACACCCGTTTGACCGCCGTATGTTCCCGCCAATCCGGATAATACGTATCGAAGAGAGCCTCCATTTGCTGGGTTTTCTTTTCCAGGTATTGCTTCTTCTCCTCTTCATCCGAAAAGTCGTCGTTCAGGTAGGCGATCCCTTGCAGCAACTGGCCGCCCACGGGCACTACGGTGTAATCGGTCGCGGAAACATCGCTGATAAACACTTTGTTATCCATATCGCTGATATAGTGGAAAGGACGCGCGACCACTTTGGAGAAACCGACATCATAGACCAGGACTTCCGTGCAGGTGTTGTCCTTGTAAGGGTCGAGCTGCGTTTTCCAAGGCGTGTTCTCGAGCATTTTACATACTTGCTGTACCGGCATCGCAAAAATCACCTGATCGAATTCCAAGGCTTCGCGGCTCTTCGTATTTAAGATGAATTTTCCCTTCTCCATCACAATCGTTTCAACCGGCTCTTTGACGGCAATGTCCCATTTCTCGTTCTCCCCGATTTTATGGACAAGCTGATCAGTGATCGTCGTCCAACTGCCGAGGATATAGTTGACGGGCTTGCTGGAAAGGAACAGGTTATGGTAGTACTCGGCAATCACTTCGCCCGATACTTTGCGCGCGTCTTCGGGCGTAATAAAAAAGTTGGAGCTGACGAGATGCTCCCACAGCTCTTTCACATCGGGAGCGGAATTGGATTTGTCGAGATACTCCCCAAGCGTACGGTAATGTTTCAACTGATGAATATGGCTGATTACGGCGGCGACTTCTGCGACGAATCTGACCTTTTCCATCGGGGTAAGGACCCCGGTCTTCATAATATTGACGAAATCCAGCGGGGCGGGGGTCAGACGGCCATGTTTGGCATAAACGACCTTGCGCTTATCGACTTGTTTGCTTTGAAACTTCAGGTTCAGCTCTTCCTCCATATGCTGCAGGGTATGGCGGTCGATGCCATAGACGGCATGCGCCCCATAATTCAGGGTAAAGCCCGACTTCTCGTAAGTAAAAGCACGACCTCCGAGTTGAGGGCTGCGTTCAAAAACGGTACCTTCAATGTTCGGTTGAGCAGAAAGATACGCGGCAGCTGTCAAACCGGCCAAACCGCCGCCAATGATTGCGATTTTCATGAGAAGAACCTCCTAAAAGGTTTTGAGTTAAGGAAGAAAATCTTGTTCTTTTATCAGTATATGCTATTCATGTAAGCGCGTCCATAGAAATAGACACGGAATATTCAAAATTGCAATCGCATACACTGCCAATTCGACAAAATTCGCTTGACAGTTTTTTTATGGGCGTTTGCACCCGGATAGGCATTAGCACATAGGATATATCGTTCAGTCGAGAGGAAGGGGGAACGGGTTTTGGCAGTCATTAAAGCCAATTCGGAAGATGTGAAGCTTCTCGCCAGGTTGATGCGGGCGGAAGCCGAAGGGGAAGGCGAGCAGGGAATGCTGATGGTCGGCAATGTCGGGGTCAATCGGATTCTCGGGGGGTGCTTGGATTTTCGGGGTATCCGAAATATGCGGGACATGGTTTTTCAATCCCCCGGCGGTTATGAGGCTACGCAAAAAGGTTACTTCTATCAAGGAGCCAGGGAGCGGGAGATTCGTCTGGCCCGGCGTGTCATCAATGGCGAGCGGATTTGGCCCGCCTCCAATGCGCTGTGGTTTTTCCGGCCTGCCGGCGACTGTCCGGCAACATGGTACAACCAGCAAAATACGGGAAGGTTTAAAGCCCACTGCTTCTTTGCGCCAACCGCGGAAGATTGTCCTGACGTGTATTAAGGTTTGGGGTACCCGAGTAAGGGAATCCACCCTCGGGGATTTTCATAAACAAAGGATTCAAAAAACAAACACATAATATTTAAGGAGGAATACACGGCATGTTTAATCCAGCTTATCGGCCGGTTACTTACACAATTGGAGTAGGGGGCTCGGGACAATATCCCGCAGGAACCGGGACGGGAACGGGGACAGGAATGGGCATGGGAGGCGGGGCAGGAACCGGAACAGGAACTGGGGCGGGGACCTATCAACAACCTCCGCAGGTTCCCAGCGGCAGTCCGATGACCCCTTCGGGTACCGTGATGCCGGTGCAAATCCCTACTTACGAGCAATCCTACATCGAGAACATTTTGCGCTTGAATCTTGGAAAAATCGGTACGTTTTACATGACCTACGAGAACAACTCCGAGTGGAACGCCAAAATCTTCAAAGGCGTGCTGGAGGCCGCGGGCCGGGACCACATTATTATCAGCAATCCCAGTACGGGGCAAAGAACGCTGCTGCTCATGGTGAACCTGGATTACGCAACCTTCGATCAACCGCTGAACTACCAATATCCGGGAACACCAGGCCAGCTGCCGGCCATGCGCAGAGGGTAAATATTTTAAAAACAGGGCCTTTCCCCGAAAGGTTCTGTTTTTTTGTTGCGAAAAAAGCTGGTTTCATAGCCCGTTTATCAGTCATACACACGGGTTTGACTGTGTAGTGTATAATTATATAATTAAAAGTAATTAAGCATGTACTTTTTATTTCGTGAGGCAAATGCTCATAACAGGGGAGATGAATCCATTGGGAAATTGACGATATACGCAAGTATCCAACATCATTATCATTTCAAACCGCGAAGGAGGTGCACCTATTCATCGCGGATCGCGCGGGAATAGGAATCGTATTGACAGACCCTTTACCGAGTCTATTATCTTTGGGACTCATGCTGTTGCTGGTCCTGCTGAACGGCTTTTTTGTCTCCGCCGAATTTGCCATCGTTAAAATTCGAAGCGGACGAATCGACACGCTCGTCGAAGAGGGCCGTAAAAGCGCCGTGATCGCCAAGAGCATGTTGAATCATTTGGACGGGTATTTATCCGCATGCCAGCTCGGAATCACTTTATGCTCTTTGGGGCTGGGTTGGTTGGGAGAACCGGTTGTCGCGCGTATGATGAGCCCGCTGTTTGAGATTGCGGGATTCGGCGAACGATTGGTGCATATCGTGTCACTATTCGTTTCCTTTTTACTGATCGCCGTGCTTCACATCGTTCTAGGGGAACTGGCTCCCAAAACGATCGCCGTACGCAAAGCCGAGCAGGTGACGCTTTTGTCGGCACGGCCGATGCGGATTTTTTACAAGATCATGTTTCCTTTTATCTGGCTGTTGAACCGCTTGTCGAGCGGGCTGCTGAGATTGTTGGGAATGGCCCCGGTCTCGGAGCAGGATTCCCTTCACACCGAGGAAGAAATCCGCGTGATGATGAAGGAAAGTTCGGAGAGCGGGCTGATCGACAGCACGGAGATGTCGCTGGTCGACAACATCTTTGAATTTGCGGATACCACGGCCCGGGAAATCATGATCCCCCGGACGGAAATGATCTGCTTATACACGCAGAACACACTTGATGAGAACCTGACAATCGCCCTAGAGGGCACTCGAACCCGTTATCCCGTATGCAATATTGATAAAGACCATATTATCGGATTTATTCATATTAAAGATTTGATCCGTTCGAATACCCAGGATTACCGGGATCTGCTGCGGCCGATCATGGCGGTCCCCGAATCGATACCGATCAGTGATTTAATGAAGCGGATGCAGCGCGGGAAGACGCAGATCGCGATCCTGATCGATGAATACGGGGGAACCTCCGGCATGGTGACGCTGGAAGACATCGTGGAAGAAATAGTAGGGGAAATTCAGGACGAATTCGATGAAGAGCGGCCCGGTATCGAGCAGTTGGATGAAATGACTTATTCCATCGACGGGTTGATGCTGATCGAATCGATCAACGACCGATTCGGCTTCGAACTGGATTCCGATGACTACGATACGATCGGCGGCTGGTTGTATTCGCGCATCGACATTCTTCCTCCGCAAGCCGGGCAGACCGTGGAGCACGAAGGTTATACTTTCATGGTTGAGGAAACCGACAACAAGAGAATTTCGCGCGTCAAGCTGCTCAAAGAACAGCTTCTTCCGATCGAAGAGGCAGGCGCTTAACTTATACATTGCAGTGAAGGGCAGATCCCCCCCGGGATCTGCCCTTCCTTTATGTCATGAGACAGGCTATGCCGACTCATTCTATGCCGTTTGCAATCCGCAAGATTTCTTCCCGGCTGACCTGGCCATAAGCCATGAAATGAACATTGCCCAGCATCAGGTTAATTTTCGCTTTGCCATGTCCAGTCGACAAATAAGCGATACTTCCGTTATCCAATTCGACCTCTTCCGTCTTCTCGGCGTACAAATTCGTCATCGTCATGGTTTCGTTTTGCAGCAGCAGATCGAAGGAGATCCTTAAAAAATGGCCTTGGTCGGATCGATAACGAAGGTGGGCGCTTTTTCCGAACGGGTTTGGATCGCCCTGCAGCTCGGCCGGAATAATGATCTCGATACTTTGCAGTTGAAAGCGCTCCGGTATGTAAGTCAGATTCGGCAGGGGGAAGCCCAGAGACTCCCGTGCTTCTTCCTCGCTCACTTTGACGACTTCGCTTACATTCGAAGCCACGAGATGGATGGACTTGCGTGTAGGCTGAGCCTCTCCCTCGTCAGGCTGCACCGCAGGAATCGACGCCATGACTCCGGTTGAATCGGTTTGCCGTCCGTTTCCAAAAACGAGCTGCGTCACGCCGTTCCCCCAGTTCTTCAATTCCTGATAAATGGGAGAAATCGCTTGGGTTGCCAAGGGAGGGCTGAAGATCACTCCGCCGATCAGCATGGAAGCGGCTACGATGCCGGCGAGCTGCATTTGCTTGCGCCGTTTGCGCCGAATTTTGTCCCTGTTCAGCTTCTCGCGTATATGTTCCCACGATTTGCGGCGGTCGGCATCCGTGTAAAAGGGAAGGGCCTCGACAGCTTGTTGGAAGGCTTGATCAAACTTGGTTTCAAAATCAACGGGATACCCCCGATTGTTGCCGTTCACCTTCTTGATAGCCGCCACCCCACTCTCTATACAGCATTTTCTTAATCCCTTCCCGCGTGCGGAATAGCCTTTGTCTGACGATATTCTCGCATAGCTTCATGCGTTCTCCGATTTCCTTATAACTCAATCCCTGTTTCCAGCGAAGTTCGATCAACTGGCGGTATTCCGGCTTGAGTCCGTTCAAATAAGCAAGGATGGCTTCTTCCATCATTTTGGTTTCCACGGTTTGCTCTACCGAAGGGACCTGCAGATTAATTGGCTCTATATCCATATAAACACTCTCGACATCCACATGGTTACGGAATTTTTTATTTTTTCGAAAATAATTGATGGTGGTGTTTCGCGCCACCGTTTTTAACCAAGCCTTCATCCCGCTGACACTTTCGAATTCCGGTTTTTTGGTGACCACTTTGATAAAGGCTTCCTGAATAATATCTTCGGCGGCTTGATGGTCTTTGACAAGATAGTAGATGGTTCCATAGACAAGATCATAAAAACCGTAGTAAACATCTTCCTGAATCGGATCTGATAAATTCTGAAAATCGGCTCCGAGCAGCCATTCCAACCGTTCCGGCATGGTACTCTCCTCTCTAGCCGTTAGGCACTTTGAATCTAAAAAAAACCAATATCTCGATTTTACTATAACCTACGGGCAAAAGGAATGTTTTACCATGGCAAATACAACGAAAGGCATTTTTCCGGATCGGAAAAATGCCTTTGAACTAGGTATATTCGCGTAGGGCTACCGGGTCTTCGGACTCAATCCTCGTCCATTGACAGAGAGTTGTAGTCGGGGGCATTCCGCTTGGCCGCCATCGCCGGTGAATCGGAATTCCCGTATTCTTCAAGGGAGCGCCACGCGCCTGCGTCGTCGAATGCCCCGGCATCGCGCTGACGGTGTTCGCCCGCGCCTTTCGGGGGCGTGGTCATCACGTCTTCTTCAACCGGCCTGTCGTT
Source organism: Paenibacillus sp. alder61 (assembly GCF_020179875.1). NCBI lineage: Bacteria > Bacillati > Bacillota > Bacilli > Caryophanales > Paenibacillaceae > Paenibacillus > Paenibacillus sp. alder61. The sequence continues at coordinate 347,949 of NZ_JAIUDG010000002.1, forward strand.
GGAAATGGTCCGCTCCGGCGTATGCTCGACACAAAAGGAAGTGTACGGGAGAATTTCCAGCCGCTCATACGGAATTTCCCGATGGCAGACCTCGCAGGATCCGTAGGTGAGATCCTCGATTTTATCCAGAGCGCGGTCGATCTCGTCCAAACGGGTTCTTAAATTCTCGTCGACTGCCAAGTCGCGGCTTCTTTCGAAGGTTTCCGTCCCCACATCGGCAGGGTGGTTATCGTAAGAGGACAGCTCGCCGGTCGAAACGCGCAGCGATTCATCCGAGACGGACTCCTCATTTCCTTTATCGAAATGATGCTCCAAGTCCCGTTTTTCCCGGACCAGCATATCTCTCAACGTCTGCAGTTGTTCTTTCGTGAGATGGTTCATGATGTTTCCCTCCTTTAAAGTATCGTCTGGATTTTCCGTCTATCCTTGCTTTACCCTTTTCGATTGGAGGGTGACGCAAGACAGGCAATACCTTACAATGGAGGTTAGGGCCGGCTATAATATTTGAGGAGAGATAGATGAAAAGATTATTGTGGATGGGATGCTTAGCCTACCTGCTGATAGGGTTGGCTCATGTGGTGGTGGGGTCGATTATGCCCAACCTTCTGGAACATTACGGAAAAGATTACAGCGCCGGCGGTACGTTGATTTTTGCCCAGTTCGCCGGTTTCCTGCTCGGGGTGCTGGTATCTCCGCTGCTGTTAAGGAAATTCGGTAAGCGCAAAGGCTTGTTGATCGCAACGACGATGTTATGCGCAGCCGAGTTGTGCTACGCGTTTCTCCCGCCATGGGAATGGATGTACGCGATCGGCGCGGTGGCGGGATTTGGCTTCGGGATGATTGAAGCCGTCATCGGGACCTTGATTTTGGTGGCCGTCACGGAGGGAACGGCGATTGCCATGAGCCGGCTCGAAGTATTCTTCGGAGGCGGCGCGTTACTGATGCCGTTGATCGCCGGATGGTTGATTCGCGAGGAGGTTTGGCGGTATTCTTTCTTGCTGGTCACCTTCCTGGCTTTGGTCCTCCTGCTGGTTTGCGGCAAAGGAAACTTTAAGGAGCTCAATGCGGTGCTGGACGCGAGGGAGGAAGGGACCAAACCCAAAGGTTCCTTGCTTCGCACATATCCGGGACAACGGGGATGGCTCTTGGTGATCTTCATTGCGTTTTTCTTTCTCTATGTAGGGACGGAAATGAGTTTTGTCAATTTCCTGCCGTCTCTAATGATCGAGAAAGCGGGAACGGACAAGGCCACGGCGGCTTTAAGCGTCACGGTATTCTGGATCGCGATGACGGCGGGACGGTTGTTCGCCGGGGTGATTGCGGAGAAAATATCGTATAGCCGATACGTTATCATGTGCTGCCTCGGCAGTTTCTTGATGATCTCCTTGTTCGCTCTTGTTCATGGCCTCACCGTCTTATTGGTGTTCATTGTGCTTTTGGGGCTGTTTATGTCGGGACTCTTTTCCATCGCTCTGGTATTTGCCAATAAGCTGTTGCCCGGTGCGGAAGAAATGACCCCCAGTCTGCTGATCGCTTCCGGCGGGGTAGGAGGAGCCTTCCTGCCGCTCTGGATGGGGGAAAGCATGGACTGGGGCGGCGCGGGTGCGTCTTCCTGGTTGCTTTCCGCATTTCTGGCCGCGCTGGTTCTGTTCAGTATCGCGGCGGTGGTGGTCAAAAGGATGGGGACCGTTAAGGGAAGCGAAGGCTAAACAAACTTGGAATCATTGTTCTAGGATAACGTAAGGGCTATGCCCGTGAAAGGGAGGACGCAACCATGTGGCTGTACGTGTTGATTATTGTGCTGGTTGCCGCTGCGGCGGCAGGGACGTTAATGATCGGGAACTCCAGGGAAAATCGAACCGGCAATCCCGAATACGATCAACGGACCAAGAAGAATCTGGCGAAGCTCACACTGATTTATGGCGGCTCCATCCTGGTGATTGCGTTGCTGCTGGCTATTTTACTGGACTTCTAACTTTATGGACCTGATGAAGACAACCGATGAAAAAGAACCCGCCGGGATTTTCCCCGGCGGGTTCTTGGCATTAAAACGCCCAGTTGCCTTTAGTAAAGATAGGCTCTTCCTTGCCGTCTTCCGTAACGCCGTAAATATCCATTTCGGCGGAGCCGACCATGAAATCTTCATGGGCGAAGCTGGCGTTCAGGCCGCTTTGCGCTAGTTCCTCCCGCGTCATCGACTTCCCGCCCTCCAAGTTGAAGGCATAGGCGTTGCCGATGGCCAAATGGTTCGACGCATTCTCATCGAACAGCGTGTTGTAGAAGAGGATGCCGGATTGGGAAATCGGCGAACCGTGAGGGACGAGCGCCACTTCCCCTAAATAATGGGAACCTTCATCCAATTCAATCAACTGCTTCAGATTTTCTTCGCCGACCTCCGCCGAGAAGTCAACGATCCGCCCGTTTTCGAAGGTCAGTTTAAACCGGTCGATGATGTTGCCGTTGTAACTGAGCGGCTTCGTGCTGGACACGGTACCGTTGACGCCGGTTTTAAGCGGTGCGGTGAAGACTTCTTCCGTCGGGAGATTGGCCAGGAACGTATTCCCTTGGGCGTTGATGCTTTCCGCGGCGACCCAAAGATGACCCTTGGGCAGTTCGATCGTCAAATCGGTGCCGGGGGCTACATAATGAAGCTTCTTGTATCTCTTGGCGTTGAGATAATCCGATTTTTGGGTAAGGCCGTCGATATGTTCGCGCCAAGCGGCAATCGGGTCCGGCCGGTCGAGTCGGACGGTTTTGAAGATCGCTTCCCACAGGGCGGGAACCTGCTCGTTCTCCGGCAAATTTGGAAACACCTTGGCCGCCCAGGCTCGGGAAGGAACGGCGACGATCGACCAGCTGAATTTATCGGACATTTGCAGTTCGCGATACTTGCTCATCGCTTTGCCGTAGGTTTTATGATGGTTGGTGATCCGCTGCGGATCCACTCCGTTCAGCAGGTCGGGGTCCGAAGAGATGACATGCAGCACCGCGGCTCCGTTCTCTACATATTCCAGCATCTCCCCGGCGTACCATTTGGGCTCATCCAGAAAAGATTCATCCGCGGCCAATTCGTAACGCAGGCGGGTGACGGTATCGTCGCTCCAGTTCACTTTGACAAACCGGGCTCCCGCTTCGTAGGCCTGCTTCACGATCAGGCGGACAAGCTCCGCCGAATCCACCGTGGCGTTGACGATCAGGTTTTGGCCCGGCTGAACGTTCGCTCCGATTTTAACGGCGAGTTCGGCGTATTTTTGTAGTTTATTTTGAAAATCAGACATTGGCGCTCCTCCATATTCTAAAAAATGGTTGTTCCTATATCATACTACGTTTGAGACAGACGTTCCAATTAACCGATGGTTATTTTTCCCTCGGGGTGCTTGTACAGCTCCTTCTCTTTATGCGGAGCCAAAGCATAGGCCAGAGTGACCGGACCAACCCGGCCGAGGAACATGACGACGCATAGGATGACTTTACTGAGGTCCGTAAGCCTAGGCGTCAAATCAAGGCTTAAGCCCGCCGTGGCAAACGCCGAAGTCGTTTCGAACAGCAGCGGCAGGAACTCGCGATCCTCCAGAGTCGACAGCACCATCGCGACAAAAATGACGAGAAACAATGCCAGCCAGGTTTGCGTGATCGCGCGCATAATGGACTCTTTAGACAAGCGGCGGCGGAAAAAGACGATGTCATCCCGCCCGCGGATCATGGAATACATCGCTCCGAGGAGGATGGCGAACACGGTTACCTTAATGCCGCCCCCGGTGGAGCCGGGAGCGGCGCCGATAAACATGAGCAGGATGAACAGAAACTGCGTGGAGTGATGCAAATCCGCCATACTTAAAGTACTGACACCTCCGGACCTTGCGCTGATGGAGTGGAAGAAGGAGCTCATGATCCGGTCCCCCCAGTTCAGCGGCTTCAGCGTTGCCGGATTGCCGGCCTCCAGAGCCAGCATGAACACGGCTCCGACAACAATGAGGATTCCCGACATCGTCAGCACTACTTTGGTATGCAGGGACAGCTTTCTTGTTTTGGGATAATGCAGCAGGTCGGAAATCACAATGAACCCGATGCCGCCCAGAACGATGAGGATCATCACCACCACATTGACGAACGGATCAACGGCATACTCTCCCAAGCCGTTGAATTTGCCGTGAATCGATCCGAACAGGTCGAATCCGCCGTTGTTGAAGATGGAGATGCTATGAAAGATGCCGAAATAAAGGGCCTGGCCCCAAGGCATGTCCTGCGCCCAGCGCAAGGCGAGCAGCAGTGCGCCCGTCCCTTCAATGACCGCGGCGTAGACGATGACCCGGCGAATCAAGGTAAGCAGCCCCTCCATGGAGTTATAATTCATGGCTTCCTGGAGCACCAGCCGGTCGCGGAGGGAAATCCGCCGGTTAAACGCGAGCGCGATCAGGGTGCCGATCGCCATGAATCCCAAGCCGCCGATTTGGGTAAGAGATAGAATAACGATCTCCCCAAACAGGGAGAAGTGCGTGCCGGTGTCCACCACAGCCAGCCCGGTTACGCAGGTGGCCGATGTCGCCATAAACAGCGCATCGATCAACCGCATGGGCGTTCCGTCGGCGGAAGCGGGGGCAAGCGACAAAAGGAAGGTTCCTAAAATAATGATGGTGCCGAATCCGTAAGCCAGAACTTTTGCCGGCGTCAGCGCTTGAATCGAGTTTTTTTTCTTGTTGGACAATGCTTGTTCACCTCATACTGGTTCTTGCTATTGACAAAAAAAATGATACGATATTGCAATAGGATAGCTTGTTTTCAGGAGCAATATCCCCATTATAGTGAAAACGCAAATGAGAAGGAAGCAAAAAAGAATCGATGGACCAAAGGAGACAGAATACGATGAATTTTACGATTGTGGATGCCCAAATGCGCAAGGATGAAGAGGGAGCGTTGGTGGGCAGCACGGTGTTCGAGGTCGAAGGTCACAAAGCCGCCTACGAGATCACTTTTTACAGCAAAAAGGGAAAGGAATGGGACTACAGTCTGAATTACGCCAAGGAATCCGGAATAGAAGCCGAGTTTCTAAGCGTCGACGCCAAGCTTGAGGAAGATGACGAATGGTTTGACGAGCTTTTGGAAGCCGCTCAATCCAAGTTGGCCGAGTAGAGCGGCGAACGAACGGAGCCGTATAAAGCCGGTCCTAACGAGGAGGGAATGCCCTTGATGGAGAAACCTTTTTACAGAAGGTGCCTGGGAGCGATCATGCTCTTAACCATCATCTATCTGATTCACAAGGTTCATTTTATATTTAACCCGCTGGTTACTTTGGTGCAGATTCTGATCGTGCCTTTGACGATCTCCGGGTTTCTGTATTATTTGCTTCGTCCGGTCGTGCAATATCTGGAGTCGCGGAAGATGAATCGGATGCTGTCGATTCTGTTCATCTATCTTCTGTTCGCCGGCGTGGTGACGATTTTTCTCATGGTCGTCTGGCCGCCCTTGCAGAAGCAGATCACCGAGTTCATCAACAATGTGCCGAAACTGATTGACGGGCTGCAAAGTCAAATGAATGAAATTCGGAAGAATCGTTACTTCTCCATGTTTGACAATCAGGATACCCAACTTATGGACAAAATCACCGAGTACATCAACCAGGGTATCAAAGAGGCTACCGGTTACATATCGCATGTGTTTACATTTCTGAACGACTTTTTTATCGTGGTCGGCACGGTGCCGATTATGCTGTATTACATGCTGAAGGAGGATCACCGGGTCACCCCTTCGCTGGTACGGATGGTTCCCAAGCGATATCGCCGCGACGGGGAAACCGTCATCCACGATATCGACACGATGCTTAAAGGGTTTATCGCCGGGCGTATGATCAGTGCGGTCGTCTTGGCCGTCATGTGCTTCATCGGTTTTTGGCTGATCGGTCTGCCTTATCCGCTGCTCCTGGCCATCGTCGGCGCATTGTTTAATTTCATTCCTTATTTCGGGTCACTTCTCGGAGCGATTCCTTGCGTTATCGTCGCTTTTACGATTTCGCCTTCCATGGTGTTGTGGACGGTCGTTATCGTAGTGATTGCCCAGCAAGTGGAAGGGAATTTGATCTCACCTTACATCTATGGAAAAACGATAAACATTCATCCGCTCACGACGATCGTCCTGCTGTTGATTGCCGGAGACTTCGGGGGAATCTTAGGGATGATTTTGGCCATCCCGGTGTATATGATGGTTAAAATCATCGTTGTGCGCGTATATCAGATCTTTTTGTCGGACAAAGTCGAAGAACTAAATACCTGATTTAAATGTTTTCCGCCAGCCGATAAATGGTGATGAAAATCATATCGACTGCCCAGCCCCATGGGAGATGATTAACCTAATGAAAGGGGAATCATAAATTCTCGGGGGATGATAAGACATGGCAGTAACCGCCAAAAACGGGAAGTATTTTTATGCCTGGAGCAAAGTACTCCCGGATGGATCCTTTTACCTGCCGGGTCAAGCCCTGCAGGAATATCACATCCGCACGGATTCAAACGTCATTCTCATGTCGGGCCGAAACACCGTCAAAGGTTTCAGCGTGGTCTGCAAGGAACTGATCGACAATTCACCCCTGGCGAAAATATTTGCCAGCCTGCCGCAGCTCCGAAATTTTTCCATCCCTGAAGGGCGGACGATATGCTTCAAAGAACGGTTATTCTGCTGGACTTATCTGGGGCGTGATCAATACATCCGGCTGCCGCTTGAGACCTGGGAGGAGTTTGGCGTGTCGCCCGGTGAGAAGCTGCTTAGTTTAAGGGCCACGCATCTGGCGTTCAACAACCTGGCGGACGGACCATACATCGAACTGGCCAAACAGGTCCGGGGAGTACCCGTGTACGAATGAACCGAGGAGATGAGATGCCTGTTGAAAGACCTGGCACTTTCGCGTTTTTGCGAAGGTGCCTTTTTAATGCCGTTCGGCAACATTAAGATCAAAACGGGACAAGCTCCGGTCATTCATTTGATGCCGGAGCTGTTCGAGCAAATTCGCGCAGGGCGCTTAATTATATTTTTCGATGAGACGGTCATAAACTTCCCGCGGCCGAAGACCGACCAGCTTCTCCACCGGATCGCCGTTATGGAACAGAATGACGGTCGGGATCGACATGATTCCGAACCGGGAGGCAAGTTCGACGGCTTCGTCGCAATTGACTTTTACCAGGTTGACACTGCCGTTATGGTCTTCGTGGAGCTGCTCGAGAATCGGCCCTAAAATTTTGCAGGGCGGGCACCAAGGGGCGTCGAAATCAACCACTGTAATGCCTTCCTGGCCGATTTGTGTCTCGAATTCGGACGGGGTAACAACTCTTTGTATACTCATAAAGTTCATTCCTCCTTTAATTTCGGGTTTTCCTCCAGCAAAAAGGCGATGCGCTCCTGCAGGTTGGACTTGATAGCCTGGAGCAAGGTGATCTGGGAATCGATCTCTTCCAATTTACTGCGATAAATCGGAAGGATCTGCTCGCAAAAAGCCTCCTTGCTGGTCATGACACAGTTGAGAAAACCGGAGATTTGCTCCGTTGTAAGACCCAGTTGCAGATAAAATTGAATCGTCCGGACCTGCTCCACGGTCATTGCGGAGTAATCGCGGTATCCGTTGTCCAGCCGTTTGGAGACGATCAACCCTTGTTGTTCGTAGTAGCGGAGAGAACGGATACTGGCTCCGGTTAATTTGGAAAGTTCGCCGATCTTCACGTCGCTTGTTCACCTGCCTTTTTGTTTCGGAGTGACCCGTAAGGACATTATAAACCCTGACATTAGTGTCAGGGTCAAACTATTTTTCAGCGGCTTAGGTTCCGTGTATAATGAAGTGAGCGACGGCGATTTGGAGGAGGAACAGAATGAGTGCGATGGATGTGAAGAGTAAAAATTTGAGGGCGCAGGCCCTGTACAAGTCGGAAGGCTTCGTGCAGGAAGGAGTGCTTCGCGAATGTCTCCGGGACGAAAGCGAAAGCGGGTACGAATCTCTCTATCTGATGTCCATCTTGGAAAAGGAGTACAGGGATGTTTGATCCAACCGTCTTTGATAATTTAAAGGTCGTTCTGGAAGGTTCGGTCTATGATTTGGATATGCGCGGGGAACTGAAAGTGATCGGCCGAATTGACCGGGTTGAGTTGACGGCGATGTCCCGTTATTACGCCATTCAGTTCTCGTTGCCGGACAAACCCGAAGTTTGGGCGGAGTTAAAGCTATGGGCGGATACGGAGGACTTGGCGGGGGAGATTCTGGAGCTTGACACCGTAACCCTCGGCTGTCAAATGCAGCCCGTTTTTTATAAACGCCTTAAGAAACCGGAGGTGGAATGCCCTCAAATTGAGGCGCTGACGACGGAAATCTGGGGAAATCATGTCCATCAAATGCAGCGGATTATTACGGTTTACGGCGAAGCGGAGAAAATGCCGCTGGACGAGATCATTATTTATTTCAACCGCAGGTTCGGCGAAGAGGTGCTGGCGGATTTGCCGCAAATGCTGGAGCATATGCTGTTGATGTTGGAGAAGCTGTAACCGGCTTTTTTTACATAATAAATACGGTTTATTATCCTTTGGGGGAGGCGCTCAAATTGAATGCACATGAAATCGACTATCGAATTATGGGCGAGGAAATGCAGTGCGTGGAGATTCAGCTCGATCAAGGTGAGAGTGTGGTCGCCGAAGCAGGCAGCTTTATGATGATGGACCAGGATATCCGGATGGAGACGATCTTCGGGGACGGGAGCAACCAGGGCGGCGGTCTGATGGGCAAGCTGATGGGCGCCGGCAAACGTTTGCTTACGGGCGAAGGCCTGTTTATGACCGTCTTCTCGAACACGGGCTACCACCGCCAAAGCGTCACCTTTGCTTCCCCTTATCCCGGCAAAATCGTCCCGATGGATCTGCAGGTACTGGGCGGAAAGATCATCTGCCAAAAGGACTCCTTTCTGTGCGCGGCAAAAGGGGTTTCCGTGGGAATTGAGTTCCAGCGCCGTCTGGGCGCCGGTTTTTTTGGCGGGGAAGGGTTTATCATGCAGAAGATTGAAGGGGACGGTCTGGCTTTTGTCCATTCGGGCGGGCTTGTGATTGAGCGCGATCTGGCCCCCGGCGAGATTCTCCGGCTGGATACCGGTTGTCTGGTGGCGATGACCGCTTCAGTGGAATACGATATCGAATTCGTCAAAGGCGTTAAAACTGCCGTTTTTGGCGGCGAAGGCTTGTTCTTCGCTACGCTGCGCGGTCCGGGCAGAGTTTGGGTCCAATCCCTGCCGTTCAGCCGGATGGCGGATCGCGTTCTGTCGGCTGCCCGATTTGGCGGAAAAGATGAAGGCGGTTTGCTGGGCGGACTCGGTAACTTGTTCGAACGTTAATAACATAAAATGAAGCATCGGTTTGTAAAATGCCCCGTTATGGGGCATTTTTTTATATGACGCAACAGGAGCTTTATCAAACAAAAGTTGACGCGGACGTTTAATGTAACTATACTTGTTACATCAACATTAACTTACTTTATTACTATAACTATTATTTTGAAAGGTGGATAATGCATATGGAGGCGCAACTTCATCCGGATACCGAGATTGGACCGGTTTCCATCAAAATCACGAATATGGAGCAATCGCTGCGTTTTTACAGTGAGGTGATCGGGTTTCGCCTTCTGAGCCGTGACGAAGCTGCGGCAACGGCCGTGCTGACGGCCGATGGAAAGCATCCTCTGCTTATTCTCGAAGCCAATCCGAATTTCCGCAGGCTGCCCGAGCGATCGGTGTCCGGCTTGTATCACTTTGCGGTGCTTGTCCCGGATCGCAAGTCACTTGGGTTGGTTCTGCGGAATTTGGCGAGCCACCGGATTCCGATCGGCCAAGGCGACCACTTGGTCAGCGAGGCCCTGTATTTGAACGATCCGGACGGGAACGGCATTGAAATTTACGCCGATCGTCCTCGTGAGACTTGGCAAAGGAATGAACGGGGCGAGTACGTCATGACTACGGACCCGGTCGATGTCGACGGGCTGTTATCCGCCTCCGAGGGGGCGGACTGGAACGGGCTGCCGGACCGAACTAAGATCGGGCATGTTCATTTTCATGTCGGCGATTTACAATTGGCCCGGCGATTTTATTGTGAAACGCTCGGCTTTGAGGTTACGGCGCACTACGGCAATTCCGCCTTGTTTATTTCCGCCGGGGGCTACCATCACCACATCGGCTTGAACCTTTGGGCAGGGGCCGGAGCGCCGGCCGCGCCGGAGGATGCCGTGGGCGTCCGCTATTTTACCGTATCCGTTCCTAACTTGGATGAGCTTAACGAGCTTGAGCAGCGGCTGATTGCCGGTCGGATTCCGTTCGAACGCCATTCGGGGGACATCGTATTGAGAGATCCGTTCGGGATCGGTATCCGAATCGAGATTTCCGATAGAGAAGAATAGAATAAAAAAGCGCTTCCCACTTTCTCCGGCGCTTCCTTTCCCCTATAATAAGGAATACGAATTCCGTAGGAAAGGACCGAATGCCATGCAGCTGTTCCCGCAATTGGAAACGGAAAGATTTATTTTGCGCAAGCTGACTTCCGAGGACGCCCGCGACTTGTTTCATTATTTTTCCAATGATGAAGTCACCAAATATTATGACCTGGACAGCTTTGTGGAACTTCGGCAGGCCGAGGATTTAATTCAATCCTGGAACCGCCGGTTCAGCGAGAAGAAAGGATTTCGCTGGGCTATTACCGAGAAGCCGAACAACAAAGTCATCGGAACGATCGGCTTCCATAATTGGGCGAAGGAACATTATAAAGCCGAAATCGGGTACGAGTTAAACCCCACCTATTGGGGGAAGGGCGTAATGACCGAGGTGCTGCAGGAAATTATGCGTTTCGGCTTTGAAGATCTCAGGCTGAATCGGATCGAAGCTTATATCGACCCTGACAATATTCGTTCCAGGTACCTGTTGGAAAAGACGGGTTTTCATGAAGAAGGCTATCTGAAACAATGTTTTTATGAGAAAAATCAGTTCGCCGACGCCGTCATTTTTGCCCTGCTCAAACAACAGTACGACTCAAATAGGACCTGAGATTTATATCGGATCACGCGCCCGGGAAACCGGGCGTTTTCCTTATTGACATGTTTCCTCGGCGGGTGGTTAAATATGGAATGTCGTACCCAGAGAGGAGATCAAGCATGAAGATGTCGCACAAGTGTTTTGGAGTTTGGAGCCTGATTCTGCTGCTTGCCGGAGGTCTGGTTCTTTCCGGTTGTTCAGGCAAATCCGAAGGAGCGGAGGGCGGCGGTTCGCCGGAACCAAAAGCGGTCACTGAAGAAAATACGGCTGACGCGGAGACGGGGAAGATCACCGAACTCATGCAACGTTATTTTGATAAAGGGCTCAAATATCGAGGAAAAGATACGTCCGAACATCTCTCCGCCGAGATGCTGACCTATTATGGCGATGCTCCGGAAGGGATGGAGGCCGCCATTTATAAGGTCAATGTTAAAACCGGCACGGTAGTGGATGGGGTTAGCGGAATGCCGCTTTATAATCTGTTTCTCGATGCGAATTCAGTTCCTAATTTGAAGGACATGAGCGGGGAAGAAGCTAACCGCGCCTTGGAGAACATGATCCTTCCCGTTTTGAAGGAAAAAGGCTATGTCTATGAAGGGAAAATGGATGAGGTTTTCTCAGGTTTTGTAGGGGACGGTTTTCTTGAATTGGCGATCCCCGGGAGCGAGGAAGATACCGGAACAACGTTTCATCTGGAGGTGGAGCCGTTTACGAAGGAGCTCAAGACTTTGCCCAGTACAAGTATAGGTGAAATCGATGAAGATCTAGGGGACGGCGATGCGGTGGGAGATAAAACTTCCGGCACGGAAGAAATCCCCCAACTGGCCAACTTAAGCGATTGGAATGAGCGCGGGTTCAACCAGGATCAGGAACAGTCATTCGATATGGATACGGCGTCCTGGGGGAAGGTTCGCTTGGTTTCCGGCTATTATTTGAAAGGGGACGAAAAAAAGCCGCTGTTTCTTTTGGCCGATGACCAGGATCGGATTCTGTATACACTGCCTGATTCCCATCCGCAAAATTTACGGTTCCAAGACATTCTAGCGATCGGGTTCAAAGACATGAACGGGGATGGGGTGAAAGATATTGTGATCATTAATGAATATACGGAACCGAACAAGAAGAGCGGGCAGAAGGCTTTGTCCCGGGCGTCTGTATATTTTGCCCAAGAAAAGGTTTATAGTACGCTGCCTTGGTATAATGACGTGCTGAGTGACTCGGTCAAGAACTTGACGATCGCCAACCTGGAGAAAAAAGGTGCGGAGATTCTTCAGCGGATCCAATCGGACCTCAAAAAAGAGGACGCTCAGGCGGCGTTCGATACTTTATCCGGTTACATATGCACCCCTCAACTTCAACGATACTTGGATTGGGACTATGCGGCTTCGTCGGACTCGGTCGTCTTATTTATTAATGAAAGCAACACATTTTCGGAGAGCTACATTGTTTATGCTATAGCGGAACGGTTGGGAGAAGCGAGAAGCGCCGAATTGGCGTCCGATGCGAAGCTGGCAGGGCGGGTGAAACAGTATGAAAAGCTCGTCAGAGAGATGACAAATGATTTAGCTACTTACAATTATATTGCATCGGGCGGAGGGACGATTTGGCAAATCATTAACGCCGGTTCGGAGCTCGACCTTCAATTTGCCTTAAACCAGTATGCCGACGGAAACGCGAAGTCTTCTACCGTCGATGTAAAGGCGCTGGAATCGCTCCAGGAGGACTGGGACGGCTTTCACAGCGAATTGAAATCGGTGATTGAAAATAAGAAGATGGGAGCCGAAAACCCGGATGCCTTAGAGTTGTCGCCGGAAGATGTGGAGGAGCTAAAGGACATCGAGAAGGCCTTAGCAAAGAATATGGATCAGTTTGTAAAGCTCGCTTCCAAGGATCCTGATGCTTCCGTGTTTATCGAGCATATTGAGGACAGTTTGGGTTTTGAATGGTAAAGTTTAAAATAATGATGAAGAGAATCCCGCCTGTGGCGGGATTCTCTTGTTAGTCTTGATCCTCGTCGGATCTTTTGAAATGCAGCGGGGGAGGAATAAGCCACCCTTTGTCTTTGTTCAATCGAAGAATGCGCAGGCCGAACGCCGCTTTTGTCGTATGATATTTCGCAAATAATGCGCCGATATCCTCACGGAAGGACATCCCCATCATTTTGCTGCATGCGGCAAGCCCCAAGGCGGAATCCGCCGCGATTTTCGCGCCGATCTCCGGGTCGGAAAACCGGGCTCCCGGTGGAATGTCCTCCCAGGATACCGCCGGTCTTTCCGGAAATCCGGGAGCCGGCAAAACCCCGTGCTCGGTCAGCAGGGCGTCGCATTCTTTGGATTCCAGTTTGGCTTGGTCCAGAAGGTCTTTAAGCACTTCCTTCAGGTCCTTGTCACCGGCATGGTTTAAGTACGCCTGGTAGCATGAAATGGTTCCCTTGGCCATCATCGAGGTCTCCCAAATGCCGATAACCTCGCCGTAATGCATCGGTTGGTCTTTGGGATTCCCGCTCAAAATACCCATTAGAATATCTCCCTTGTTCTTAATGAATTACCCTACGGGTTCATTATTTACCTAAGGGACGATTTTAATGCTTGAGGTTTTCTTGGCGGGGGAAGGCTAGGTGCGGTTGATTGGAGTAAGGACTCATCGAACCTAATGGAGAAACAAACTTTTGGGAGAAACAAACTTTTGGATGAAATTACATTTGGCACTTCTCCAGCCTGCATGTTATATTGTAAATCCGGTCAGGGAATCGACCGGGTGATAAGCGAACTGGAAGGAATTACACCTTGTTATTGGAGCGCTTATCGTGATATATTATTACTCCGGCCGCTTCGACGGTGGCGCGGTAAGCAAACTGGTAAGAATTAGTTCTTGCAATCAGGTTTGCTGATGTGGTAAGATATAAAAGTTGCCGCTGATGAGGCGATAACGAAATGAACGAAGTTGATCTTTGAAAACTGAACAACGAGTGAGTATTAAAATGATGGAATTTAAATCGACCTTGTGTCGTTTGAAAATCCATCATATGAGAATTAATTTTCTCGTCAGTTACTGATTGAGCTAAGGCTCTTTCGAATAAAGCATCACTCGGATGGAACACCTCATGACCTTCGGGTATGAGCCTCCTTCCGATCCTTTATTGGAGAGTTTGATCCTGGCTCAGGACGAACGCTGGCGGCGTGCCTAATACATGCAAGTCGAGCGGAGTTAATCGGGAGCTTGCTCCTGATTAACTTAGCGGCGGACGGGTGAGTAACACGTAGGTAACCTGCCCGTAAGACCGGGATAACTAGCGGAAACGTTAGCTAATACCGGATAATCAAGTTTCTCGCATGGGAGGCTTGGGAAAGGCGGTTCTGATCTAATCAGGGCTGTCACTTACGGATGGGCCTGCGGCGCATTAGCTAGTTGGTGGGGTAACGGCTCACCAAGGCGACGATGCGTAGCCGACCTGAGAGGGTGAACGGCCACACTGGGACTGAGACACGGCCCAGACTC
>NZ_JAIUDG010000030.1:0-68645 GCF_020179875.1 Paenibacillus sp. alder61
TAAGCCCTCCAGCGCCGATGGTACTTGGACCGAAGGGTCCTGGGAGAGTAGGACGCCGCCAAGCAACTGAGAAGAGCACTACCGTATGATGCGGTGGTGCTCTTTTTGTATGCTCAATAAGTGTGCTATTTAAAATACCTGCAAATCTGCAGGAATTTCCGAGCGTTTTAGCCTCGAAAAGCGAAAAAGATGCAAAAGTGCAGGAATTTTCGGCCCGTCCGCCCGAATGGAGCCCCTGCAGCAAAAAAGCCTGCAGATTTGCAGGAATTTCGCTCAGCAGGGGCTATCTCCCCAAAAATTCCTGCATATTTGCAGGAATTCACATTTTACAGGAAGTTCTATATAACAGAGTGAGGACGAATAAGCTACTTTTACGGGGCATCCAAACACCGAATCGTTCCCTCTTGGCAAATCGGGAAAATGTGTTATAATGAATTTAAAGTCAAAGAAAGTCAAAGTCAACATATCATGACCATCCTATATTCAAACCGTCGCATACGGTTAATACTATTCATACATGTGAAGCATAGTCACTGCGGATCCTGTTAACGCTGGCGCGGTATGTTGCAACGATTAAGTAATGGAGGATGGGTGATGCGCAATATCTCCGACATTATCGAGAAATACCTTAAGAGCATTTTGCATGAAAGCCCTGAAGGGGCGATAGAAATACAGCGTAACGAACTCGCCGAGCAATTTTCCTGCGTTCCTTCCCAAATTAATTACGTTATTAGTACGCGCTTTACGTTGGAAAAGGGGTATTTGGTGGAGAGCAAGCGTGGCGGAGGCGGGTACGTTCGCATCAGGCGAATCGAATTGCCGGGTGCCAACAGCCTGCATACGTACCTCCATCAGATGATAAGTGACGAAATCGGCCAGACTGCTGCTGAAGGACTTATTTATCAACTGGAGGAGGCTCGTTTTCTAAGTAGGAGGGAAGCGGCGCTGATGAGGGCGGCGATTTCCAGGGAAGCGCTGATGGTGAAGCTGCCTTACCGGGATCAGATCCGCGCCAGAATTATGAAGGCGATGCTGATTTCCTTACTCGGCTAATGACAGCAAGCGACGAAACCAAGGCAATCCATTGTTGGAGGAGGGACAACTATGCAATGCCAAGAATGCGGTAAACGCCCTGCTACACTACATTTTACAAAAATCGTCAACGGCGAGAAGACCGAGTTTCACATCTGTGAGGCATGTGCGCGGGAGAAGGGAGAGATGATCCCGGGTACGAGCGGAGGCTTCTCGATCCATAACCTGCTCTCGGGATTAATGGATTTCCATCCTGGCATCCCCGGAGCCGCAGCGGCGGCGAAACCGAAAGAGAGTATCCGTTGTGAGGAATGCGGCCTGACGTATTCTCAGTTCAGTAAAATCGGGCGGTTTGGCTGCAGCTCCTGCTATAAATATTTTAACGACCGTCTGGATCCTCTGTTCAAAAGAGTGCACGGCAACACGGTCCATGTCGGGAAAGTGCCAAAACGGGCCGGAGGCCACATCCAAGTGAAGCGGAAGCTGGATGACCTTCGACGCGAGCTGCAATATCGGATTTTGCAGGAGGAGTTCGAAGAAGCGGCCGCGCTTCGGGATCAAATTCGCGAGCTAGAGAAGCAAATTTCCGCAGAGTAGGAGGAGTGCAGAATGCCTAATCTTCGTTTTACACAGCAACCGTTAAGCGAATGGATGAGCCGGGGCGGCAAGGAATCGGAGATCGTGATCAGTACCCGCGTGCGCATTGCCCGCAACCTGATTCATCATCCTTTTCCGATGCTGGCGACCAACCAGCAATCCGAAGAGGTGCTCAGGCTGCTGCAGGGCGCATTAAGCGACGAGCGTCTGCTGGGCTACGGCAAGCTGCATCCGGTGCTGCTGGCGGATTTGGATGAGCTCGACAAGAAAATTCTGGTGGAGAAGCATCTGATCAGTCCGAACCTGGCGGGGGAATCCCGGAAAGGGGCCGCCTTCATCAGCGAGGATGAGAGCTTGAGCATTATGGTCAATGAAGAGGATCATTTGCGAATTCAGTGCCTGTATCCGGGACTTCAAGTTCAGGAGGCTTGGGAAAAAGCTACCGCGATCGACGATATTTTCGAGGATCATGTCGATTATGCGTTCGACGCCAACCGGGGCTTTTTGACCAGTTGTCCGACCAATGTAGGGACGGGGCTTCGGGCTTCGGTCATGATGCACCTGCCCGCTCTGGTGCTGACGCAGCAGATCAACCGGATTCTCTCCGCCGTGTCTCAAGTGGGATTGACGGTGCGGGGGATTTACGGTGAAGGCAGCGAAGCGATGGGCAACTTGTTTCAAATCTCAAATCAGATTACACTAGGACAAAGCGAGGCGGAAATTATTGAGAATTTGTATGGCGTGGTCCTGCAAATTATCGAACATGAGAAGAACGCCCGCAACAAGCTGCTTACCGAATCCCGGCTGCGGATGACCGACCGGGTGATGCGATCGTACGGGATATTGTCCTATGCGTCGATCATGGATTCAAAGGAAGCGGCACAGCGGCTGTCGGATGTTCGGCTTGGGGTGGATCTCGGGTTAATAGATAACGTGCCTCCTCAAGTGCTCAATGAACTTAACGTCATGACCCAGCCCGGCTTTTTGCAAAAGATGTTCGGCGAGAACCTTTCGCCTGGGGAGCGGGATATGTACCGCGCCAAGCTGATTCGCGAGAAAGTGGGTAAATAACGGAAGCGGACTTAATTTATGGAGGTGCAGAAGACATGATGTTTGGAAGATTTACGGAGCGTGCCCAGAAAGTACTGGCCTTGGCTCAAGAAGAAGCCGTTAGATTGGGGCACAACAATATCGGAACGGAACATATTTTGCTCGGTCTCATCCGGGAAGGCGAAGGGATTGCCGCTAAAGCGCTGATCGGTTTGGGATTGGGCCTGGAAAAAATCCAGGACGAAGTGGAAACGCTGATCGGCCGCGGCCAGGAGCAGCCTTCCAATATCGCTTATACGCCCCGTGCCAAGAAAGTCATCGAATTGTCGATGGATGAAGCCCGGAAGTTGGGTCATACCTATGTCGGCACCGAGCATATCCTGCTTGGCCTGATCCGGGAAGGCGAAGGCGTCGCTGCCCGTGTGCTGAACAACCTCGGGATCAGCCTGAACAAGGCGCGCCAGCAAGTGCTCCAATTGCTCGGCAGCAGTGAAGCCGTCTCGAGCCACCATGGGGCGCCCGCCAATGTGAACACACCGACCCTGGACAGCCTGGCCCGCGACTTGACTGCCTCAGCCAAGGAAGGCAATCTGGATCCGGTAATCGGACGCAGCAAGGAAATCGAACGGGTCATCCAGGTGCTCAGCCGCCGGACGAAGAACAATCCGGTGCTGATCGGGGAACCGGGCGTCGGGAAAACCGCGATCGCCGAAGGGCTGGCCCAGAAGATCATCAACAACGAAATTCCCGAGACGCTGCGGGATAAACGAGTCATGACGCTGGATATGGGTTCGGTCGTAGCCGGAACGAAATACCGCGGTGAATTCGAAGACCGTTTGAAGAAAATCATGGATGAAATCCGCCAAGCGGGGAACATCATCCTTTTCATCGACGAGCTGCACACCTTGATCGGGGCCGGCGGCGCGGAAGGCGCGATCGACGCCTCCAACATTCTCAAGCCGGCTTTGGCCCGCGGTGAGCTTCAGTGCATCGGGGCGACGACTCTGGACGAATACCGGAAGTACATCGAGAAGGATGCCGCACTGGAACGCCGCTTCCAGCCGATTACGGTTGACCAGCCGTCGGTGGACGAAGCGATCCAAATCCTGCACGGGTTGCGCGACCGCTACGAAGCGCATCACCGGGTGAAGATCACCGACGAGGCGATTGAGCAGGCGGTGAAGCTGTCGGACCGCTACATTCAGGACCGGTTCCTGCCGGATAAAGCGATCGACCTGATCGACGAGGCGGGCTCCAAAGTAAGGCTGAACTCTTACACGGTACCGCCGAATCTGAAGCAACTGGAAAGCCGTCTGGAGGATATCCGCAAAGAGAAGGATGCCGCGGTGCAAAGCCAGGAATTCGAAAAAGCGGCCGCCCTGCGCGACACGGAGCAAAAGATCCGCGAAGAGCTGGACGTCACCAAGAACCAGTGGAAAGAAAAACAGGGCCGGACCGACTCGGAAGTAACGCCGGAGGATATCGCCCAGGTCGTTGCGAGCTGGACGGGAATCCCGGTGAGCAAGCTGAAGGAAGAAGAGACCGAACGCCTGCTGAATATGGAGCAAATTCTGCATGAGCGCGTCATCGGCCAAGATGAAGCCGTCAAGGCGGTCAGCCGGGCGATTCGCCGGGCGCGTGCCGGCCTTAAGGATCCGAAGCGGCCGATGGGCTCGTTCATCTTCCTTGGACCAACCGGGGTAGGTAAGACGGAGTTGGCCCGCGCCCTCGCCGAATCGATGTTCGGCGACGAGAACGCCGTGATTCGCATCGACATGTCGGAATACATGGAGAAGCATTCCACGGCCCGGCTCGTCGGCGCGCCTCCGGGATACGTAGGGTATGAGGAAGGTGGCCAACTGACCGAGAAAGTACGCCGCAAACCTTACTCCGTCGTGCTCCTCGACGAAATTGAAAAGGCGCATCCGGAAGTGTTCAACATCCTTCTGCAAGTGTTGGAGGACGGCCGTTTGACCGACTCCAAAGGCAGGGTCGTCGACTTCCGCAATACGCTGATCATCCTGACCTCCAACGTGGGGGCCGACGCGATCAAGCGGAATACGCGGCTCGGCTTTACCGCCGTGGACGACGCCGGGGCGGATTACGACAACATGAAGGGCAAAGTGATGGAAGAACTGAAGAAGAGCTTCCGTCCGGAATTCCTCAACCGGATCGATGAAATCATCGTCTTCCACTCGCTCGAGGAAGCGCATATCGGTCAAATCGTGACCCTCATGTCCGAGGAGCTGCGCAAGCGGCTGCGCGAGTACGATGTCGATTTCGAGCTGACCGACAAGGCTAAAGCCTTCTTGGCCAAAGAAGGATTCGACCCGGCCTACGGGGCGCGTCCGCTCCGCCGGGCGATTCAGAAGCATATCGAGGACCGTTTGTCCGAGGAGCTGCTGACCGGCCACGTGAAGAAAGGCGATTCGCTCACGATCGACGAGCAGGATGGCTCGCTGACCGTGGAGAGAACCGGAACCTTTTCAAAGAACGCCTAATGCCGCAAGGCTATAAAATTTGGATACGGACCTGCCATTGCCGCAGGTCCGTTTTTATTTTCGAGCGATTTCAACACGGTTTTGCAGCAAACGCGGAGGAAAGGAAGCCTTTTTGACGAAATGGTATGATAGTGATCAAGGAGGCTTGTTTGTTGTGAGAGAAACGATACTTTTGGTAGATGACGAGAAAGAGATTATCAAGCTAATGGAAATCTATATGCGGAACGAAGGCTATGAACTGCTGACGGCCTCGGACGGCCAGGAAGCGTTGGAACTGCTTCAGTCTCACGAGGTGGACCTGATCATCCTTGACGTGATGATGCCGAGACTGGACGGGCTTGAAGCTTGCATGCGCATTCGCGAAGCGCGCGACACCCCGATCATCATGTTGTCGGCCAAGAGTCAGGATATGGATAAAATTGCCGGGCTCAGCATCGGGGCGGACGATTATGTCACCAAGCCGTTTAATCCGTTGGAGTTGATTGCCCGGGTGAAATCGCAGCTCAGGCGCTACAACCGATTTGCCAAACAAGCCTGGCCTCCGGCACAAGACGAGATTGTGATCGATGATCTGGTGATCAATACCGCCATGCACAAAGTAACGGTGGATCAGAAGGAAATCAAGTTGACGCCGCGGGAATTCGAGGTTCTGAAGCTGCTGGCCTCCAATCGGGGCATCGTGCTTAGCATGGACCGAATCTATGAGGAAGTATGGAAGGAACAATATATGGAGTCAAAAAATACAGTCATGGTGCATATCCGCAGGCTGCGCGAAAAAATCGAACAGGATCCGCAGCATCCCCGATTCATCAAAACGATTTGGGGCATCGGTTACAAGATGGAAAACCTTGAGTAGGCAGGGGTCCGGACGATGAACATGAAACGCTTGATGTCGCTGCGTTTGAAGTTTTTGCTGGTTGCCGTGGGCAGTTTTTTGCTTACGGTGTCCACGCTGTTCATATGCCATCAATTGGCGGCGTACATTCTTGAACTGCCGGAGTCCCCCTTCGTTTCGCCATTCCGCTGGGCGATCCGTGAAGTGATCCGGCAAATCGGATCCGTGTCGGCCATGGCCATCGTAGGTGTCGTGGTATTCGTTATGATCTATATGTGGTTAACGCGGGGAACGACCCGATATTTAAAGGAGCTTGACCAGACTTTAGTGGAAGTCGGCCTGGGCCGTTTCGATGTGCGAATCCCGGTTCGTACCTCCGATGAGTTGGGGAATATAGCGGAAAATTTGAACAGGGCGATGGAAGGGCTCCATTCGTCGCTGCGGGAAATGACTAGCGGGCTTGAGGAAATCGCCGAAGGGCGGCTGGACCGAAAAATCCCCCTTCAGACCGGAGAGCTGGCCAGGGTTGCCGAGAGCATCAACCATATGGCGGATCGGCTCAACCGCTCCATCGAGGAGGAGCGCCTGGCGGAGCGATCCAAGAACGACCTGATCACGGGGGTTTCCCATGACCTTCGGACGCCTCTTACTTCAATCCTGGGATTTCTCAAAGCGATTGAAGAAGACCGCTACAAGGATGAGACCGAACTGCGTTACTATGTCAACATTGCCTATGAGAAATCGCTGGATCTTAAAAAGCTGATCGACCAGCTGTTCGAGTACACCCGGATCCGAAACGGGCTGCCGCTGAAGCTATCGGAGCTGGATCTGGTCGGGTTCATCTGCCAGCTTGCCGAAGAATTTGTACCCAGTCTGGAACAGGCGGGGATGGTCTGCCGAGTTACGGTGGACCGGATGGAAGTGCCCATTCTGGCCGACGGCGATTTGCTGGTTCGTGCCTTCGAAAACCTGATGAGCAACGCCATTCAATACGGGGCCGAGGGAAAATACGTCGACGTTCTGGTCGATGCGGCGGAGGGATGGGCCAGCGTCAAGTTTACCAATTACGGGGAAGAGATCCCCTCCAGCAGCCTGCCTTTTCTGTTTGACCGCTTCTACCGCGTCGAAGGCTCACGCTCGAAATCGACGGGTGGAACGGGGCTGGGGCTGGCCATCGCCAAGAGCATCGTTGAAGTTCATGAAGGTCAAATTTCGGTAACGAGCAACCCTCAACGCACCGTGTTCGAGGCACGTTTTCCCTTAGCCGGGGTGTAATTTATGAAAAAAAAGCGTTCGGGGTGTTAGGAAAAGCGTTATAATAGAATGCGGTCACCGCAATCGTCAGGAATGCGAATTAGCGGGTTTGCTAACCTTTCAAGCAGCTTGTCCGTCTAATTCTATGGAGAGGGATAAAAGAAGATATCGCCGTTTTTTATATCACAAGCAAATTGTAAGAGTTTATTAAGATTTGCTGTAAAGAATGTTAAGCTTCCTCTTTTATACTTCTCCTCGGGTGTCTAAAGATAGAGGGGAGCTACGAAGTACTATGGTTTTTTCAAGCTTGATTTTTTTGTATCTGTTCCTGCCAATTCTATTGGCGGCTTACTTTATCTCCAAACATGCGGGATACCGGATTTGGGTATTGATTATATTCTCCTATGTTTTTTATGCGTGGGGAGAACCGCTTTGGGTCATTTTGCTGCTATTGGCCTCGTTGATCGGGTACGTGTTTGCGCTCGGCATCGAGCGGACGAGAGGGACTTGGGCGTCCAAAGGGCTCTATGTCGCCTCTATCGTCGTGAACATAGGTTTGCTGGGATTTTTTAAATACGCCGGGTTCCTGGTTGATAACTTGAATCTGTTGCTGCCGGTGGACATTCCGGTTCCTGAAGTGAAGCTGCCGATCGGCATCTCCTTCTTCACCTTTGAATTGATTTGTTATCTGACCGACGTCTATAAAGGAACGATCAGCGCTCCACGATCGCCGAAAAAAGTGCTTTTTTATGTTTCCTTCTTTCCGCATCTGGTAGCCGGCCCGATTATTCGTTATACGGATATCGAAAAACAGATCGAGCGTCCGCAAGTCACCCTGGCGGGATTCAGCGCGGGGATATCCCGTTTCATGGTGGGACTGGGGAAAAAGGTGCTGCTGGCCAATCTGCTTGGGGAGACGGCCGCGCAGCTGCTAACCCCGAGTTCGGCGTCATCTTCCGTGCTGGGCATATGGTTCGGAATCATTCTTTTCGCCTTGCAGATTTATTTTGATTTCTCGGGCTATTCGGATATGGCGATCGGTCTGGGCAAAATGTTCGGCTTTAATCTGAGGGAAAATTTCAATTATCCCTATGTCTCCAAGTCCGCGGGGGAATTCTGGCGGCGTTGGAACATGTCTTTGGGAGGATTTTTCCGCGATTATGTGTATATCCCGTTGGGCGGGAACCAGAGGTTTTATCTGCGCAACCTGTTTGTCGTATGGTTTCTGACCGGTTTCTGGCACGGGGCGAGCTGGAATTTTATCATTTGGGGACTTTATTTCGGGATGTTGATTTATATCGAGCGCCAATTTCTCGGAAAATGGCTGGCCCGCATTCCTGCGTTTTTCTCCCATATTTATGCGGTCATCGTGATATTGGTGGGCTGGGTATGGTTTTATTTCACCGACCTTTCCCAGGGGATTCAGGCGCTTCTGACGATGTTCGGGCTCAACCACCGGGAATTCGCCAATCTGGAGTTGGAATTTTATATCCGCGACAATCTGCTGCTGGTTCTCGCAGCAATCCTGCTTTCGACGCCGTTGGTCGCACGGGGACTTGAAAAGCTTGCGGCCTCTTCCTCAAAACTCGGGAGGGGACTGGTCGTCGCCGGAAGCCAGGTGTTTAATGTGGCGGTATTGATTCTCGCCACGATTTTACTTGTCGGAAGTTCGTATAATCCGTTTCTATACTACCGGTTTTGACGAGGAGGATCAGGATGAAATTTCGTTATATTTGGAATACTCTTTTCTTTTTGCTGGTCATCTTCGGCTTAGGTATACTCAATCTGGCTTATCCCCAATCCGGGGACGTATCCTCGTTGGAACAGCGGACGCTGACGAAGTGGCCCGCTTTTTCATGGGAAAGGTTTTTTTCGGGAGAATTCACGAGGGAATTCGATGATTATTTCTCCGATCATTTCGCGTTTCGCACGCCGATGGCCAAAGCCGGCGCAGCTCTTGTGGAATATAAAGGACTGCCGGACAATGATGCGAAGATTATTCAGCAGGGCGGCGATAACACGGCCCAGAAGCTGGATACAGCGGCTAAGGATGGCAGTGCGGCCGCCGGGGCGGGGCAAGAGGTGCAATATTTGATTTATAAGGATCGGGCTTACACGCTTTTCGCATATTCTCAAGAAGCGGCCGAGGCGTACGCCAAGGCGTTAAACCGCTTTAAGGCGGCGGTGGATCCGAAGGTTGGGGTCTATTCCATGCTGGCGCCTACCTCGTCCGAATTTATCGGGAAGGCGTCTTACCAGAAACTTTCCGATTCGCAAAAGAACGCTTTCGATCACGTTAATGCATCGCTGGATCCCGAGATCCGCCGGATAGACGTTTACGGAGCGCTGGATCGGCACAAACAGGAAGAGATTTACTTTGGGACCGACCATCACTGGACGGCCTTGGGCGCCTATTATGCGTATGCCGAGCTGATGAAAGAGCTGGGAGAAACTCCCGTGCCGCTCGATTCCTACGCCAAAGGACGGATAGAAGGCTTTTTGGGCACGGCCTACAAGGCTACGTTAAGCCCTAAACTAAAAGCGCATCCCGACACCATTGAATATTATGAACCCGGTTCAAAATACGAATACACCCGATACTCCACCAAGGGGCAGCCTCTTCCGGGGAAAATCGTCGATCCGCGTTACGCCAAGGCGAGCGGCGGATATGCCGTTTTTTTGGGAGGGGACTTTCCCTGGGGCGAGATTCAAACGGAACGGAACAACGGCCGAAAAATCGCCGTGATTAAAGACTCCTATGCCAATGCCTTCATTCCGTTTCTGATCCCGCATTTTGAATCGATTTATT
The DNA here is from genome assembly GCF_020179875.1 of Paenibacillus sp. alder61. Lineage (NCBI taxonomy): Bacteria > Bacillati > Bacillota > Bacilli > Caryophanales > Paenibacillaceae > Paenibacillus > Paenibacillus sp. alder61. The sequence continues at coordinate 10,079 of NZ_JAIUDG010000030.1, forward strand.
ATATCGATCCCCGTTTCTATACGGGGAGTCTGACCGAGTTTGTGAAGGAGCACGAAATTACCGATGTCCTGTTCCTGAACAACTCGACGGTCGCCCGAAGCACGGGGATCGCTAAACTGATCGATAAGCAAATGTAAAATGGAAAAAACAAAAGTGCCTCGATTGCTACAAAATTCCAACGTTTTCGCCGATGAATAGGGTAAAGGCAGCTTGCAAAGCTTGTGCTTTGGGCTGCTTTTTTCCGCTTTATAACCTTTCCCGATCTGCCCGGAAATGCTTCCAGTTCACCTCAAAGAATGGTAAACTTTTAATATCGCCTCTGCGGCGCGGCCTGCAAGGTTTGTCAAATTTTGCAGTGCGGAGAAGGAGAGATAAATGGTTAAAGTAAAAACAAAGTTTTTCTGTACCGAATGCGGTTACGAATCGCCGAAATGGTACGGAAAATGCCCGGGCTGCGGGTCTTGGAACACGATGGTGGAGGAAACGGAGAAAGTGGTGAAAACCCAGGGCCTTACTTCGGGGTTATTTCATACGAAAGAAAAACCGCTTCCGATCATAAATATAGAGAGCGGCCAAGAGCCGCGGATCCAAACCGGGATAGCCGAGCTGAACCGCGTACTGGGCGGTGGAGTGGTCCCCGGATCCTTGATTTTGGTAGGCGGGGATCCGGGGATCGGGAAATCCACGCTTTTGCTGCAGACATCTCATGAAATGGCGAAGGCGGGGCTGCGGGTGCTGTATATCTCCGGGGAGGAATCGACCCGGCAGACCAAGCTGCGGGCGGAACGGCTCGGGGCGCTGTCTCCCGAGCTTTACGTGCTTTGCGAAAGCAGCATGGACGGGATCGAGGAGGCCATCGATCAGGTGAAACCCGATTTTCTGGTCATCGACTCGATTCAAACGGTTTATTTGCCGGAGGTGACGAGTGCGCCCGGCAGTGTTTCACAAGTACGGGAATGCACCGCCCGCTTCATGCGGATCTCCAAAGGGCAGGGAATCGCCACGGTATTGGTGGGTCACGTTACCAAAGAAGGGGCGATCGCCGGTCCGCGTATGCTGGAGCACATGGTGGATTCCGTTCTGTATTTCGAAGGAGAGCGGCATCATTCTTACCGTTTGCTGCGCGCCGTGAAGAACCGCTTCGGATCGACCAATGAAATCGGGATCTTTGAAATGAAAGAAGCGGGGCTGGATGAGGTGGCGAACCCGTCCGAATTGTTCCTGTCCGAACGCCCTCTGGGCGTCGCGGGATCTACGGTGGTGGCTTCGATGGAGGGAACCCGGCCGATGCTGGTGGAACTCCAGGCGTTGATCGCCTCAACCCAATTCCCTTCCCCGCGGAGAATGGCTACCGGAGTGGATCACCACCGGATGAATCTGATTATTGCGGTATTGGAGAAGCGGATGGGCATGTTCCTGCAAAATCAGGATGCCTACGTGAATCTGGCCGGAGGCGTCAAACTGGATGAGCCGGCCGTCGATTTGGCGATTGCCGTCAGCATCGCTTCCAGTTTCCGCGATCTGCCGACCAAGCCGTTCGATGTCTTTTTCGGCGAGGTGGGGCTCACCGGTGAAGTCCGGGCCGTATCCCGGGCGGAACAGCGGGTGAAGGAAGCGGCCAAACTGGGCTTCAAACGGGTCATCCTTCCCGAGAAGAGCATGAAGGGCTGGAAGGGGCCCAAGGAAATTCAATTAATCGGTGTGAATACCGTTGCAGATGCGCTAGCGGTTGCGTTAGATTAGGGGGCACTAAATGATGAAAGAATCAACCCAAGCGGAGAAAATGAATGAACTGCTTAGGCTCGTTGCGCCGGGTACCGCTTTTCGCGACGGGCTTGAGAACGTGCTTCGGGCCAAGACGGGCGGTCTGATCGTCGTCGGTTACAGCCCGGAAGTGATGGAGGTCGTCGAAGGCGGATTCTCCATCAACTGCGATTTCTCGCCAAACTACTTGTATGAGCTTGCCAAAATGGACGGGGCAATCATCCTGAGCGAGGACTTGAAACGGATTTTATACGCGAACACTCAATTGATCCCCGATTCCTCCATCTCTTCGTCGGAGACCGGCATTCGCCACCGGACGGCCGAACGGGTAGCGAAGCAGACCGGGAAACTGGTCGTTTCGATTTCCCAACGCCGGAACATCATCACGTTATATCAGGGCGGGTTAAGATACGCGCTCAAAGAAATCGGCGTCATTCTGACGAAAGCGAATCAGGCGATTCAAACGCTGGAGAAATATAGGGCGGTTCTCAATCAAACCCTGACCAATTTGACTGCGTCAGAGTTCGAAGAACTGGTTACAATACCGGAAGTCATCAATGTCATTCAGCGGGTGGAAATGGTCATCCGCATCAAGATGGAAATCAAACGGTTTATTAACGAACTGGGGACCGAAGGACGGCTGATCAGCATGCAGATGGAAGAGCTGGTCAGCAACATGGAAGAAGAGGCCTGGCTGCTCTATAAGGATTATGCGAAGGATGACAGCGATGAAGCGATCCGTGAAATCATCCTGGGACTTAAACGTTCCTCCGACGACGAACTGCTGGACGATAACCATATTACGCGGCTGCTCGGTTATCCCACTTCGGCGGCTACATCGGAAGAGCTGATTTCTCCACGGGGATATCGGGTGCTGAACAAGATCCCCCGCCTTCCGAATGTCATCATTCATAACCTGGTGGAGCGATTCGGCGAACTGCCGAACATCCTGACGGCTACGATCGAGGAACTGGATGAAGTCGACGGCATCGGCGAGGTGCGTGCCCGGGCAATCAAGGAAGGTTTGAAGCGGCTTCAAGAACAGGTATTCATTGACAGGCAAATTTAATTCTCCTACAATCAATGGATGTATGTTAGAGCAATATCAATTGAGGTGAAAAAATGATCACGAAATCAATTCCGAACCTGTTTACCTTGGGTAACCTGTTTCTCGGAATGTTGGCCATGATGCTTGCGCTTGACGGTAGATACAGCTTGGCTGCGATCATGGTCATTGTCGCCATGCTGCTTGACGGATTGGATGGCCGGGTCGCCAGAGCGCTGAATTGTCAGAGCGAATTCGGCAAGCAGTTGGACTCCTTATCGGATATCATTTCTTTCGGCATTGCGCCCGCACTTATTATGTATGTGATTTCCTTCCACAGCTTGCCGCAAACGGGATTGGCCTGGGCGGTCACCGCGATTTTTCCGATGTGCGGGGCACTGAGGCTGGCCCGATTCAACGTACAAAAAGGGATCCCCGGCTATTTCATCGGTTTGCCCATTCCGGCCGCCGGCGGAGTCGTGGCGACGCTGTCTTTGTTCCATAAGGATATTACGGCACCTTACTTCATCATTTCCATGCTGCTGTTATCCTACCTGATGGTCAGCTCGGTCAGATACCCGAACTTCAAGAAGCTCGGCCTTCCGAAGAAAGCCGTGATCGCGACGCCCTTTGTAGTCGTGCTTGCGGTTGTGATCGCCGTTCTTTTTCCGGATGAAACCTCCAAGCTGATCTTTGTTCCCCTGGTGATCTATGCGGGATACGGTTTAAAACAGAATATCGACAGGCTGCTGCGCCGGAAACGGCGGGAAGAGGACGACTCCGAAAGGCTGTTCGGGCCCAAAAGATAACCGCCTAAACCATAAAGAGCACTGCATTCCACAAAGGAATGGCAGTGCTCTTTGGCGTTATGGGCGTAAAAAGAGATCAAGACATATTGAACAGCCCCAGGGTGGAGCATTTCTGCGACTCCTTTTCCAGGACTTCCTCCAGTTGAATTCCCAGCAAATTGCAAAGCGCGGACGTATAAAATAAGCTGCGTCCAAGTTCGTTGCTGATGACATCGCGGCAGTTCTCGCACAATTCCCCTTGGACGTGCCGGCCGATTCGTTCTTTGGCCTCTTCGAGGCTTAAACCCGGTTCGAATTCCTGCTTGGTGGCGTGAAGTTCAATACAGCCGCATTCCGTGATCGCCTTGGTTACGGAGCGGACGGCTGCGGCGTTGGTTTGTCCCAATTTCGACATGACATCCAGCAGACTGCGGTGACGGAGCAACAGTTCGGAAACTTGGTCTTGAAAAGATTGAAGGCTTGGTGCGCTCATTTTCCATCCACCTCAATATTATGAATTGAATTCATTATATGCCACCTTTTCCCCGGGATCAACCAGAAATGCCGCACCACACGGCTTCTCTCCGGGTTTGGATGGGATTTCCATACTGAAAAAAAGTTGACGTTCCCCCGATTACGCCGCCAAAAATTGGATCATACTGGATAAAGAGGATATCTATCAGGAGGTGAAGAGCGTCATGCTAAAAAAATGGTTATTGATCGTGGCGGGGCTTTGCGGCGCATGGTTCGGGTACACGACGAAAGGGGCGTCAGGCGCATTTCCCGAACCGCTGCGGAGCTGGATTGACGGAATGGGTCCGGTCGCGGGTTCGCTGCTGCTGGCCGCTGCGGGTGCGGGTCTGTTTCTGCTCGCATTCTCGCTTGCCGCGGATGCCGTCTCCGCCAGAGTGCGGAAATGGATTGCTTCCTTAACCCAAATCCCTATGAAGGACATGGCGGCCGGAGCGGCCGGACTGACTGCAGGACTTCTTCTTTCTTTAATGGTCTACCCCGTTTTGTCCTGGCTTGGCTCTTTGGAGAGCTTTGCCCGGTTTGCGGTTTCCACCCTGCTCGGCTATATCGGGTTGTATGTGGCTCTGGAGAAAAAAGAAGAGCTCTCTTCCATGTGGGTTTCGGGAAAATGGGCGACCGGCGGCAAGGAGGAAGAACGCCGTCTGGAGGAGCACAAAATTTTGGACACCAGCGTCATTATCGACGGCCGGATCGCCGACATATGCAAAACCGGGTTTATCGAGGGAACGGTCGTGATCCCCGAATTTGTGCTTGAGGAGCTTCAGCATATCGCGGATTCCTCGGATCTGTTGAAACGGAACCGCGGCCGGCGGGGGCTGGACATTCTGAACAAAATCCAAAAAGAGCTCGACGTTAAAGTGCTGATCTATGAAGGGGATTTCGAGGAAATCTCCGAGGTCGACAGCAAGCTGGTCAAGCTGGCCAAAGTGCTGCAGGGAAAAGTCGTCACCAACGACTTTAACCTGAACAAAGTATGCGAGCTCCAAGGGGTCTCGGTACTGAACATCAACGATTTGGCCAATGCGGTCAAACCGGTGGTCCTGCCGGGCGAGGAAATTATGGTTCAGGTGATCAAGGACGGGAAGGAACATGGACAGGGCGTCGCTTATCTGGATGACGGCACGATGATCGTCGTCGAGGGGGGGCGCGATTTTATCGGCAGCGTCACCGAAGTGCTCGTCACGAGCGTCCTGCAGACTTCGGCGGGCCGCATGATCTTCGCCAAACCGAAACTGTTGGAAAAAGCCCAGTAAATTCGGTATGATGGGAATACATGGGGCGAAAAAGAACGGGAGTTGACCCCTATTTTCCTTATCGGGGTGAGGCAGAACTTATGGAGACAACGACCATCCCGGACGCCGGGGCGATTATCGTGGCGGCAGGCCGGGGGACGCGCATGGGGACGAAGGAGAGCAAGCAGTTTCTCTCGCTTCGGGACAAGCCGATTATCGTTCACACGCTGGAGGTCTTCGACCGCCATCCTTTGATTCGCGAAATGGTGCTGGTGACCGGGGAGCAGGATGTGGAACGGTGCCGGGCCTGGATCGACGAGTACGGCATAACGAAAAAGGTAAAAGTCATACCGGGCGGGGCGGAACGTCAGCATTCGGTATACCGGGGATTGCGGGAAATCGGCACGCCCTGGGTACTGGTGCATGACGGCGTCCGCCCTTTTGTCACGAGCGGGCAGGTGACCTCCTGCTATGAGGCGGCCGTCCGGCACGGGGCGGCGATATTGGCCGTATCGGTGAAGGACACGATCAAGCAGGTTGATGCGCGGGGACAGGTTACGGGCACGCCGGATCGTACGAGCTTGTGGGCCGTACAGACGCCCCAGGCTTTCCGGCGGTCGGACCTGCTGCGGGCGCATGAGGATGCGGAAGCCGACGGGTTCATCGGGACGGACGATGCGATGTTGATCGAACGGCTCGGCCTTCCCGTGTTCGTTACGGAGGGCAGCTATCGCAATATCAAAATCACCACGCCGGAAGATCTGGATGTGGCGGAAATTTTCATCAAACGACAAGAAATCCAGGGGAGAGATAATTCATGATCGCGGTTGGACAAGGATTTGATGTGCATCAGTTGGTAGAGGGCAGGCCCTGCATCATCGGCGGCGTCACCATCCCGTACGAGAAAGGACTGCTCGGCCATTCGGACGCCGACGTGCTGCTGCATGCGGTGAGCGACGCTATTCTGGGGGCGCTCGCGCTGGGCGATATCGGCTGGCATTTCCCGGACACGGACCCGGCTTTTAAGGACGCAGACAGTCTTGTGCTGCTGCGCCGCGTATGGGACATGGCCGGCGAGCGCGGATACCGGCTCGGCAATCTCGACGCGACCATCATCGCGCAGGCGCCCAAAATGGCGCCGCACATTCCGCGGATGGTGGAAATTATCGCGGAAGCGCTGGGAGCGGACGCACGGCGGGTCAATGTGAAGGCGACGACGACCGAGCATCTCGGATTTGCCGGGCGCGGCGAGGGGATTGCGGCGCAATGTATTGTATGCCTGGTCTCCGATGTGCTATCATCATAGGATTGTAAGGGTATCTCTGATGCCGGAAGAAGGATAAATACGGGAGGGGATTGCAATGACGGAGGTTCGCGTGCGTTATGCGCCGAGTCCTACGGGGCATTTACATATCGGCAATGCCAGAACGGCGTTGTTTAATTACTTGTTTGCCAGACATCACGGAGGCAAATTTATCATCCGTATCGAGGATACGGACGTGAAGCGGAATATCGCCGGCGGGGAAGAGAGCCAGCTGACCTATTTGAAATGGCTCGGCATCGACTGGGATGAGAGCGTGGACGTCGGCGGGGAATACGGGCCGTACCGCCAGACGGAACGCCTGGAGATTTACCGCAAATACTGGCAGGATCTGCTCGACCGCGGTCTGGCCTATCGTTGTTACTGTACGGAAGAAGAGCTGGAACAAGAGCGCGAGGAGCAGATCGCCCGCGGCGAAACGCCGCGTTATTCCGGGAAGCACCGGGATTTGACGCCGGAGCAATGCGCCGCTTTCGAGGCGGAGGGCCGGGTGCCGAGCATCCGTTTCCGCGTTCCGGAAGGCCGCACTTACACGTTCGATGATTTGGTCAAAGGACCGATTACCTTCGAATCGGATATCAGCGGCGACTTCGTCATCGTTAAAAAAGACGGCATCCCGACTTATAACTTCGCGGTGGCGCTCGATGACCATTTGATGAAAATCACGCATGTGCTCCGGGGGGAAGACCATGTCTCGAACACCCCGCGTCAGCTGATGATTTACGAGGCTTTCGGCTGGGAGCCGCCGCGGTTCGGGCACATGACCCTGATCGTCGGGGAGAACCATAAGAAGCTGAGCAAACGCGACGAATCGGTGATCCAGTTTATCGAGCAATACGATAAGCTGGGCTATTTGCCGGAAGCGATGTTTAACTTTATCGCGCTGCTGGGCTGGTCGCCGGAAGGGGAAGAGGAAATCTTCTCCCGTGAAGAGCTGATTTCGATCTTTGACGCGAATCGCCTGTCGCGCAGCCCGGCGGTCTTCGACAAGCATAAGCTGGCTCACCTCAACAATCATTACATCAAAAACGCCGATCCGGAACGGGTGGCCGCTCTGGCCATTCCGCACCTTCAGGCGGCGTCCCGCCTGCCGGCGGAATTGACGCCGGAGCAGGAAACCTGGACGAAGGCGCTCGTCGCCCTGTACCAGGAGCAGATGACGGCGGCTTCGGACATCGTGGAGCTGTCGGATCTCTTCTTCCGCACCCATCTGGAGATGGATGCGGAGGCCGCCGCCGTACTGGCGGAGCCGCAAGTGCCGGAAGTCATGAACGCTTTCCTGGGCAAGGTGGAGGCTTCCTCCGCCGCCGAGTTCAAGCCTGAGCAAATCGCCGCCTGGATCAAGGAAGTACAGAAAGAAACCGGCGCCAAGGGCAAAGGGCTCTTTATGCCGATCCGCGTGGCCTTGACCGGACAAACGCATGGCCGCGATTTGAATCAGACGATTTATTTGCTCGGCCGCGACCGCGTCATCGACCGGTTAAAAGCGCAAATCCGCGGGGCGTAGCATGAAATCTTTATTGTCAGTTTTACAGGCAATCATGTAAGATAGGGGCAAAGGCAGAGATCGGGAGAAGTACGCATCGCGTACGTATTGGCCAGAGAGGATAACCGGAAGCCGCGCTTAAGGCGTGGCCGAGGCTGAGAGTTATCCCAATACGCGCGGCGGAAATGCACCCGTGAGCCGCAGCGTCGAGCGCGCCATTATTGGGGCGGGTAGAGGCTGACGTATCGTCCGCGTTAAGGACGAGAGTGAGGGATAGAACCCGGGAATCCGCGTTCGGCATGCCGGACGGAGCGACAGACCGCGGGAAGAAGCCGGCATATTGTCGGCGGAACCAAGCCACGCGGGCAGATCCGCGGCATATTTCAAGCCGCTCGATCCAAGCGGGGCCCCGGTCAAACCGTCTATCCGAAGCAGAGTGGAACCACGCACATAAGCCGGCGTCTCTGCAGCGAAAGCTGCAGGGGCGCTTTTTTTGTAGGCGGTAAATTCCAGGAATCCGGCTTTTGCCGGGGATGACCGGGATGACCGAGATGACCGAGGGCCGGGCTGAGTACCGGGATAACGGATTCAGGCAAATACCGGGAGGAATCCGTGCGAATAGAGACAAGGGGTAAGACCGGCCCGGCGCGTACGACGGGCCGCCGGGGAGATTTGCGGGCGTCGGCGACGCCGCCCCCGAGCAGAGTAGGGAGCGCAGGGCAGGGCGGCGAGCTTCGATAGCCAGCCAGCTTCCGTCGGAAGCCAGTCAGGTGAATAAGGGTCTTTTAAGGCGCTATTTTGTCGAATTTGGCTTTTCGGTGTGAAATAGAGGTCATTTGGGGCCTTATTTTAGAGAAAGTCGGGCAAAAACCGGATTTTTGAGCTCACGCCAGAGAAATAAGGCCGTTTTTGACCACTATTTTACCCGCGAAAGCGAATCGGGCCGAAATAACGGCCCAAAAGACCGCTATTGCGGCCGAGGAGTTTCCTCAACTTACCGAGGTGGGGGTTAGCGTTACACGGACCAGGAAAAGACGTAAGCAGAAAGAGGGGGAACGCTTATGTTTAAAAGAATGAAATCCGATATCCAGGCGGTATTCGAAAACGATCCCGCGGCCAGAAGCTGGTTTGAGGTGGTGTTCACCTACTCCGGTCTGCACGCCATCTGGAGCCACCGGATCGCTCACGCCTTGTACCGCAGGCGGTGGTTTACGCTGGCTCGCATCGTTTCCCAGGTCAGCCGGTTTTTCACGGGTATCGAAATTCACCCTGGGGCCCAAATCGGGAACAGGCTGTTCATCGACCACGGCATGGGTGTGGTCATCGGGGAGACCTGTGAAATCGGCGACGATGTGGTGATTTATCAGGGGGTTACGCTGGGCGGGAGCGGCAAAGAGAAAGGCAAGCGCCATCCGACCATCGGCAACAACGTCGTGATCGGGTCCGGAGCGAAGATACTGGGCTCGTTTAAGGTGGGAGATCAGAGCAATATCGGAGCCAATTCGGTCGTTTTGAAGGAAGTCCCCGCCGGCAGCACGGTCGTCGGCATCCCGGGCAAAGTGGTCCGGCAGGGCGGTAAACGCCTGGACCGCCTCAGCCACCAGCTTCCGGATCCGGTCGTCGATGCGCTGCGCTCACTTCAATTGGAGATCGAACGGCTCCAGAGCGAAGTGGAGCGCCTGCGGGGAGAACGGCAGGGTGAGCACAGCGGGCTCTATGGGACGCAGGAGATGCATAAGGAGCCGGAGCAACAAGAGAAGCAAGAGAAGCAAGAGAAGCAAGAGAAGCAAGAGAAGCAAGAGAAGCCGGAAGAAGCGCTGGAGAGAAAACGCTAGTCTTGAATTCAGCCGGGTGGCCGACAGAACGGCGGTGCCGGCAGGGAATCAGGGTAAAATAACTATAACCATAGGAACTTAATGCGGAAAGGAATCGTGATTATGGCGCTGCAAATCTATAACACCCTGACGCGAATGAAGGAGAATTTCGTCCCGCGGGAACCGGGAAAGGCCAGCATGTATGTGTGCGGCCCGACCGTATACGGGTATATCCATATCGGTAACGCGCGGCCGGTGATTTTTTTCGACGTCGTTCGCAGCTATTTGGAAAATCAAAACTATAAGGTCAATTACGTGGTCAATTTCACGGATGTGGATGACAAATTGATCCGAAAAGCCGAAGAAATGAAATTGACCGTACCTGAGGTCGCCTCGCTGTTTATCGATGCCTACTATGAAGATCTGGAGGGGCTCGGCATTCCCAAAGCGACGGCCAACCCGCGGGTTACGGAGAACATGGATCTGATCATCGCGTTTATCCGGGAGCTGGAAAGCAAAGGCTATGCTTATGAAAGCGGCGGGGACGTTTTTTTCCGGACCAAAAAATTCGACGGATACGGCAAGCTCTCGGGCCAAAACATCGAGGAATTGCAGTTCGGCATCCGCATCGAAGTGGACGAACGCAAAGAAAATCCGGAGGACTTCGTGCTCTGGAAAGCCGCGAAACCGGGGGAAATTCATTGGGACAGCCCTTGGGGCAAAGGACGGCCGGGCTGGCATATCGAATGCTCGGCGATGGCGCGCCACCATTTGGGGGAGACGATGGATATCCACGGCGGCGGGCAGGACCTGCAGTTCCCGCATCATGAATGCGAGGTGGCCCAATCGGAGGCGTTGACCGGCAAGCCTCTGGCCAGCTATTGGATGCATAACGGCTACGTTAACATCGGCGGGGAAAAAATGTCGAAGTCGCTCGGCAACGGCGTTCTGGTCAAGGACCTCCGCGGGCGCTACAAACGCGAAGCGATCCGTTACTTCATGCTGTCGAACCACTACCGCAATCCGCTGAACTTCTCGGATGAAGCGATGCTGCAAGCCGAGCGGAGCGTGGAGCGGATCGAAAACGCCCTGAACAACTTGCGCTACCGGATGAAAGAGTCCGCGGACGCGCAGGGCGGCGGTGCAGCGACTCCGGAATGGGAGAAGAAGCTGCGCGAAATCTGGCTGACGTTCCACGCCAAGATGCAGGACGACTTCAATACGCCGGACGCCATTACGGCGGTGTTTGAATGGGTGAGCGAGGTCAACGCCTTGCTGCAGCGACAGGAGGTGTCCCGCGCCGATCTGGAGGCGGCGCACAAGCTGTTCGCGGAGATGAACGGCGTGCTGCGCATCGCCGCGGAAGCGGAGCAGGAGCTGCTCGACGAGGACATCGATGCGCTGATCGCGGAGCGGGCGGAAGCGCGCAAGAACAAAAATTGGGCCCGGGCCGACGAAATCCGCGATCTGCTGAACGAGCAGGGCATCCTGCTCGAGGATACGCCGCAGGGCATGAGATGGCGGCGCAAATGACGGGCCCGGGACCAACCGGCGGCGAGCCGGAGCGGTCCGCCGCCGCAGGCCCCGGCGCCCCGGCGGATGCGCAGCCGGCCGCGCCCGAACCGGCGGCGCTCTGGTTCCCGGAGCCGCCGACCAAGCCGGCCCGGCTGCTGCCGCCGCTCGCGCTGGCTTATATCGGCGACGCCGTCTATGAGGTCGCCGTCCGCCAGCATGTGATGGCCCGGCCGAATCTCCGGCCTCACCACCTGCACGGGCAGTCGACCAAATACGTCTCCGCCAAAGCCCAGGCCAAGCTGCTGGCCCTGCTGGAGCCGCAGCTGACCGAGGAGGAAAGGGACGTTGTCCGGCAGGGCCGCAACGCCAAATCCGGCACCGTTCCCAAAAACGCGAACGTGCAGGATTACCGGCACGCGACCGCCTTGGAATGCCTGGTCGGATATCTGTACTACACGGGAGCGCATGACCGCATGCGGGATTTGCTTGCACAGGGCTTTGCCAAGCTGGAGCAGGATCGAACTTGAGCGGGTTAACATATTTTTTGCACAGGAGGATACGGTTATGGAGGATCAGGAATGGATCGCCGGCAAGCATTCGCTGCTTGAAGCGCTGAGGGCGGGACGAACAATCAACAAAATTTGGGTGGCCGAGGGCGCCCAGAAGCATTTGACCCAGCCGATTCTGGCCGAAGCCAAAAACCGCGGCATCGTGGTTCAGTTTGTGGACAAGCGGAAGCTGGACCAAATGGCGCCGGGCATGCAGCATCAGGGCGTAGTGGCCCAAGCGGCCCCTTATGCCTATGTCGAGGTGGAGGAGCTGCTGGCTAAGGCCGCCGAGCGGGAGGAGCCACCGTTTTTGCTGATTTTGGACGAAATCGAGGATCCGCATAATTTGGGCTCGATTTTGCGGACGGCGGAATGCACCGGGGTGCATGGCGTTATTATCCCTAAACGGCGTTCGGCTGCCGTGACGGCCACCGTCTCCAAAACCTCCGCCGGGGCCGTTGAATACGTCCCGGTTGCGAGGGTGACCAATCTGGTTCAGACGATGGAGCAGTTGAAAGAGGCGGGGGTCTGGATCGTCGGCACCGACGTTGCGGCCAAGGAAGAAATCTATGGCGGCGGCGATATTTTGTCAGGCTCGGTAGCGGTGGTCATCGGGAACGAAAACCAGGGGATGGGCCGGCTGGTTCGTGAAAATTGCGATGTGCTGCTGAAACTTCCGATGAACGGAAAGCTGAATTCCCTGAACGCCTCGGTCGCCGCGGGCGTTGTGATGTATGAAGTGCTGCGCAGACGCCGGGCGCAGGGATAAACACTTATGCGCGATATGCGCGACGTTCTTCTGGTGGACGGGTACAACATGATCGGCGGGTGGCCCGAGTTGGCCGCTTTGTCCAAAAACGATTTGGAGGAGGCCAGGAATCGCCTGCTGGCGAGGCTCGCCGATTATCAAGCCTTTTCGGGGAGAAAGGTGATTGTGGTATTTGACGCCTACCGGGTACCCGGCCTCGGAAAATCGTTCGCTCAATACAAAATCGATATCTATTACACCAAAGAGAAAGAGACGGCGGACGAATGCATTGAGCGGCTGGTGGGCGAACTTTGGCACCGCCGCAGGCAAATTTATGTGGCTACGAGCGATATGGTGGAGCAGCACGTGATTTTTGGACAAGGAGCTCTGCGGATTTCGGCAAGGGAATTGTTGACGCAAGTCGAACAAAGCGAGAAAGAGATTCAGACGAAATTGACGGAACGCAGCAGTAATACCGCCCGCAATACGCTGGACGGAAAGCTAAGCCCGGAGATGCGCCAGATGTTCGAGAGATGGCGAAGGGAATAGGCGAGAATTCTGTCGGATTCCTCCTAAATGCCCTTGACAAAGTTCGACTTTACATCTTTTGGTACTTTTTTTGTTGACGCTCATATGCGGCATCATATATACTGTTCGTATTACTTGACTGAGTGACGGGGCACCGTGCGTTGCAGCCGGAGGGATTTGTGGTGAGTGTCAACCTCGAGACATGGGTTAGATCCGACTATGAGGTTTTAAATGACGAAGACATTGTCGAAGCCGTGCGTAACGGTGACAGTGAAGCTCTGGAGTACTTGATCAACAAGTACCGCAGTTTTGTGCGGGCCAAAGCTAGATCTTATTTCCTGATTGGGGCTGACCGCGAGGATATTATCCAGGAAGGCATGATCGGTCTTTACAAATCGATCCGGGATTTTCGGGGAGACAAGCTGGCTTCGTTCAAGGCATTCGCCGAGATTTGCATCACGCGGCAGATTATTACCGCGATCAAGACGGCGACGAGGCAGAAGCATATTCCGTTAAATTCCTATGTTTCTTTGGACAAGCCGATTTACGACGAAGATTCCGATCGTACGCTGCTGGATGTGATCTGCGGTTCCCGGGTTTGCGACCCCGAAGAGCTGATCATCAACCAGGAGGAATTTACCGGCCTTGAAGACAAGATGTCCGAGATCCTAAGCGATCTCGAACGCAAGGTTTTGATGCTCTATTTGGATGGCCGCTCTTATCAGGAGATTGCGGTAGATCTGAAGCGGCACGTCAAATCCATCGATAATGCGCTGCAGCGGGTTAAGAGAAAGCTGGAACGTTATCTGGAAGTGCGTGACGGAGGAATTTGAAATTTTGGTTTTTCTATTATTCCACGGAAACAAGGGACGAGGGCTTGCGGTCGTCCTTTTTTGCTATTCCGGGAACTCTTCCATATGCGGAGGGAAGGAAGTTTATCCTTCGAGAAGTTGAGCAATACTAGAACAAGTACGCATTCGATTCCAGCACTTTCCTGGCGACCCATTTTTGACTCGGATCCCTCGGTAAATTACCTCAATTTAACGACGCGAGAAGCTTGTTTGGCTCGTTGACACGGGTATTGGCATGTGATAAAGTGTTTTAGGTAGGCCTAAATTTGCGTTTTTTTGAATTTCAGGTCAATTCATGAGACTTTCTCATAAAAGAAATGTCTTCGGGAGGTGCACATCATGCGGGTAATTATTACGTTGGCTTGTACGAATTGCAAACAAAGAAACTACACGACAACGAAAAACAAGCGTAACCACCCCGACCGCATGGAGATGAAGAAATTTTGCAAGTTTTGTAACGAGCAAGTTCCTCATCGCGAAACCAGATAGTCTTTGGAGGTGTAGTCGCGGATGAAACGAAGTTTCAAGTCGTTGTTCTCTTTTTTCTCTGAAAGCTGGGCTGAGCTTAAAAAGGTTCGCTGGCCTAATCGTAAAGAGCTGACCAATTATACGCTGATTGTGCTGGGTACAATTGTGGCTGTCGCGATTTATTTTTGGGTTCTTGATATCGGCATCTCTGCTGTGATCGAAGCGATAATTTAAGAAGGGTCCTTAGGTGGCTTGATATGGAGAAAAGATGGTATGTAGTTCATACCTATTCCGGGTATGAGAACAAAGTCAAAGCCAATTTGGAGAAGCGTGTCGAGTCCATGGGCATGGAAGACAAGATATTTCGCGTTCTTGTTCCGATGGAAGAAGAAGTGGTGAACAAAGACGGCAAGAAGAAAACCGTCATGCGTAAAGTTTACCCGGGATATGTCTTGGTCGAGATGATCCAAACCGACGATTCTTGGTATGTTGTCCGCAACACGCCGGGCGTCACTGGATTTGTCGGCTCTACGGGATCGGGATCCAAACCTACGCCTCTGCTCCCTGAAGAAGTGGAACAGATTTTGCAGCATATGGGCATGGAAGAACCGAAGCCGGTTATCGAGTTCGATCTGAAAGAATCCGTACGCATCAAGGTTGGTCCGTTTGCCAATTTTGTCGGGTCGATTGAAGAAATTCTGGTCGACAAAAGCAAGCTTAAGGTTCACGTCAACATGTTTGGACGAGAAACCCCGCTTGAGCTGGACTACACTCAAGTGGAAAAGATATAGGTTTCTTAGGGTTTCTAAGTGGGAGGAGCCAAGCTCCGTCTACCACCATTAGGGCAAGGAGGTGTTTTACATGGCGAAAAAGGTTATCAAAGTGGTAAAACTGCAAATTCCTGCAGGGAAAGCGAATCCTGCGCCTCCGGTAGGTCCGGCATTGGGTCAAGCGGGTGTCAATATCATGGCATTCTGTAAAGAATTCAACGCTCGTACTGCCGATCAAGCAGGTTTGATCATTCCGGTTGAACTTTCGGTGTTTGAAGACCGTTCTTTTACTTTCATCACCAAAACTCCTCCGGCAGCCGTTCTGCTTCGCGTTGCCGCGAAGATCGAGAAAGGTTCCGGCGAACCGAACAAGAAGAAAGTGGCTACCGTGAAGCGCGACGTCGTTCGTCAAATCGCGGAGCAAAAAATGCCTGACCTGAACGCGGCTTCCGTTGAATCGGCGATGCGTATGGTTGAAGGTACGGCCCGCAGCATGGGCATCACGATCCAAGACTAATTCTTGGGCGTGTACAAGCGATGGAGTTGCATGACAGCTAAGAATGACTAGACATTAAGCAACTGAAGTTGCCTTTGATTCACAAGCTAGCCTTAGGGTAACTGGTGAATCAAAGACCAGTGGGAGGATATTCCGCTAATACCACAAAGGAGGAACAATTTCATGGCTAAACACGGTAAGAAATACCTGGAAGCCGCTAAGCTGATTGACAGCGAAGCGACATATGAGCCTTCTGAAGCCGTTGAACTGGTGAAGAAGGCAGCGACTGCGAAATTCGACGAAACCGTTGAAGCTGCAGTTCGTTTGGGTGTTGACCCTCGTAAACAAGACCAAGCCGTTCGTGGTGTCGTTGTCCTGCCTCATGGCACGGGTAAGACGCAACGCGTTCTGGTATTCGCCAAAGGCGAAAAAGCTAAGGAAGCGGAAGCTGCCGGTGCTGATTACGTCGGCGATCAAGATATGATCAACAAAATCCAACAAGGCTGGTTCGAGTTCGATGTCTGCGTAGCGACTCCGGACATGATGAGCGAAGTTGGTAAACTGGGTCGTCTGCTCGGTGGTAAAGGCCTCATGCCTAACCCTAAAGCAGGTACGGTTACGTTTGACGTAGCCAAGGCCGTTCAAGAAATCAAAGCGGGTAAAATCGAGTATCGTCTGGATAAAGCAGGTCAAATCCATGCGCCGATCGGTAAAGTTTCCTTCACTGCGGAGCAGTTGAACGAGAACTTGAAAGCTCTGATCGACGCGTTGAACCGGGCTAAACCGGCTGCCGCCAAAGGCGTATACTTGAAGAATATCGCCATTTCTTCGACGATGGGCCCTAGCGCTCGCGTGAATACAGCCGTTTACAGATAATACCGCCGTCTTTGACGGAGAAAGAGATTGACTTGAGGTTGATCTCCTGGTAAACTAAACGAGTTGTTTCCACAGCGAAGTATTAAATTTGAATATGCTTACCGTAGACAGTAGGTGCCGAAGAGGCTTAATTTCCTACCGAGGTGTTGTGATAGAATATCAGTGTACTGCAGGTTTTCTGTGGTTGATGATTCATCAGGCCTTCGTGATTCTACGGAGGCTTTTTTCATGGACATGAAGAGAGCCGAGTAAATCTATCAGGAGGTGTACAGGTTGGCAAACGCAAAAGTGATTCAAGCAAAACAAGAAGCCGTTGATGTCGTAACTGCGAAATTGCGCGAAAGCGCGACGACTGTAGTAGCGGACTATCGCGGTCTGGACGTTGCACAAGTTACGGAATTGCGCAAACAGCTTCGTGAAGCTGGCGTCGAATTCCAAGTGCTGAAGAACACGCTCGTTCGTCGTGCTACGGCGGCTGCTGAACTGACTGAGCTGGACGAAGTATTGACCGGTCCTACGGCAATCGCGTTCAGTGCGGAAGATGCGGTAGCACCAGCTAAAATTCTGAGCGATTTCGCGAAGAAGAACGATGCGTTGAAAGTGAAAGGTGGCGTGGTTGAAGGTCGCGTTGTAGGCGTGGACCAAATCAAAGCGCTGGCGGATCTTCCTTCCCGCGAAGGTCTCCTTTCGATGCTCCTCAGCGTGCTTCAAGCTCCGGTTCGCAACTTTGCTTTGGCTGTCAAAGCCGTTGCAGAGAAAGAAGAAGGCAGCGCAAGCGCGTAAGACTTTCTTCAAACCAGTCATTTAAAAACAATCAAATTCAAATAATGGAGGTTCTACCATGAGTAAAGAACAAATCTTGGAAGCAATTAAAGGCATGACCGTTCTTGAACTGAACGATCTGGTTAAAGCAATTGAAGAAGAATTCGGCGTAACTGCTGCGGCTCCTGTAGTTGTAGCTGGTGGCGGCGGTGGCGCAGCCGAAGCGGCTGAGCAAACTGAGTTCGATGTAATTCTGACTAACGCTGGCGCTTCCAAAATTAACGTTATCAAAGTGGTTCGCGAAATCACTGGCCTCGGCTTGAAAGAAGCCAAAGACCTGGTTGACAACGCACCAAAACCGCTGAAAGAAAAAGTAGGCAAAGAAGAAGCCGATTCCGTAAAAGCAAAATTGGAAGAAGCAGGCGCAACTGTAGAAGTGAAGTAATTCCCTTCCGGCAAAAAGCAAACCCCTTGAATATGATTCAAGGGGTTTCTTTTAACCTTGGGTTAATGAATGGGAGTATGCGTTTTTGGGCCTGGTGCTCTTTTGCTCGCGGACCCGATGGTGAGATAGATTGGCAAGGGAACCCCAGTCCCAAAAGCACTTTAATAGCCTTTAACGGAGGTAGTTCTGGAACGATGCCTGATCACTATTACACGAATGAACCAACTGCGGCGCATGACCGAAAAACGTGGGAGACTACGCTGCGCGGACAATCCTTCCGGTTTACGAGCGACGCCGGCGTTTTCGCCAAAGGCGGCGTTGATTTCGGAAGCCGCACATTGATCGAAGCGATGGATATTCCGAAAGAGGCCGATGTGCTGGATGTCGGTTGCGGTTACGGACCGATCGGGCTAGCAGCGGCGAGACTGGCGAGTCAGGGGCATGTCACGATGATCGATGTCAACAGCAGGGCTGTGGAATTGGCTCGGGAGAATGCCGCGGCGAACCGGATCTCCAACGTTACCGTCCTGCAAAGCGATTTGTTTGAGGCGCTGGGCGATCGGGAATTCGATGTGGTATTGACCAATCCGCCGATCCGGGCAGGGAAAGAAACGGTTCATGCCATTTTTGAAGGAGCCCATGCAAGATTGAAAAGCGGTGGAGCGTTGTGGATCGTGATTCAGAAAAAGCAGGGGGCGCCGTCGGCCAAGCAGAAGCTTGAGACATTGTTCAGTCAGGTGGAGGAAGTTACGAAGGATAAAGGGTACCGCATCTATAAGGCTGTAAAATAGAGTTTGACTTGCGTGGTCCGTTGTGTTATTATTATAAAATGTCAGTATTAGGATGCCCTCTGTGGCTTTACTTAACCGAAAAGTCATGTTTTGCACAGGCGATGTATAAAATCACATCGCTTAACGTATAATATGTACATTTTGGGTAAATCTACTGAATACGGGGACATCAGGCTGGAAATGACACGGATAATGATGCTCTTTTTTCGAAAGCATTCGATAAGGGCTTTTCTTTATTTGTGGATGAATTCGTATGGTCCTATTATAAGGGCACAAACACGGGTTCGCAATAAATTTTTAAGTGAGTAGACATGAGGGGTGAGTATAAGTTGGCAGGACATCTTGTTCAATATGGTCGACGCACTCGGCGAAGTTATGCACGAATTAACGAGGTACTCGAAGTTCCGAACCTGATCGAAATCCAACAGAAATCCTATGATTGGTTCTTGGAAGAAGGCCTTCGGGAGATGTTCCAGGATATTTCGCCGATTCAGGATTTCACCGGAAATCTGGTGTTGGAATTTATCGATTACAGTCTCGGGGAACCGAAGTATACGGTAGACGACGCGAAGGAACGCGATGTAACGTATGCTGCGCCGCTTCGGGTAAAAGTCCGGCTCATTAATAAAGAAACCGGCGAAGTCAAAGAGCAGGAAGTTTTCATGGGGGATTTCCCGCTGATGACGGAAACCGGCACCTTCATTATTAATGGTGCGGAACGGGTTATTGTCAGCCAGTTGGTTCGCTCTCCTAGCGTCTATTTCAGCACTAAAGTAGATAAGAACGGTAAGAAGACCTATACCGCTACTGTGATTCCGAACCGTGGCGCATGGCTGGAATTGGAGACGGACGCGAAGGACATCATTTACGTCCGGATCGACCGTACCCGTAAGATTCCTGTGACCGTGCTGCTTCGCGCGCTCGGTTTCGGCACGGATGCCGAGATTCTGGATCTCCTCGGTAACGATGAATATATTCGCAATACGCTTGATAAGGATAACACGGATTCGACGGAGAAAGCCCTCATCGAGATTTACGAGCGTCTTCGTCCGGGCGAACCGCCGACACTTGAGAATGCCAAGAGCTTGCTGGTAGCCCGTTTCTTTGATCCGAAGCGCTACGATCTGGCCAATGTCGGCCGCTATAAAATCAACAAGAAGCTGCATATCAAGAACCGTCTGTTCAACCAACGCCTGGCGGAAAGTCTGATCGACACGAATACCGGCGAAATTATCGCCGAAGCCGGTCAAATGGTAGACCGTCGTCTGCTGGATCAAATTCTTCCGCACCTGGAGAATTCGGTAGGGTTTAAGAACTACCATGTTGCCGGCGGCGTTCTTGATGCCAATGATGTGCCGCTGCAAACGATCGACGTCTTCTCGCCGATCGAGGACGGCAAAGTGGTGAAGGTGATCGCGAACCGCAACATCGATAAATCGGTGAAACATATTACACCTGCGGATATCATCTCGTCGATCAGCTACTTCCTGAACCTGCTTCACGGCATCGGCAGCACGGACGATATCGACCACTTGGGCAACCGCAGACTGCGTTCCGTAGGCGAATTGCTGCAGAACCAGTTCCGCATCGGGTTGTCCCGGATGGAGCGCGTCGTGCGCGAGAGAATGTCGATTCAGGACGCCAATGTGATCACGCCCCAGGCTTTGATCAACATTCGTCCCGTTATCGCTTCGATCAAAGAGTTCTTCGGCAGCTCCCAGTTGTCCCAGTTCATGGACCAGACGAACCCGCTTGCCGAACTTACGCATAAGCGCCGTCTCTCCGCGCTCGGTCCTGGCGGTCTGACCCGGGAACGCGCCGGCTTTGAAGTGCGTGACGTTCACCATTCGCACTACGGCCGGATGTGTCCGATCGAGACGCCGGAAGGTCCGAACATCGGTTTGATCAACTCCTTGTCGACGTTCGCGCGGATCAACGAATACGGCTTTATCGAAGCGCCTTATCGTTGGGTCGATCCGAACACCGGTAAAGTCACCGATCAAATCGCGTACCTGACTGCGGACGAGGAAGATAACTACATCATCGCCCAGGCGAACGCGGTTCTCAATGAGGACAATACGTTCCGCGACGCGAACGTTATCGTTCGTTACAATAAGCAGTCCGACAACATTCTGACGATGCCGAGCGATCGCGTCGACTACATGGACGTATCGCCGAAGCAGGTGGTATCCGTCGCTACCGCGCTGATTCCGTTCCTTGAGAACGATGACTCTAACCGCGCGCTGATGGGTTCCAACATGCAACGTCAGGCTGTTCCTTTGCTGATTCCTAAGGCTCCGCTCGTCGGAACCGGGATGGAACACAAGGCCGCCAAAGACTCCGGTGTATGTATCGTTTCGAAGTACGACGGGGTTATTGAACGGTCGGCCGCCAACGAAATCTGGCTTCGCCGGATCGAGACGGTGGATGGCAAAGAAGTGAAGGGCGATCTTGTTAAGTATAAATTACACAAATTTATGCGTTCGAACCAAGGAACATGCATCAACCAGCGTCCGATCGTCAAACGCGGCGACATCGTCAAGAAGGGCGATATCCTCGCGGACGGGCCGTCCACGGAAATGGGCGAATTGGCGCTTGGCCGCAACGTAGTCGTTGCGTTCATGACTTGGGAAGGCTATAACTACGAGGATGCGATCCTCCTTAGCGAGAAGCTCGTGAAAGAGGACGTTTATACTTCGATTCATATCGAGGAATACGAATCCGAAGCCCGCGATACGAAGCTCGGGCCTGAGGAAATCACCCGCGATATTCCGAACGTCGGGGAAGAAGCGCTTCGCAATCTTGACGAGCGCGGCATCATCCGGGTCGGTGCGGAAATCGGCGCAGGCGACATCCTTGTCGGCAAGGTAACGCCGAAGGGCGTTACCGAGTTGACCGCGGAAGAGCGTCTCCTTCATGCGATCTTCGGGGAGAAGGCCCGCGAAGTGCGCGATACTTCGCTGCGCGTGCCTCACGGTACGGACGGGATCGTCGTGGACGTGAAGGTCTTTACCCGGGAGAACGGCGACGAATTGCCGCCGGGCGTAAATCAACTCGTTCGGGTATATATTGCCCAGAAACGTAAGATTTCCGAAGGCGACAAGATGGCCGGACGTCACGGTAATAAAGGGGTCGTAGCCCGGATTTTGCCGGAAGAAGATATGCCGTTTATGCCGGACGGCACGCCTGTTCAAGTCGTCCTGAACCCGCTGGGCGTTCCTTCGCGGATGAACATCGGTCAGGTGCTGGAAATCCACCTGGGTATGGCCGCGCTGAAGCTCGGTATCCATGTGGCCACGCCGGTATTCGACGGCGCGAACGAGTACGACGTGTTCGATACGATGGAAGAGGCCGGTATGCAGCGCAACGGCAAGACCATCCTGTACGACGGCCGTACCGGAGAACAGTTTGAACGTGAAGTAACCGTCGGCGTCATGCACATGATCAAGCTGGCGCACATGGTTGACGATAAAATTCACGCCCGCTCCACGGGTCCTTACTCGCTCGTTACGCAGCAGCCTCTCGGCGGTAAAGCCCAGTTCGGCGGACAGCGTTTCGGGGAAATGGAAGTGTGGGCGCTGGAAGCTTACGGCGCCGCTTATACGCTGCAAGAGATTTTGACCGTCAAGTCGGACGATGTGGTCGGCCGGGTGAAAACCTACGAATCCATCGTTAAAGGCGAGAACGTGCCAGAACCTGGTGTGCCGGAGTCGTTTAAAGTCTTGATCAAAGAGCTTCAAAGCTTGGGGATGGATGTGAAGATCCTCACCGAGAACGAAGAGGAGATCGAGATGAAGGAAATCGACGACGAAGACGATGCGTCCGGGGACAAACTGAGTCTGAACCTGGAAGGCGCGGAAGTCGGAGTGGAATAAGCATCCCTGGGGCGGCGGCCGGTCCGCCGCCCGGAGATGATTGATAGCCGGAAAATGTCAATATCAGGACTTGGTTAAGGAGGGATGCTCCTTGTTGGACGTCAACAACTTCGAGTATATGAAAATCGGGCTCGCTTCCCCAGATAAAATTCGTTCTTGGTCCCGCGGAGAAGTGAAGAAACCGGAAACGATCAACTACCGTACGCTGAAACCGGAAAAGGAAGGGCTGTTTTGCGAGAAAATCTTCGGTCCGACCAAAGACTGGGAATGTCATTGCGGTAAATATAAACGCGTTCGTTACAAAGGCGTTGTCTGCGACCGCTGCGGCGTCGAAGTAACGAGAGCAAAAGTGCGCCGCGAACGGATGGGACATATCGAGCTGGCCGCGCCGGTTTCCCACATTTGGTATTTCAAAGGGATTCCGAGCCGGATGGGCCTGGCGCTCGACATGTCGCCGCGTTCGCTGGAAGAGATTATTTATTTTGCATCTTATGTAGTTACGGATCCGGGAGAAACCCCGCTGGAGAAAAAGCAGCTTCTGTCCGAGAAGGAATACCGCAGCTACCGCGAGAAGTACGGCTATGGGTTCCAGGCCGGGATGGGCGCCGAAGCGGTGAAGAAGCTGCTTCAGGACCTCGACATCGACAAAGAGCTGGAATTCTTGAAGGAAGAGCTGCGCACGGCCCAAGGTCAACGCCGTAACCGTGCGATCAAGCGCCTGGAAGTCATCGAGGCGTTCAAGAGCTCCGGCAACGAACCGGAATGGATGATTCTCGACGTGCTCCCGGTAATTCCGCCAGAGCTTCGTCCGATGGTACAGCTGGACGGCGGCCGTTTTGCGACGTCCGATTTGAACGACTTGTACCGCCGCGTCATCAACCGGAACAACCGTCTGAAACGCCTGCTCGATCTGGGCGCGCCGGACATCATCGTACAAAACGAAAAACGGATGCTTCAGGAAGCCGTTGACGCCCTGATCGACAACGGCCGCCGCGGACGTCCGGTTACCGGGCCGGGGAACCGTCCGTTGAAATCGCTCAGCCACATGCTGAAGGGGAAGCAAGGCCGCTTCCGGCAAAACCTGCTCGGGAAACGGGTCGACTATTCCGGTCGTTCCGTAATCGTCGTAGGTCCATACCTCAAGATGTACCAATGCGGTTTGCCGAAGGAAATGGCGCTTGAACTGTTCAAGCCGTTTGTGATGAAGGAGCTCGTAAACAAAGGTCTGGCTCACAACATCAAGAGCGCGAAGCGGAAAGTGGAGCGCGTTAGCCCGGAAGTATGGGATGTCCTTGAAGAAGTCATTAAGGAACACCCGGTTCTGCTGAACCGTGCCCCTACGCTCCACAGACTGGGGATCCAGGCGTTCGAGCCGATCCTCGTGGAAGGCCGCGCAATCCGGCTTCACCCGCTCGTATGTACGGCTTACAACGCCGACTTTGACGGTGACCAAATGGCCGTGCACGTACCGTTGTCCGCGGAAGCTCAAGCCGAAGCCCGCATCCTGATGCTGGCGTCCGGAAACATCCTGAACCCGAAAGACGGCAAGCCGGTCGTTACGCCTTCGCAGGATATGGTCCTCGGATCCTATTACCTGACGATGGACAACAAGGAAGCCAAAGGTTCCGGCATGATTCTCGGTTCGGTCAACGAGGCTTACTCCGCTTATCAACGCGGTACGGCCGCATTGCATGCCCGCGTGGCGATTCCGGTCAAAGCGCTCGGCAAGACCAGTTTTACAGAGAAACAGCAAGATGCTCTGCTTATCACGACGGTAGGGAAGATCATCTTCAACGATATTTTTCCGGCAAGCTTCCCGTACATCAATGAGCCTTCCAGAGCAAACCTGTTCCAAGGCACACCGGAAGATTATTTCATCTATGAAAAAGGCGCCGATATCACCGAGCGGATCCTTGGGGCAAAACAAGCGGGCGGCGTAGGTAAAGAGTATCTCGGCGAGATCATCGGCCGTTGCTTTGAGATTTACCATACGACGGAAACCTCGATTATTCTTGACCGGATCAAGCAAACTGGGTTTACCTACTCGACCCGCGCGGGCGTAAGTATCGCCGTATCCGACGTTATCGTTCCGGATGAGAAGCAGGCGATTCTGAAGGAATCCGACGATAAGGTACAAGTGATTACGACGCAATACCGCCGCGGTCTGATCACGAACGAAGAACGTTATGACCGCGTTATCGATATCTGGTCCAAAGCGAAGGATCAAATTACCGATGTTCTCATGAAATCGATGGACCGTTACAACTCCATCATGCTCATGGTGGATTCCAAGGCCCGGGGTAACAAATCGCAGATCACCCAGTTAGGCGGTATGCGGGGTCTGATGGCCAACCCGTCGGGTCGGATCATCGAACTCCCGATCAAATCGAACTTCCGCGAAGGCCTGACGGTCCTCGAGTACTTCCTTTCGACGCACGGTGCGCGGAAGGGTCTGGCGGATACCGCTCTCCGGACCGCCGACTCCGGTTACCTGACCCGTCGTCTGGTCGACGTGGCCCAGGACGTCATCGTCCGCGAGGAAGATTGCGGTACGGACAAAGGCTTCATGGTCGGCGTTATTCAGGACGGCAAAGAGGTCATCGAAGGCCTGTATGACCGGATTGAAGGACGTTACTCGTTTGAAACCGTCAAGCATCCGCAAACGGGGGAGATTATCGTTCACCGCAACGAATTGATCGATTCCGACAAGGCGCATGAAATCGTCAACGCCGGCGTCGAGAAGCTGCAGATCCGTTCCGTGCTGAGCTGCCGCGCCCGCCATGGCGTATGTAAGAAATGCTACGGCCGTAACCTGGCGACAGGCAAGCACGTTGAAATCGGGGAAGCGGTCGGCATTATCGCCGCGCAATCGATCGGTGAACCGGGAACCCAGCTCACCATGCGTACGTTCCATACCGGGGGCGTTGCCGGCGACGATATCACCCAAGGTTTGCCGCGGATTCAGGAGCTCTTTGAAGCCCGGAACCCGAAAGGTCAAGCCACGATCAGTGAAATCGACGGCGTCATTAAGGAAATCCGCGAGGCCAAAGACCGTCGGGAGATCGAGGTTCAAGGCGAAGCGGAAACGAAAGTGTACTCCGTTACCTACGGTTCCCGTCTGCGCGTAAGCGAAGGACAGGAAATCGAAGCGGGCGACGAGCTCACCGACGGTTCCATCGACCCGAAAGAAATTTTGCGCATCAAGGGGATTCGCGGCGTGCAGAACTATATCCTTCAGGAAGTTCAGCGCGTTTACCGGAACCAGGGCGTAGAAATCAACGACAAGCACATCGAAGTCATGGTAAGACAAATGCTGCGCAAAATCCGCATCGTCGATGCGGGGGATACGCCGCTCTTGCCGGGTTCGTTTGTGGACTTGCACGAATATGAAGTGGCGAACAAGGATGCGATTCTCTCCGGCAAAGAGCCGGCGGTAGCCAAACCGGTCCTGCTCGGGATCACCAAGGCATCGCTTGAAACGGATTCCTTCCTGTCCGCCGCATCCTTCCAGGAGACGACTCGGGTACTTACCGATGCCGCGATCAAGGGCAAAGTGGATAAACTCCTCGGCCTGAAAGAAAACGTCATTATCGGTAAATTGATCCCTGCCGGTACGGGGATGAACCGTTACCGCAGCGTTCAATTCGAAGAGCCGGAAGGCGAAGATACGGCGGAAGAAAATCTGGAGCCAGTATCTGTAGAGTAAAGAGGTTTCGCAGCAGCGGCTGTGCCATGGGGATGCCCGTCGGCAGCAGACCGCTGCTGTTCTCTTTTCACCGTCCTGGCGGCTGAATCGGTAGCTCGAAAATTTTATTTTCCGCTTCAAAAACAATGGCTTGACATCGTCTATCCGGGATGCTAATATATCAAAGTGCGTGAGTACGGATATCCCTGTTTCTTTGGAGGACGTCGATATGTCTAATGATAAAGGTTTACAGGACGCTCATGTCAAAATCGGCACCAAGCAAACCATGCGAATGGTGGAATTGGGACGAGCCGACGAGGTTTATGTAGCTGAAGATGCAGATCCGCGCCTTACCTCGAAGATCATTGCCCTATGCAACCAACGTTCCGTTAAGGTGACGATGGTGGATACGATGGTCAACCTCGGCAAAGCTTGCGGGATTGATGTCGGAGCGGCAATGGCTGCGATCGTAAGACAATAGTTGATAGGAATGTTTTTGTTGAAGGGAAGCTTTCGGCAAAAACTTTTCATTTGTTCTTTTATGAACCGCCTGGGTCTGTGGGCTTAAAAAAGGTTTGTAAGAAGCTTGTAAAATTTGAGGAAGGGGGTGGCAACTAACATGCCAACAATTAACCAACTCGTCCGTAAAGGACGTCAAGACAAAGTGTACAAATCGAAATCGCCAGCATTGCAAAGAGGTTTCAACGCCCTGAAGCGTGAAGCGACGGATTTGAGCTCTCCGCAAAAACGCGGTGTCTGCACTCGTGTAGGTACTATGACTCCTAAGAAACCGAACTCCGCACTTCGTAAATATGCCCGTGTTCGCTTGACGAACCGCGTAGAGGTGACGGCTTACATTCCCGGGATCGGTCACAACCTGCAAGAGCACAGCGTGGTGTTGATTCGCGGCGGCCGGGTCAAGGACCTTCCGGGTGTACGTTATCATATCGTACGCGGAGCCTTGGACACAGCTGGTGTGAACAACCGCATGCAAGCTCGTTCGAAATACGGCGCTAAGCGTCCAAAAGCAAAAAAATCCTAAGTTGACCGCAAGGTGACTTAATGAACCACTAGGTTTGGATTAATACTGAAAGGGGGATAACTATGCCACGCAAAGGTCCAGTTACAAAGAGAGACGTGTTGCCAGATCCGGTGTATAACAGCAAACTCGTTACTCGTCTGATCAACCGCATCATGCTCGACGGTAAACGCGGCGTTGCTCAAAGCATTCTGTACAACGCGTTCAACATTATCCAAGAACGTACGGGGAATGACCCGATGGAAGTGTTCGAAGCGGCGCTGAAGAACATCATGCCTGTATTGGAAGTTAAGGCTCGCCGTGTCGGTGGTGCCAACTACCAAGTGCCTATCGAAGTTAAACCGGAAAGACGTACATCCTTGGGATTACGTTGGCTCGTAAACTACTCCCGCAACCGCGGCGAGAAGACGATGGAAGAACGTTTGGCTGCGGAGATCATCGACGCATCGAACAACACAGGCGCTTCCGTGAAGAAACGCGAAGATACGCACAAAATGGCCGAAGCGAACAAAGCGTTCGCACACTACCGCTGGTAGGATCCGGTTTATTCTAATAAACTTCTATTTTGAAGGGAGACAGATTCATGGCAAGAGAGTTCTCCTTGAAAAATACACGTAATATCGGGATCATGGCGCATATTGACGCCGGTAAAACGACCACGACGGAACGTATCTTGTTCTACACAGGCCGTACGCACAAAATCGGGGAAGTTCACGAAGGTGCTGCTACGATGGACTGGATGGAACAGGAGCAAGAGCGCGGTATCACGATTACGTCCGCTGCTACGACCGCTCAATGGAAGGGCCACCGCGTTAATATCATCGATACCCCGGGGCACGTTGACTTCACCGTTGAAGTTGAACGCTCCCTGCGTGTATTGGACGGGGCAGTAGGCGTTTTCAGTGCGAAAGAAGGCGTTGAGCCACAATCTGAAACCGTTTGGAGACAGGCTGACCGTTACGGCGTTCCTCGGATCGCTTATGTTAACAAAATGGATATCATCGGTGCGGACTACCTGAACGTTGTCAATGACATGCGCGATCGTCTGCAAGCGAACGCAGTTGCCATCCAACTGCCGATCGGTGCGGAAAGTGATTTTGTCGGCATTATCGACATCATCGCCCAAAAAGCGTACATGTACAAAGACGACTTGGGTCAAAACATCGAAGAAGCCGAAATTCCAGCCGATTTGGCTGATAAGGTTGAAGAACTGCGTGCTGAACTGATTGAGAAGGTTGCCGAGCTGGACGAAGATTTGACGATGAAATACCTCGAGGGCGAGGAAATCACCGTTGAAGAACTGAAAGCCGCACTGCGCAAAGGCGTTTGCGAAGTTAAGATCTTCCCTGTCGTTTGCGGTTCCTCTTACCGTAACAAAGGGATTCAGCTGATGCTGGATGCCGTCATCGATTACCTGCCTGCGCCGGTCGACGTACCTTCCATCCAAGGTCACTTGGAAGACGGTACCGAAGTGGAACGCCACTCTTCCGACGAAGAGCCGTTCGCAGCGCTTGCATTTAAAATCATGACGGACCCTTATGTTGGTAAACTGACGTTCTTCCGCGTATACTCCGGTATTTTGCAATCCGGTTCTTACGTATTGAACGCAACGAAAGGCAAACGCGAACGGATCGGCCGTATCCTGCAAATGCACGCCAACAGCCGTCAAGAAATCACTGAAGTTTACTCCGGTGATATCGCGGCAGCCGTCGGTTTGAAAGATACGGGCACAGGTGATACACTGTGTGATGAGAAGGCACCGGTTATTCTTGAATCGATGAACTTCCCTGAACCGGTTATCGAAATCGCGGTTGAGCCTAAAACCAAAGCCGACCAAGATAAGATGAGTGTCGCTCTCGGTAAATTGACCGAGGAAGACCCGACGCTTCGTGCTTCGACTAATGAAGAGACTGGCCAAACGATCCTTGCGGGTATGGGTGAGCTTCACCTCGATATCATCATCGACCGGATGCGCCGTGAATTCAAGGTTGAGACGAATGTTGGTAAACCTCAAGTTGCTTATCGCGAAACATTCAAGGCGCCTGCTCGCGTTGAAGGTAAATTCGTTCGTCAGTCCGGTGGTCGTGGTCAATACGGTCACGTCTGGGTTGAGTTCGAACCTTTGGAACCAGGCAGCGGCAACCAGTTCGAAAGCAAGATCGTCGGCGGTTCCGTACCGAGAGAATACATTGCTCCAGCTCAGCAAGGTATTGAAGAAGCCATGAAAAATGGTGTCCTTGCAGGCTTCCCATTGGTAGACGTTAAGGCGACCATCGTCGACGGTTCCTACCATGATGTTGACTCCAGTGAAATGGCGTTTAAGATCGCTGGTTCCATGGCCCTTAAAGCGGCTAAGGAAAAATGTCAACCGGTTCTGCTTGAGCCGATCATGAAAGTCGAAGTAACGGTTCCTGAAGAGTACATGGGCGACGTTATGGGTATGCTGAACTCCCGCCGTGGACGGATCGAAGGTATGGATTCCCGTGGCGGAGCGCAAATTATCCGTGCAAAAGTGCCTCTCTCCGAAATGTTCGGTTACTCGACAACCCTTCGTTCCGGTACGCAAGGACGCGGCGTGTTCTCGATGGAAATCTCTCACTATGAAGAAGTTCCAAGAACGATCGCTGAAGAAATCGTGTCCAAACATAAGGGCGGAGAGTAAATTCAGTATCTGCTAGCCGGGGTCTCCTGCAGCCCGTAAGGGGGAAGGATTCCCTGGTTAGTCCAACATAACAATCCATATTTTAAGGAGGAAATGTTTAAAATGGCAAAGGCTAAATACGAACGTACAAAACCGCACGTTAACATCGGTACAATCGGTCACGTTGACCATGGTAAAACAACTCTGACTGCAGCCATCACGACTGTATTGTCCAAAACATATGGCGGTGCTGCCGTAGCATTCGACCAAATCGACAAAGCTCCAGAAGAGCGCGAGCGCGGTATCACGATCTCGACGGCACACGTTGAGTATGAAACAAACAACCGTCACTATGCACACGTTGACTGCCCAGGGCACGCCGACTATGTTAAAAACATGATCACCGGCGCGGCTCAAATGGACGGCGCAATCCTGGTTGTATCCGCAGCTGACGGCCCAATGCCGCAAACTCGGGAACACATCCTGTTGTCCCGTAACGTAGGCGTACCTTACATCGTTGTATTCTTGAACAAATGCGACATGGTTGAAGACGAAGAGCTCATCGAATTGGTTGAAATGGAAGTGCGCGACCTGCTCAACGAATATGAGTTCCCAGGCGACGACACTCCGATCATTCGCGGTTCCGCTCGTGAAGCCCTCAACAACCCTGACGGCGACTGGGCTAAGAAAATCGTTGAAATGTTCGAAATCATCGACGAGTACATTCCGCTTCCAGAGCGTCCAGTGGACAAACCGTTCCTGATGCCTGTCGAGGACGTGTTCTCGATCACAGGTCGTGGTACGGTTGCTACAGGCCGTGTAGAACGCGGTACTGTTAAAGTCGGCGACGAGATCGAAATCGTGGGTATCCGCGAAGAAACTAAGAAATCCGTTGTTACGGGCGTTGAAATGTTCCGTAAATTGCTGGATTCCGCTGAAGCGGGCGACAACATCGGTGCATTGCTCCGTGGTGTAGACCGTAAAGAAATCGAGCGCGGTCAAGTATTGGCTAAGCCAGCTTCCGTTAATCCGCATACTGAGTTCTCCGCTCAAGTATACGTATTGACTAAAGAAGAAGGTGGACGTCATAAGCCTTTCTTCTCCGGCTACCGTCCTCAATTCTATTTCCGTACAACTGACGTAACAGGTATCATCAACCTGCCAGAAGGTACTGAAATGGTTATGCCTGGCGACAACATCGAAGTTACTGTACAACTGATCAGCCCAATCGCGATCGAAGAAGGAACTCGCTTCTCCATCCGTGAAGGCGGCCGTACCGTTGGTTCCGGCGCAGTTGTTACCATCAGCAAATAATAAAGCACTTGCTGCTTGGAGATCCGTCCTTTAGGGCGGATCTTTTTTATATGTGATATAGAGGGAATGAGCATTCCTTGAAGTGACCCCACACCGTAAATCGACCTCCTTTTAAAGGAAAGAAAATTCAGAATAATTCTTTATAGTTTATGCTTGCAATGCGCCGGGCTTTTCTATATAATAATGAATGTTGTTCTGTGACGTTGCGATGATGTGAGAGGTTACTGACACACCCGGCCCCTTTGCCATGGGAGGGCGGTCAGAAAATTTTCACGGAGTATGTCCGATACCAAATTGGGCGATAGAAGGAGGGACTAAAATGGCAAAGCAAAAAATTCGTATTCGTTTGAAAGCTTACGACCACAGAATTCTTGATCAATCCGCAGAGAAGATCGTTGAAACGGCAAAACGTTCGGGTGCCGGTGTTTCCGGGCCGATTCCGCTGCCGACTGAAAAACAAGTGATTACTATTCTCCGTGCGGTACACAAGTACAAGGATTCCCGGGAACAATTCGAACAACGGACGCACAAACGTCTGATCGACATTGTGAACCCGACTCCACAAACTGTGGATGCCTTGATGCGCTTGGACCTGCCGTCCGGTGTAGATATCGAAATCAAATTGTAATTCCAATTAAGCGTTGAAATAGGAAAGGAAAAGAGGTGTCAACATGAAAGGTATCTTAGGGAAAAAGCTTGGAATGACTCAAGTGTTTACTCCGGAAGGGAATGTTATTCCCGTAACGGTTATTGAGGCTAGCGGTAATGTTGTTTTGCAGAAGAAAGATCTGGAGAATGACGGTTATGAAGCGATTCAAATCGGTTACTCCGATAAAAAGGAATCCAGATCCAACAAGCCTGAAGCAGGTCATGCGAAAAAGGCAAACACAACGCCTAAGCGCTACGTTCGCGAAATTCGCGGTGTTGATCTGGCAGGATACGAAGTTGGCCAAGAGGTCAAAGTCGATATTTTTGCAGAGGGCGAATTTGTTGACGTAACTGGTATTTCGAAGGGTAAAGGGTTCCAAGGCGTTATCAAACGCTGGGGACAAAGCCGCGGCCCTATGGCTCACGGTTCCCGTTATCATCGTAGACCAGGTTCCATGGGTTCGATTCAAGCGAACCGCGTTCCTAAAGGCAAACGCCTTCCAGGGCACATGGGTAGCGAAACCGTTACGATCCAGAACCTTGAAGTGGTTCGTGTGGATGCTGAACGCAATGTTCTGCTCGTTAAAGGTTCGATCCCGGGTCCTAAAAACAGCTTTGTAAAAATCAAACAAACGGTGAAGAAATAATCGAACGAAGAAAGGAGGAACAACAAATGCCAAAAGTAGCACTTTTTAATGTCAGTGGTAGCCAGGTGGGCGAAGTTGAGCTGAATGACGCGGTATTCGGTATCGAGCCGAACGTTCATGTTCTTCATGATGCAGTAGTTATGCAGCGTGCTTCCCTGCGTGCGGGTACTCATAAAGTAAAAGGACGTTCTGAAGTTCGTGGCGGCGGCCGTAAGCCTTGGAAACAAAAAGGTACAGGTCGTGCTCGTCAAGGCTCCATCCGTTCTCCGCAATGGGTAGGCGGCGGTACGGTATTCGGACCGACTCCGCGCAGTTATTCTTTCAAATTGCCGAAGAAAGTACGTCGTTTGGCGATCAAATCGGCTCTTTCCTCGAAAGTGATCGATCAGGATATCATCGTACTTGATGCTTTGAGCCTGAACGCTCCTAAGACCAAAGAGTTCGCGGCGATTCTGAACAACCTGAAAGTGGATCGCAAAGCTCTCGTTGTGGCACCAGCTTACGACGACAATGTGGCGCTTTCCGCTCGCAACATTCCAGGCGTGAAGTTCGTAGCAGCTGACGGCATTAATGTTCTTGACGTGCTGACGCACGACAAACTGATCATTACGAAAGAAGCAGTTCAGAAGGTAGAGGAGGTGCTCGCGTAATGAAAGATCCTCGTGATATTATCAAGCGTCCGGTGATTACGGAACGTACGGCTGGATACATGGAAGACCTGAAATATGTGTTTGAAGTGGATATCCGCGCCAACAAAACCGAAATCAAGAAAGCTATTGAAGCGATCTTTAATGTAAAAGTGAGCAATGTGAATACCCTGCGTGTTCCTGCCAAGCCGAAACGTTACGGACGCCACTTCGGATATACTCCGGAATGGAAGAAAGCGTTCGTTACTTTGGCGGAAGGCAGCAAGCCGCTTGAGTTTTTTGAATCGGTATAAAATCGTCTAAAGTAAGGAGGGAAATCTAGTGCCTATCAAAAAGTATAAACCGACATCTCCGGCAAGACGCGGCATGTCCGTGTCGACGTTCGAAGAAATCACTACGGATAAACCGGAAAAATCGTTGTTGGCTCCGCTGAGCAAAACGGCCGGCCGCAACAACCAAGGTAAAATTACGGTTCGTCACCATGGTGGTGGACATAAACGTAAATACCGCATCATCGACTTCAAACGGAACAAGGATGGAATTCCAGGCCGCGTTGCTACGATCGAGTATGACCCGAACCGGACTTCCAACATCGCCTTGATCCACTATGCCGACGGTGAGAAACGCTACATTCTGGCTCCTAAAGGTCTGAAAGTAGGCGACGTGATCGAATCCGGCGTGGGCTCCGACATCAAAATCGGTAACGCTATGCCGCTCGAGAACATCCCGGTAGGTACCGTTATCCACAACATTGAGCTGAAGCCTGGCAAAGGCGGACAATTGGTTCGCGCCGCCGGTACCGAAGCGCAATTGCTGGGTAAAGAAGAGAAGTATGTAACGATCCGCCTGTCCTCTGGCGAAGTTCGTAAGGTTCTGAAGGTTTGCCGCGCTACTATCGGCGCTGTAGGCAACGGAGACCACGAGCTTGTGAAAATCGGTAAAGCGGGCCGCAGCCGCTGGTTGGGACAACGTCCTGAAGTGCGCGGTGTCGTCATGAACCCGAACGATCACCCTCACGGTGGTGGTGAAGGTCGCGCTCCGATCGGTCGTAAATCGCCATTGTCTCCTTGGGGCAAACCGACCCTGGGTTACAAGACGCGTAAGAAGGGCAAAGCTTCTGATAAATATATCGTTCGCCGCCGCACGAAGTAATCCGCGTTTAGCGGATCACTTCACGGTCGTGAATGTCATAAGGAAACAAGCAGCGTAACGAAGGGAGGATAAACAAATGAGTCGCAGTCTGAAAAAAGGTCCATTTATTGATGGTTACCTTCTCAAGAAAGTGGAAGAAGTGAACGCTTCGAACAAGAAAGTCGTGATCAAAACTTGGTCCCGTCGTTCCACAATCTTCCCGCAATTCATTGGCCACACGTTCGGTGTATACGACGGCCGCAAGCATGTTCCGGTTTATGTAACCGAGGATATGGTGGGACACAAATTGGGCGAATTCGCTCCAACCCGTACCTATAAAGGTCATACGGACGACGATAAGAAAACGAGACGTTAATCATAAGTTCTTCGTTTGAGAGGAGGTAACACACATGGAAGCTAAAGCACATGCAAGGTCTATCCGCATTGCCCCACGGAAAGCTCAACTGGTGGTTGACTTGATCCGCGGCAAGCAAGTTGGCGATGCTATCGCGATTCTCCGCCATACGCCAAAGGCGGCTTCCCCGATTGTGGAGAAGCTTTTGAACTCGGCGATCGCCAATGCTGAACACAACTATTCTATGGATGTAAATAAATTGGTTATTACGCAAGCTTACGTAAACCAAGGTCCGACGATGAAACGTTTCCGCCCTCGCGCAATGGGACGTGCAAGCCGGATCAACAAACGCACCAGCCACATCACTTTGGTGGTATCCGAAAAATAAGGAGGGAAAACGTGTGGGCCAAAAGGTAAATCCGGTCGGACTACGAGTAGGGATTATCCGTGATTGGGAATCCAAATGGTACGCAGGCAAAGATTTCGGCGATCTTTTGCTGGAAGACGTAAAAATTCGTGAACACCTGAAGAACAAACTGAAAGACTCCGCTGTATCTCGCATCGAAATCGAGAGAGCGGCTAATCGCGTGAACGTAACGATCCACACTGCGAAACCAGGTATGGTTATCGGTAAAGGTGGTTCGGAGGTTGAAAACCTGCGGGGCGAAATTACGAAAATCGCAGGCGGCAAAAAAGTTCACATCAACATCTCTGAAATCAAACACCCTGATCTTGACGCGATTCTTGTCGCAGAAAGCATTGCACAACAATTGGAACGTCGCGTTTCTTTCCGTCGTGCACTGAAACAAGCGATTCAAAGAACGATGCGTTCGGGAGCGAAAGGGATTAAAACAGCAGTTAGCGGCCGTCTTGGCGGTGCTGAAATTGCTCGTTCGGAAGGCTACAGTGAAGGAACTGTTCCACTTCATACGCTCCGCGCCGACATCGACTACGGTACGGCAGAAGCGCATACGACTTATGGCCGCATCGGCGTAAAAGTATGGATCTATCGTGGAGAGGTTCTTCCTACGGCTAAGAAACAACAAGCTGCTCAGGAAGGAGGCAACTAATCATGTTGGTACCAAAACGTGTAAAACACCGCAAGCAACAACGCGGTAATATGAGAGGCCAAGCAAAAGGCGGCACTGAACTCAACTTCGGTGAATACGGCCTTCAGGCTCTGGAGCCGACTTGGATCACGAACCGTCAAATCGAAGCGGCGCGTATTGCAATGACGCGTTACATCAAGCGTGGCGGTAAAGTATGGATTAAGATTTTCCCTGACAAACCGATTACTCAAAAGCCTCTTGAAGTCCGGATGGGTAGCGGTAAAGGTAACGTAGAAAAATGGGTCGCAGTTGTGAAGCCTGGCAAAATCATGTTTGAGCTTGCCGGTGTTTCGGAGGAAATCGCGCGTGAAGCTATGCGTCTCGCCGCCCACAAACTGCCGATCAAAACGAAGTTTGTGAAACGTGAAGAATTGGGTGGTGAAGCAAATGAAAGCTAATGAACTTCGCAACTTAACCACTGCTGAAATCGAACAAAAAGTCGCAGGTTTTAAAGAAGAACTTTTTAACCTCCGTTTTCAATTGGCTACGGGCCAGCTCGATAACCCGACTCGGATTCGTGACGTGCGTAAGGAAATAGCTCGTGCTAAAACCGTATTACGTGAAAGAGAACTCGGGATCACCAGTTAAGAATGCGCATAGCGTATGCGAAGCGCCTAAGTCCAGGAAGGAGGCTAACCATGAGCGAAGAACGCAATAGCCGTAAAGTGCAAATTGGTAAAGTCGTCAGCGACAAAATGGATAAAACTATCGTTGTAGCTGTGGAAACTTACAAGAAGCATGACTTGTACCACAAGCGCATTAAATACACGAAGAAATTTAAAGCGCATGATGAAAATAACACTGCGAAAATCGGTGACACTGTTAAGATCGCTGAGACTCGTCCGTTGTCGAAAGACAAACGTTGGAGACTGGTCGAAGTTGTTGAAAAAGCGGTTATTATCTGATAGCAGGATAGCTTAGACCGAAAGGAGGACATATCCATGATTCAACCATTTACACGTTTGCAAGTTGCGGATAACTCCGGCGCGAAGGAATTGATGTGTATCCGTGTTCTGGGCGGTACCGGTCGTCGCACGGCGCAAATCGGCGATTTGATCGTTTGTTCTGTAAAACAAGCAACACCAGGCGGCGTTGTCAAAAAGGGTGACGTTGTCAGAGCGGTTGTTGTTCGTACAAAACGTTCCGTACGCCGTAAAGACGGTTCTTACATCGCTTTCGACGAAAACGCAGCGGTTGTAGTTAAGGAAGACAAGAGCCCGCGTGGTACTCGTATTTTCGGACCAGTCGCTCGCGAACTTCGCGACAGAGACTTCATGAAGATCGTTTCCTTGGCTCCGGAAGTCATCTAATCAACACCCCAAAAAGTGAAGCTTCAGGCTGGAAGCTGACTCCGAATACTTTTCGGGGACCCCGATTAACAGGAGGTGTAAAGAATGCCTAGATTGAAAAAAGTTCTGGAATCCCATAACAATAAATTGCACGTGAAAAAGGACGATACGGTCATCGTGATCTCCGGTAAGGACAAAGGTAAGAAAGGCCGCGTTATCGCCGCTTACCCTCGTGAAAACCGCGTGTTGGTGGAAGGCGTGAACATGGTGAAGAAACACCAAAAGCCGAACCAACTGAACCCGCAAGGCGGCATTATCGAGAAAGAAGCTCCGATTCACGTATCGAACGTCATGCATGTTGATCCGAAGAGCGGAAAAGTAACCCGTATCGGTTACAAAGTATTGGACAACGGCAAAAAGGTTCGTGTTGCAAAGAGATCCGGAGAAGTAATCGACTAATCCACGAATGTTAAGAAAGGAGGTCCATGATTCATGGCAGCAAGATTGAAAGAACGCTTTTTGAACGAAGTAACACCTGCTTTGATTCAAAAATTCAACTATACAACAGTTATGCAAGTGCCTAAAATCGAGAAGGTCGTTATCAACATGGGTGTGGGTGACGCCGTAGCCAACTCGAAGGTGCTGGATTCTGCGGTAAACGACATGCAGCTGATCGCCGGACAAAAACCGGTTATCACTCGCGCGAAGAAGTCGATCGCAGGCTTCAAACTCCGTGAGAACATGCCGATCGGTGTGAAGGTAACCCTTCGCGGCGAGCGCATGTACTATTTCCTCGACAAGCTGTTCAACGTTACGCTTCCGCGTGTCCGTGACTTCCACGGGGTATCGACGAAAGCGTTCGACGGACGCGGTAACTACACGCTCGGTCTCAAGGAACAATTGATCTTCCCTGAAATCGAGTACGATAAAGTTGACAAGGTACGCGGTATGGACATCGTTATCGTAACGACGGCAAAAACCGACGAAGAGTCCCGCGAACTGCTGGCCGGACTCGGAATGCCTTTTGCGAAGTAAGCATTGTTTCTATTCTCCGAAACTATCTAGGAGGTGTCAGGCTAAGTGGCAAAAACTTCGATGAAAGTTAAACAGCAACGCACTCCGAAATTCAAAGTACGGGCTTACACCCGTTGCGAGCGTTGCGGTCGTCCACATTCGGTATTGCAAAAGTACAAAATTTGCAGAATTTGTTTCCGTGAATTAGCTTATAAAGGCCAGATTCCTGGCGTGAAAAAAGCAAGCTGGTAATCCATCAACAACGGGAAGGAGGTTTACACGTATGACTATGTCAGATCCAATTGCAGATATGCTTACTCGTATTCGTAACGCGAACACGGTTCGCCACGAAACAGTAGAACTGCCTGCGTCCTCGATCAAGAAACAAATCGCTGAAATCCTGAAGCGTGAAGGTTTCATCCGTGACGCAGAATATATCGAAGATAACAAACAAGGGCTCATTCGTATTTTCCTGAAATACGGCCCGAACAACGAACGCGTCATCTCCGGACTTAAGAGAATCAGTAAGCCAGGCCTTCGCGTTTACACGAAGAGCAACGAAGTTCCTCGTGTTCTCGGCGGACTGGGTATCGCGATTATCTCCACTTCCAAGGGAGTCATGACCGACAAGGAAGCTCGTCAGGCGAAAGCCGGCGGCGAAGTTGTCTGCTACGTTTGGTAATTAACGTCACAAAACAAGGAGGTGCAGCAAATGTCTCGTATTGGTCGCAAACCAATTACAGTACCAAGTGGTGTGGATGTCACACTTGATAATAGCGTCATTACGGTAAAAGGACCGAAAGGTACTTTGACCCGTGAACTTCATAAGGACATCAAGGTTTCGGTTGAAGACAACCAAATCCTCGTGGAACGTCCTTCTGACAACAAATTGCATCGTTCCCTGCACGGCACGACCCGCAGTGTAGTGAGCAACATGGTGAGCGGAGTAACCGAAGGTTTCTCCAAATCCCTCGAACTGGTTGGCGTCGGTTACCGCGCAAGCAAATCCGGCGAGAAACTGGTTCTTAACGTGGGATACTCCCATCCGGTAGAAATCACTCCGGAACCGGGCATCGTATTTGAAGTTCCTACGAATACGAAGATCGTCGTAAGTGGGATCAACAAAGAGCGCGTAGGCGAATATGCTGCAAAAATTCGCTCCGTGCGCGAACCTGAGCCGTACAAAGGCAAAGGGATTAAGTACGAAGGCGAACGCATCATTCGTAAGGAAGGTAAAGCCGGTAAGAAGAAATAAACCTCTTCTTAGCGGACCCATCCTTTTGGCGTCTTGATTGGAACGGCTTGTGAAGGTAAACCGAAGGGAGTGAAATGGAAGTCATGATTACTAAAGGCGATAAGAACAAAGCCCGTCTGAAAAGACATTTGCGTGTACGGAAAAAAATCCAAGGAACGGCTGAACGTCCAAGACTTAACGTATACCGTTCTTCCAAACATATCTACGCTCAACTGATCGACGATGTAGCAGGTGTGACCATCGCATCCGCTTCGACGATCGACAAAGAGCTGAGCAGTGAAATCGGCAACGGCGGTAACGTAGAATCCGCTCGTAAGGTTGGCGAATTGATCGCAAAACGCGCTCAAGGCAAAGGCGTTAAGAACGTAGTATTCGACCGCGGGGGATATCTGTACCATGGACGGATTCAGGCACTGGCTGACGCAGCCCGTGAAGCAGGCCTGGAATTCTAAAATATTTTAAAAGGAGGTTAACGACTTGCGTGTAGATCCGAACACTTTAGAACTGACTGAAAGAGTTGTAAACATTAACCGCGTAGCTAAAGTAGTTAAAGGCGGACGCCGTTTTAGCTTCAGCGCGCTCGTGGTTGTCGGCGACGGCAATGGCTGGGTTGGCGCCGGTATCGGTAAAGCAGGCGAAGTTCCTGATGCGATCCGCAAAGGAATTGAAGATGCTAAGAAAAATCTTGTGCATGTTCCACTCGTAGGAACGTCGATCCCTCACCAAGTAGTTGGTCATTTCGGTGCTGGCCGTGTGCTTCTGAAACCGGCATCCGAAGGTACCGGGGTTATCGCTGGCGGTCCTGTTCGTGCGGTACTCGAACTGGCAGGCGTTGGCGACATTTTGACAAAATCTTTAGGTTCTTCGAATTCCATCAACATGGTCAACGCGACTCTGGAGGGCTTGTCCCGTCTGAAACGCGCTGAGGATGTTGCGAAATTACGCGGTAAATCCGTCGAAGAACTTCTCGGTTAAGGAGGGAATCTCATGGCTAAACTGCAAATTACCCTCGTGCGTAGTTTGATCGGTCGTCCGGAGAACCAACGTACTACCGTGAAAACTTTGGGACTTCGCAAAATTAACCAATCCGTGGTTCACAACGACAATCCGGCCATCCGTGGCATGGTGAATCAAGTAAGCCACCTGGTTTCGGTTCAAGAAATCGCGGAATAATTCCAAGCACAAGCTGCGAAACGTCGCTTTGAGTCGATCAAGATAATCCGTCTATCGGATTATCGAGATGCTCAAATGCCAACAATATATAAGGAGGTGCAACGAACGATGAAGTTACATGAGCTCTCCCCAGCTCCAGGATCCCGCCAAGAGCGTAAGCGTGTGGGCCGCGGTACTGGTAGCGGTATGGGTAAAACATCTACGCGTGGTCACAAAGGTCAAAACGCTCGTTCCGGCGGTGGTGTGCGTCCGGGCTTCGAAGGCGGTCAAAACCCGTTGTATCGTCGCTTGCCAAAACGCGGATTTACAAATCCTACGCGGAAAGAGTACGCGATCGTGAACATCGAGGAACTGAACAGCTTTGCAGCGGGTACGGAAGTAACTCCTGAACTGTTGTTT
Source organism: Paenibacillus sp. alder61 (assembly GCF_020179875.1). Lineage (NCBI taxonomy): Bacteria > Bacillati > Bacillota > Bacilli > Caryophanales > Paenibacillaceae > Paenibacillus > Paenibacillus sp. alder61. Next base: position 51,082 of record NZ_JAIUDG010000030.1, read on the forward strand.
GAACAAGGAATCGTGAAGAACGCGAAAAGCGGAATCAAGGTTCTGGGTAACGGTGAAGTTACTGTCAAACTGACAGTTAAAGCGAATAAGTTCTCTCAATCTGCGGTAGAGAAAATCGAGGCTGCCGGCGGTAAAACCGAGGTGATCTAATGTTTAAAACCATGAAGAACATTTGGCACGTTCAGGACCTGCGCAACCGAATTCTCTTCACCTTGTTCGTTTTCATTATTTTCCGGATCGGATCTTTCGTTCCGGTTCCGGGCGTTAACGCTTCGGTTTTTGAAAACATGAACGGTGCAGGGAGCGAATTGTTCGGGCTCTTGAACACTTTCTCGGGCGGCGCTCTTCATAACTTCTCGATTTTTGCGCTCGGGATTATGCCGTACATCACGGCGTCCATTATCGTTCAGCTGCTCTCCATGGACGTTATTCCGAAGTTTGCGGAATGGGCGAAACAAGGGGAACACGGCAAGAAGAAAATGGCCCAGGTTACCCGTTACGGTACGGTCATCCTGGCGATCATTCAAGCCTTCGCGACATCGATCGGCTTCAACCGGATGTATAATGTCGAAATGGTGCCTAACGCCACTTTCGCCGATTATCTGGTCATTGCTATCGTGTTGACGGCCGGTACGTCGTTCTTGATGTGGCTTGGTGAGCAAATCACCGAGAAGGGGATCGGCAACGGGATCTCGCTCATTATCTTTGCGGGGATCGTTGCAGGGATTCCGGGTCATATTCAATCGATTGCCCAGTCGGAGTTTATCGTGGAAGGCCAAACCTTCATGAACGTGGTGAAGTCGATTGCGATCGTGCTCGTTTTCGTGTTGATCGTAATTGGGGTTATCTACATCCAGCAGGCGATCCGGAAAATTCCGGTTCAATATGCCAAACGGGTGGTAGGTAACAAAATGTACGGTGGCCAGAACACTCACATTCCGCTGAAGATTAACGCAGCGGGCGTGATTCCGGTTATCTTTGCGGTATCGCTCCTCCAGTTCCCGGTCGTGATCGCCAGCTTCTGGGCGACGCAGCCTTGGGCTCGCTGGATCAGCAGTAACTTGTCCCACGACCGTCCACTCGGTATGGTGCTTTATGTGATTATGATCATCGGCTTTACGTTCTTCTATACATTCGTACAGATGAACCCGCAGCAGATGGCGGATAACATGAAGAAAAACGGGGGATACATTCCGGGGATTCGCCCGGGGAAAACAACCGCCACGTATCTCACTCGGGTGCTCACCCGTTTGACGATGACGGGAGCGATCTTCCTTGCGGCTATCTCGATTCTTCCGGTAGGCCTTGGCGCTTTGGCTAATTTGCCGCGTACCGTTCAAATCGGCGGCACCTCGATCCTCATCGTGATCGGTGTTGCGCTGGATACGATGAAGACGATCGAAAGCCAATTGATCAAACGCCACTATAAAGGTTTTATCAATAAGTAAGCGATAGGTTCCAGGGACGAGCTCGCAAGTAGAACTCACCTGGCGCCTATTGTTCTGTTTTTGCAGTTCAGTGAGTCTTGGAGGGAGTGATAGACATGAACATTCTATTCATGGGACCTCCTGGAGCAGGAAAAGGAACACAAGCAGAGGTCATCGTCAATGAATTCGGCATTCCACACATCTCCACCGGTGATGCGTTCCGCCTTGCGATCAAACAGCAAACGCCTGTAGGGATCAAGGCGAAGGAATACATGGATCAAGGGCTTCTGGTGCCTGATGATGTTACGGTCGGTATCGTTCGCGAGCGTCTTCAGCAGTCCGATTGCGAAAAAGGTTTCTTATTGGACGGATTTCCAAGAACCCTTTCGCAAGCGGAAGCGCTGGAAGAACTGCTCGGCGGATTAGGTAGAAAACTGGATCATGTCATCAACCTGAAGGTGGACCGTAACAAACTGCTGGCGCGTCTTACGGGACGTCGCATTTGCAAATCTTGCGGATCCACTTATCATGTGATCTTTAATCCTCCTGTTCAGGAAGGTGTTTGTGATAAGTGCGGCGGCGAGCTGTACCAGCGTTCCGACGATAACGAAGAGAGCGTGGGAACTCGACTCGACGAATATATCAACAAAACGGCACCTCTCCTCACGTTCTATGAAGATAAGGGCCTGCTGCGTCAAGTAGATGGTGAACAGGAAATTGGAACGGTTTCGAAAGAAATCGTATCTATACTGCGAGGTTAGGTGTAATGATCATTTGTAAATCCGAAACGGAACTGGGCTTTATGAGAGAAGCAGGGCGGATCGTAGCGGAAACGCACAGGCTCATGGCGCAATCGATCGAGCCTGGGATTACGACCGGAGAACTCGATCAAATCGCCGACAAGTTCATTCGCAGTCAAGGCGCTGTGCCGTCTTTTAAAGGTTATAACGGTTTTCCTTACAGCATTTGCGCTTCGGTCAACGAAGAATTGGTACATGGATTTCCCGGCAAACGCAAATTGAATGAGGGCGACATCATCACACTTGACATCGGCGCTGAGTACCGGGGATATCACGGAGATTCGGCTTGGACCTATCCGGTCGGTACGATTTCGGAGGAAGCCCAGCGGCTTCTGGAAGTCACCGAAGGATCGCTGTATGCCGGTCTTGCGCTCGTCAAACCGGATGTACGCTTGTATACCATTTCGCATGCGATCCAGCAGCATATTGAAAATGCCGGTTTCTCGGTAGTTCGGGAGTATGTCGGTCACGGCATCGGCTCCGAGCTGCACGAAGAACCGCAAATTCCTAACTACGGCACCCCGGACCGCGGGCCGCGGCTGAAGCCTGGCATGGTCCTGGCCATCGAGCCGATGGTCAACGCCGGCAAGCGGTACGTTAGAACGCTGGAAGATGATTGGACGGTCGTTACAGTGGACGGTTCATTGTGTGCTCATTTTGAGCATACCGTTGCGGTAACCTCGGATGGTCTGGAAATTTTCACAAAACTGGATGCGTAGGTGATGGCAGTGAAACAGCTTCCGGAACCTCAAATCGGGCAAATCGTGAAAACGTTGAAGGGAAGAGACGCCGGATCCGCTTATGTCATCGTCGGGATCGTGGATGAGAGATTCGTCCTGATCGCGGATGGGGACAAACGAAAGTTTGACCAGCCTAAGCGGAAAAATGTACAGCATCTTGAACTTCAATCGATGATCAGCAGCGAGGTCATTCATAGTTTGCAGGAAAGCGGACGGGTCACCAACGGGAAATTGCGGCATGCCGTGAACGTTTATATGGAATCCGCCAAACCGAATGCTGAAGAGAAAGGAGAATGACAGTGGCCAAAGAAGATGTCATTGAAGTCGAAGGTACGGTGATCGAACCGTTGCCGAACGCTACTTTTCGAGTAGAGCTGGAGAACGGACATCAAATTCTCGCTCACGTTTCCGGGAAGCTGCGCATGCACTTTATCCGGATTCTGACGGGAGACAAAGTGGTAGTACAATTGTCCCCTTATGACCTTACTAAAGGTCGTATTACGTATCGTAAATAGATTCCAATACCAATTGGAACAAATATGTGTTATGATATTCAGGTTGAGTAATCGATGAGTTGAGAAATTCGTTTTACATCTGTAAAACTTAGTTCATAGTTCATCCTTGCAAGAGAGTTTTGCTTCGCAAAGCTGGGCATATGCTCTCGAAGTCAGTTTTACATCCGTAAAACTTAGTTTATCCTTACGAAGAGAGTTTTGCTTCGCAAAACTTAGCAAATGCTCTCGAAGTCAGTTTTACATTCGTAAAACTTTTAGGAGGTAATCAACATGAAGGTAAGACCTTCTGTAAAGCCCATTTGCGAAAAATGCAAAGTCATTCGTCGCAAAGGCAATGTCATGGTGATTTGCGAAAATCCGAAGCACAAACAAAAACAAGGTTAAAGAAGGGGGTGTAGCGTAAAATGGCACGTATAGCTGGTGTGGATTTGCCACGTGATAAACGCGTTGAGATCGCCTTAACTTACATTTTCGGAATCGGTAAAACGACTTCTCAGAAAATCCTGGCTGAAACAGGCATCAATCCGGACACTCGTGTTCGTGATTTGACGGAAGATGAGGTTAGCAAACTACGCGAAACGATCGACAAGACGGTCAAGGTGGAAGGTGACCTGCGTCGTGAAATTTCCTTGAATATTAAACGTTTGATTGAAATCGGCTGCTACCGTGGTGTGCGTCATCGTCGCGGATTGCCGGTTCGCGGACAACGTACTAAGACGAATGCCCGTACTCGTAAGGGTCCTCGTCGTACTGTAGCGAACAAGAAGAAATAAGAAGGGGGGATAACAGACAATGGCTAAACCAAAAAAAGTCGTACGTACGAAACGTCGTGACCGTAAGAACATTGAATCTGGTGTGGCACATATCCGCTCCACCTTCAACAACACGATCGTTACAATTACGGATCCGCACGGTAACGCAATTTCCTGGGCCAGCTCCGGCGGTCTTGGTTTCAAAGGTTCCCGTAAATCCACTCCGTTCGCCGCTCAAATGGCTGCGGAATCCGCTGCGAAAGCGGCTATGGAACATGGCATGAAGAGCGTCGAAGTTATGGTTAAAGGTCCTGGAGCCGGTCGTGAAGCCGCTATCCGCTCCTTGCAAGCTGCAGGCCTGGAAGTAAACATGATTAAAGACGTGACTCCAATTCCTCATAACGGATGCCGTCCTCCGAAACGTCGTCGTGTATAATGAAGTTTCCTTTTGTGTGGTATAACAACATCATCGTTTGGTAACAATGGTTGTTTAGGCATACTACATGATAGACTTCAGTAAACATGACGGTTTTTCAAGGAACGACGTTTTGAAGGAGGGGTAATTTCGTGATAGAAATCGAAAAGCCGAAAATCGAGACCGTAGAAGTTAACGATGAAGGCACCTATGGGAAATTTGTAGTAGAACCACTTGAGCGTGGATATGGCACCACACTGGGCAACTCGCTTCGCCGGATTTTGCTCTCTTCTCTGCCGGGTGCTGCGGTAACCTCGGTCCAAATCGATGGTGTTCTGCATGAATTCGCGACGATTCCGGGGGTTATGGAGGACGTCACGGAAATCATTCTGAACCTGAAGGCTCTCTCGCTGAAAATTCACTCCGATGAAGAGAAGATTCTCGAAATCGATGCTGAAGGCGAAGGGGTCATCACAGCAGGAGATATCCGTGCGGACAGCGATGTCGAAATATTGAATCCGGATCTGCATATCGCAACGCTGGAACCGGGTTCGAGACTTCACATGCGCATCTATGCCGGCCGTGGTCGTGGTTATGTTCAGGCAGATCGGAACAAACGAGATGATCAACCGATTGGTGTCATTCCCGTCGATTCGATCTATACCCCGATTGCTCGCGTCAATTACGTTGTAGAGAATACACGTGTTGGCCAAGTGACCAATTACGACAAGCTTACGCTTGAAGTATGGACCGATGGCAGCATTAGACCTGAAGAAGCGGTAAGCCTCGGTGCGAAGATTCTGACCGAGCATCTCTTCCTCTTCGTGGGACTCACGGATGAAGCGAAGGACGCCGAAATCATGGTCGAGAAGGAAGAAGACAAGAAAGAGAAAGTGCTTGAAATGACGATTGAAGAGCTCGATCTTTCCGTCCGCTCCTATAACTGCCTCAAACGTGCCGGTATCAATACGGTACAAGAGCTCACAACCAAGACCGAAGAAGATATGATGAAGGTCCGGAATCTCGGGCGTAAATCTTTGGAGGAAGTTCAAGAGAAACTTGAGGAACTTGGTTTGGGTCTACGTACGGAAGAATAGACTGCTTAATCGTTCTAGCGAAGGAGGGAAAACTCATGGCATACCAAAAGTTGGGCCGCGATTCCAGTGCGCGTAAAGCTTTGTTCCGTGACCTGGTAACCGACCTGTTCTTATACGAGCGCATCCAAACGACTGAGGCCAAAGCGAAAGAAGTTCGTTCGATCGCCGAGAAGCTGATCACTAAAGCAAAACGCGGTGATCTGCATGCCCGTCGTCAAGTGGCTGCTTATGTTCGTCGCGAATCGATCGACGGCGAGCAAGACGCAATCCAAAAACTGTTCTCGGAGCTGGCTACGCGCTATTCCGAGCGTCCAGGCGGATACACCCGTATCCTGAAACTGGGACCACGCCGCGGCGACTCCGCCCCTATGGTTTATCTGGAACTGGTAGACCGGGCGTAATTCGGGGATATCCCCAACCACAGTTAAACTCTCTGAGACTCGCCGTATATGGCTTGGCTGCGGAGAGTTTTTCTATGCCCGTGAGGTATTCCAAAGAAGGGGGTTGCCGCATGCGCAATCTGCTGATGACGCTAAGTTATGACGGTACCCACTATTTTGGCTTTCAGACCCAGCCTGGCGGAAATACCGTGCAGGATCATCTGGAGGAAGCCATTCGCCATTTGACGGGGGAAGACGTGAAGATCCACGGCTCCGGCAGAACGGATGCAGGCGTACATGCCCGGGCCCAAACCTTTCATTTTACGACGGCTTCGCAAATTCCGGTGGAGCGCTGGCGCCATGCCCTGAACGGACGACTCCCCTCCGATATCCGCATTACGTCGGCGGTGGAGGTGCCTCTGTCGTTTCACTCCCGGCGGTCCGCAAAACGAAAAACATACCGGTACAGCATCAACGGCAACCGGGTGTTCGATGTGTTCAACCGCCAATACCAGCTTCATCATCCGGGGCCTTTGGATGTGGTGGCCATGCGGGAAGGGTTGAAATACCTGGTGGGGACGCATGACTTTACCTCATTCGCTTCCAGGCACTCGACCAAGCAGAGCCATGTGAGAACGATCTATGAAGCCCGGATCGAGGTGGACCACGGCCTTGATGGTGCCGGCACCCATGAGCAGGGGATACTTCATATCTACCTGACGGGTAACGGTTTTTTGCAGCATATGGTGCGAATCATCGTAGGAACTTTGCTTCAGGTAGGGGAAGGGAAGCGGAAGCCGGAGGAGATGAAGAGCATTCTGGAGGCAAGGGATCGGGCCGCGGCGGGGCCGACGGCGGAGAGTAAAGGGCTCATGCTCTGGAGTGTAGAGTATGAGGACTTGGCGGAGGCTCCCGATTCTGCGGCGAAATCTTAAATTTTAACGAAACTCCTAAACTTCTCATACGTAACAATACGAAAGCGGAATGCTACAGCATCTATATAAGTTGAACTAAAGAATTAGCAATAGGCAAGAGTGTAAAATGATTCTGGAGAAGCTACAAGCTTTCTGAAAGAAAGCTGGCATCGGAAGCATAAGCTACAGCTCGCCTTTGTGATCGGATTTCAACCTTTATAAATATTTAATTAGAAATTTGGGAGCAACAGCGATCGGAAGAACATTTCACACGGTTGCCCCACATGCAAATCAATAGTTCAATTTATATAGCAAATAAAATTATAGAACCTTAGGAGGGCTTTTACCCAATGAAGTGTCCTGTATGTCATGACGTGCGTATGAGAGAAGTAGAAAAAGACGGAGTTCTGATCGATGTATGTCCCGATTGCAAAGGCGTGTGGCTGGATCGCGGCGAATTGGAGAAGCTGATGAATGAGGTGCGGCAAATCCGCCCCGCTTTTAACGAATGGTATGAGCGTCATGACCGGGAACCTTCCTATGAGCGGAGGGAGAAGGAGACCCGGTATGCGGATCCGAACTACGATCACCGGCCTTCCTCGAAGCCCGATCCTAGATCGCCGCAACCAGGCTATCACCAGGGGTATCCGCAAGGGCATTATAAGCACAAGAAGAAGAAATCGGTCCTGGACGTGTTCGGAGATCTGTTCGATTAAAATGGAGTGTTTTTTGCAAGAAAAAGACTTGCGCAACCAGGCCTCATCCTGTAAAATAAAAGTTGTGTTTTCTTAACGGCTATCCCACAGCCCCCAGTTAGGAAAACCGCATAGCAGTAACATAAGAATGAACAAACATGTATATAACGACGATGAAACATAAATGGCAGAAAGCGGTCTTGGTACCCGAAGAGCCAGATCGTTTTATGCATTGACGAACCATTTCGAACGATAATGAAGGAGGATCTTTTAAATGCGTACCACCTATATGGCGAAGCCAAGCGAAGTAGAGCGCAACTGGCACATTGTTGATGCCGAAGGCAAAACGTTGGGCCGTTTGGCAAGCGAAGTAGCTGCACTGATCCGCGGCAAGCACAAACCACAATTCACTCCACATGTTGACGGCGGCGACTTCGTCGTAGTCATCAATGCCGAGAAGATTGCTCTGACCGGTAAGAAAATGGAGAACAAGAAGTACTATCGTCACTCCCTGCATCCAGGCGGTTTGAAAGTGACAGTTGCCAAGGATCTTTTGAACTCGAAGCCTGAACGTGTAATTGAGTCGGCTGTACATGGCATGCTGCCTAAAACTCGCCAAGGCGAGAAAATGAAGCTGAGACTGAAAGTCTATGCCGGCACGGAGCATCCACATGCAGCACAAAAACCTGAAGTTTACGAACTTCGCGGATAATTAAAAGGGAGGACAGTTTCATGGCACAAGTACAATACTATGGGACAGGTCGTCGTAAACATTCGGTAGCTCGTGTTCGCCTTGTACCGGGTGAAGGACGCATTGTCATCAATAAACGCGATATCAATGAATATTTCGGTTTGGAAACCCTCAAACTGATCGTTAAACAACCTTTGAGTTTGACGGAAACGCTCGGCAGCTATGACGTTATCGTCATCGCTCACGGTGGCGGCATCTCCGGTCAAGCCGGCGCCATCCGTCACGGGATCGCTCGCGCTCTGCTGAAAGCAGACCCAGAGTTCCGTGGTTCGTTGAAGAAAGCAGGATTCCTGACTCGTGACCCACGGATGAAAGAACGTAAGAAATACGGTCTCAAAGCCGCTCGTCGCGCGCCACAATTCTCGAAACGTTAATATTGCAACGAAAGCCTTCGGCCTATATTGGGCCGGAGGCTTTTTTGTCTAAGAAAACACTATTACCCATCAGACAACCTTGATCACATAAAATTCCTGCGATTCTGCAGGAATTTTTGACGAAATCGGCTTGTTTCTCTAAAATCACTAGAAATACCTGTAGATTTACATTTTTTTTCGCATCCGCTCAGGAATCGGCCTAAATACCTGCAGATTTGCATCTTTTTAGAGTTGGATGGGTTGGAAGGACGGTAGGCACTTTGATTTTCGTAAGCTAAATATGATTTAACGAATCCTCGTTTTCTCCTACCACGATGTCTGATGAGACACAAATTCGACCGGGGGTCAGGAAAGCTTATAGCTATGAGTAAAAATCCTTTGGCCCACCACCCTTTTCCCCAGCCAGCAAAAATGTAATTCGGCTTTAGATACAAAACACACTGTCTGGGGCCTGCTCCCAAAACGTGAGGCAAGTGAGACACCTTCAGGAGAATGTAACCATCTCAAAAGATTTGGTAACTGTCCTGGAGGTTTTTTTTCGGGAGCATGGCCCGCATAAGAACACATATGGATTATAGAGTAAAGGCGTTATTAGATATCACGAGACAAACGTCTAGATAATATTATGCCAATATAAAAACAGATCAGGTCATATTATTACGGGTTGACTTCTCGGGAGAAACCCCTATACTAAAAATTATAATTCAAATCTGTTTAGTAGGTATTAGGTCTAATTCATATGACGAACGTCTTTTACTATTATGCTTTTTATAAATGGAGGGGCGAGTAAAGATGAATTTGCTTGAAAAAGAAGCACTGATCACTACGAAGGCGGAGGAGCTCGAATCGGCAACTCCCCAGGAAGTGATTGCTTGGGCGGTTGAAACGTTTCCGAACATTACTTTTGCCTGTAGTTTCGGAGCGGAGGATGTCGTGATTGTCGATATGTTACAGAAGATCAGTCCGTCCACGGATGTGTTTTATTTGGATACGGACTTCCATTTTAAAGAGACGTATGAAACTCGCGATGCGATGGCCGAGCGCTACAATTTGGATTTTGTTCGGGTTTCGCCCGAAATAACACCGGAGGAACAGGCGGAGCGGTATGGCGACGAGCTGTGGAAATCCGATCCGAACGCTTGCTGCAATATCCGTAAGGTAGAGCCGCTGACCAGAATACTTTCGCAATATGATGCCTGGATCACCGGGATCCGCCGGGATCAGGCCCCTACGCGCGCCAACGCCAAAAAGATCGAATACGACGTCAAATTCGGCCTCGTCAAATTTAATCCGCTGGCCAGTTGGACCAGTGAAGATGTATGGAATTATATACGGGAAAATGATGTGCTATACAACCCGCTGCATGACCGGAACTATCCGAGTATCGGATGCGAACATTGCACCCGTCAGGTGATGCCGGGCGAGGATCCGCGGGCAGGACGTTGGGCGGGTTCGGAAAAGACGGAGTGCGGACTGCATAAATAATTCAGCACAAGCTGGGATAAGGGGAGAAATGAGATGACGGCAATTTTACCGCATGGCGGCAGTTTGATCAATAGGCTGGCTGCCGGGGAAGAACGGGAGCGCCTGTTGCAAGAGGCGGAGAAACTGCAGACCATATCCATCAACAAATGGAGTATTTCCGACCTGGATCTGATTGGTGTTGGAGCTTTTTCTCCACTGACCGGCTTTTTGAACGAAGAGGACTACCGCTCCGTTGTTAAAAATATGCGGCTGGCGAATGGAACGGTATGGAGCATTCCGATCACGCTCTCGGTCAGCGAGGAGGATGCGGCTCAAATCTCCATAGGGGAGACCGTGGCTCTTACCGGCCAACATGATGGCGTTATCTACGGTCTTTTAAAAGTAGGCAGCATCTATAAAGTGGATCAGCGTGAAGAAGCGGTGAATGTGTTTAAAACGGACGATCCGGAACACCCCGGTGTAAAAAAACTGTTTGAACGCTCCCCGATTTATGTAGGCGGAGAGGTGACGGTATTGAACCGCCCGCAGCCCGAACGGTTCGGCGAGTTCTATTTCGACCCTGAAGAAACCCGGCGCATCTTTGCGGAGAAGGGGTGGAAACGGGTTGTCGGCTTTCAGACCCGCAATCCGGTGCATCGGGCTCACGAGTATATTCAGAAGAGCGCGCTGGAGATTGTAGACGGGCTCTTCCTCAATCCGCTTGTCGGGGAGACAAAGTCGGATGACGTTCCGGCCGATGTGCGGATGAAGAGTTATCTGGTGTTGTTGGAGAACTACTATCCGCAGGATCGCACCTTCCTGGGGGTATTCCCCGCGGCGATGCGTTATGCGGGACCAAGAGAGGCCATATTCCATGCCATGGTGCGGAAAAATTACGGATGTACCCATTTCATCGTCGGCCGCGACCATGCCGGGGTAGGGGACTACTACGGGACTTATGAGGCCCAGGAGATCTTCTCCAATTTTACCGCAGAGGAATTGGGCATCTCGCCGCTGTTTTTCGAGCACAGCTTCTTCTGTACGAAATGCGGAAACATGGCGTCGAGCAAAACATGTCCACACCCGAAAGAGGATCATATGACTCTCTCCGGGACGAAAGTAAGGGGCTTGCTGCGCGACGGGATTTGTCCGCCGCCTGAGTTTACCCGTCCGGAGGTAGCCAAGGTTCTGATTGAAGGCATGAGTCACCAGGTCATTATATAGTACAGCTTAATTTAAAAGCCTTGCATGGCTTTCGGCATATTTGTCCACCTCGTCCCATATGATGATTAATGTCATTATGGACGGAGGTGGATTTTTTTATGGACTCCCAAGATAAAGTGACGGTGTGGATTCCCCTCGGTCACATCAAGAAGGCGGTGATCGGACTTTGCCTGTTGGCCGTACTGGCGGGGTTGGCGATATATGAAAGGCCTGCGGCAAAAGTATGGAATTACTGGAGTCTCCCGCTCGCGGGCCGGAAGATTGTACTGGACGCCGGACATGGAGGTCAGGATGGGGGGGCGGTCAGCAAGCAAGGACTGATCGAGAAGAATATCAACCTCGCGGTGGCGTTGTATTTGCGCGACTATTTGCAGCAGGCCGGTGCCATCGTTGTGATGACCCGGGAAGTCGACAAAGACTTGGCCGGAGCCGAGACAAGAGGGTACAGCAAGCGGAAAACAGAGGATTTGAAGCAGCGCGTCCGGTTTATCGAGGAGCAAGAAGCCGACTTATTTATAAGCATTCACATGAACAGTGTGCCTTCCGAACGTTGGCGCGGGGCGCAGACGTTTTACTTTTCGAACAACGGCAATAGCGCCGCCTTGGCGGATTTGATCCAACAGGAATTACGGCGGAATCTGGAGAATACGGACCGGGTCGCAAAAGTTTCCGACAAGCCGGTATATGTCCTTCAGGCTTTGAAGATCCCCGCGGCGCTCGTAGAAGTAGGCTTTCTCTCCCATCCGGAAGAATCCCGGTTATTGGGGGATGAGGGCTACCAGCGCAAAGTGGCGGCTTCCATTTACCAGGGCCTTTTGAGGTATGCCTCCGGGGAAGGGGCGGGAAAATCAGCGGACAGCGACAAGTAATGATATAATAAATGTCATAATAGACGTAGTTACTTATATCATATAAAGTCGAGGTGCTGTCATTGATAACGAAGGAGCAGCTGGAAGCGGTGCTGCGGCCTGTCGCAGAACCCGCGTTACGTCGGAGTCTTGTCGACTTGCAGTGGATTCGGGATATGATGATCAAGGAAGATAAAGTCTCCCTCACCGTCGTTTGCCTGGGTAAAGACGAGGCATCACAGCAGTCAATCGAAAAAGAAATCCGGTTTCGTTTGGCCGAAGCCGGCATCTCTCATGTGCATCTCCGCTTTCGCGAAGCGTCGGAGCAGGAGAGAATGAACGCGGGAGCGGAGCCGGCCGAGACCGGCCCATCTTCGAAGGGATCCGCATCCGCTCAAGCGGCGGAAGGACCGGGGCCAGTAAAGGGTCATGGCGCCGGATTGGAGCATCTGCCGATTCTGGATCCCGAGTCGGGCGTGCATTTCATAGCCATTGCCAGCGGAAAAGGCGGGGTCGGGAAATCGACCGTTACCGTCAATCTGGCGGCGGCATTGGCCAGACAAGGGAAGCGGGTCGGTCTGATCGACGCGGACATTTACGGTTTCAGCGTGCCGGATATGATGGGAATCGAGACGGCCCCCACCGTGCAAGAAGGGGCGATCATTCCGGTAGAACGGTTCGGCGTCAAAGTGATGTCCATGGGCTTTTTTATCCAGGATAACAACCCGGTTATTTGGCGCGGTCCCATGCTGGGGAAAATGCTTCGGCAGTTCTTTAACGACGTAAATTGGGGCGAACTGGATTACATGCTGCTTGATCTGCCGCCGGGAACCGGCGATATCGCACTGGATGTGCACCAGATGATTCCGCAAAGCCGGGAGATCATCGTGACCACCCCGCATGCCACAGCGGCCTTCGTCGCGGCCAGAGCTGGAGCGATGGCGCTTAAAACCGAGCATGAGGTATTGGGGGTCATCGAAAATATGGCGTACTACGAATGTTCGGCATGCGGGCAGAAGGATTATATTTTCGGACGGGGCGGGGGCGCGCGCCTTGCGGAAACGCTGCACACCGAGCTATTGGCGCAAATTCCGGTCAGCGCGCCGGACAACCACCCGGCCGAGCCCGATTTCTCCCCTTCCGTGTACAAAGCGGACACGCCTGCCGGACAGATTTACGGCGAGGTGGCTTCGCAAATCATTGCGAAATGTACAAAAGACTGACCCGGGGTCAGTCTTTTTTGTACATTCAGCTTCGGATGATGACTAGGCTCCGCCGCCCCCTTGGCCGCCACCGCCTTGGCCACCGCCGCCCCCACCTTGTTGGGTGCCGCCGCCTTGCCCGCCTTCTTCACCAGACTTAGGGGCCTTTTCCACCTTCGGCTGAAGCTGCTCTTGAACGACGGTTTTCAGTAAGTCCATGACTTCCATTTTGAATAAAGGACTTTGCATGGCTTCTTGCATTACAGTCATGGACTGTTTACGGAAATCCGAAGTCTTCGTCAAATCCAGAAACATCTTCATAACTTCCGGCGATTTCATAATTTCGCTGACGGATTTTTGATACGTCGGATCTTTAATCAGCTCCATATGCATTTGCTTGCTCTGCGTATTGATCGCCTTGGCAAAATCACCGGCAAACTTCGGGTCCGTCATAATTTTCTCGAATTCCTTTTTATATTCAGGCGAGGTGATCGTCTCTTTGACCGCCATACGGATTTGGTCGGAGGATTGTCCCGGAAGAATCATCTTGATCCCCATCGTGCCCCCTCCACCGGACCCGCCGCTCCCTGAACCTCCTCCGGATCCGCCACCGGATCCGCCTCCGCTTTCGTCGCCACCGGATTCACCGCCACTACCGCCACCGGACTCACCGCCCCCCGATTCGGAACCGCCGCCTCCGGAACTGCTTTGGCCGCTTAAGGCTTCGTAGATGGCCTTTTTGCCGTCTTCGGTTTTCAGGATATCAATGACCATGGATTTGGTGTCTTTATAGCTGACTCCGCCTTGCGATGAGGAGGAGCTCTGTTCAGAACCGCAGGCCGCCAGCGGAAGAGTGAATAAACATAAGATGCACACAAACCATCGATAACCCTGCCACTTCATGGTTCCTTCCTCCTTATGCTTGTCGCTGGTCATTAGTATGCGGTCTGAAAAAAGGAATTATCCAACCGAAAACCATGGTTTTTTACCGGGATCGTTGGTAAAATATTTCGTTAGTGGGGGTGTCGCGGTTGAACTTAAAAAGATGGCTTTATTTGTTTTGGACGACCCTGGTCGTCGGTGCCGCAGGTTCTTTGATTGTAGGTCTGCTGCTGCAATGGACAAGCACGGTCGAACTTAAAGGAACGGCGGATTTTCTTGTGAATGTCGGCATCCTGCTCGGCGTTGGCATCATGGTCAGTGTTTATTCCCAAATGGGCTTTTTTGCGTATATGATGGTAAACTACATGGGAAACGGTGTTTTTTCCCGCAGAACCTGGCTGTACGTTCAAATTGTACTTACCGCGCTTGCGCTCCTGGAGTTGATGTTTTTCCGCGCGTTTGTGGGCGGGGAGAGCAGAGGGGCGTCGGATATGGTTCTTGGCCTGATATTGCTCGTTATAGCTGTTGGGGTTGCTTTTTTAAAAGCGAGGATGACGAATGCTACGGCCTGGGTACCGACTTTATTCTTTATGATTGCGGTTACGATCGTGGAAACGGTCGGTGTGCTCAAAATCGGAGTGGATCAGGCGACGGCATGGATAGCGGCACCGCTGATCGCTTGCAACGCATACCAAATTCTGATTTTGCACCGCATATTGCAGCCTAAGAACGCATAAACAAAAAAAGAAGTCCGGATGATCCGAACCGGGCTTCTTTTTCCTTTTTTACATTCCCGCCGCCGTATCCACCTGCTGCCATATCCAGGCTTGATCCCTCACCTGGTTTCCCTTCAGCCCGGCTTCCTGGAGCAAGTCGGAGACCGTAACGAATTCGTAGCCTTTTTTGCGGAGCTCGTCGATAATGATCGGCAGCGCTTCGTGCGTCTGCTTGGCGGAATCGCTGGCATGGAACAGGACGATATCGCCGGGGTGCGATTTGCTGACGACTCTTTTTACAATCGTATCGCTTCCTTTGTTCATCCAGTCCTGGGAATCCGTATCCCATTGGATGACTTGGTAGCCAAGGTCATGGGCAACTTTCAGCACGCGTTTGTCAAAATCGCCGTTCGGCAGCCGGAGCAAATTTGGTGCTTTACCTGTTACATCGGTTAAAATAGTATGGGCCGATCTTAGCTGCTTGGTGATTTCCTCATCGCTCAGTTCGCTGTAATTGGTGTGTTTGTGGCCATGGCTCCCGATTTCGTATCCTTGTTTTTGGATGGCTTTGACGATATCCGGGTGGCTATTGCTCCATGGGGAGGAGAGGAAGAAGGTCGCCTTCTGAACATTTTTGTCCTTAAGGACTTTAAGGATCGGTTCTGCGCGTTTATCGCCCCAGCTGATATCGAAAGTCAACGCGATGACCTTGCGGTCGGTGGATACGCTGTAAATGGCCGTCGGGCTGCTTTCTTCGGAGAAGACGGTAATATGGCTCTGTTCCACGTAGATTACACCTGCCGTAAACAGGGCTGCCGCGAAGAGAAAAAAGAACCTTTTGATCTTCTTCCCGTTCAGGACATAGAAGAAATTGTTCATTGGATGATGCCCCTCTCGTCATCAGAATAAATTTACTCCGCTTGTCTAATGTATGCTCGTACCTTTTTGCTTTATGACTTTGATTAGGAGGCTTATGCATATGCTTTCACCTCGATTATTTTTTCTGGACCTTAGGCGCTATAAAAAAGCGATGTACTTGTCGCTGGCTCTGTTCGCAGTCGGTATCCTGCTGGGGACGGCGGGTTCTGAAACCATTGCCGGATTGGTGGCCCCGGATATCGCGAAGCTTCAGGAATACAGCCGCGAGCTGTCGCAGTCCGCAATGCCGGAGCTGAGCTTTTTTAAGTTTATCTTCTTGAATAATGCGATAAAAAGCGTAGCTGTGATTGTTCTCGGAGCTTTGTTGGGAATCATGCCGGCTATCTTTCTGCTGATGAACGGTATGGTCCTGGGTCTGGTAGTGTCGCTTGCCGCCGCACAAGGAGCGGACCTGTTTGAGCTTGTCGTGTTGGGTTTACTGCCGCATGGCATTATAGAGATTCCCGCGATTTTGGTAGCGGCGGGGTTCGGCATGCAGTTCGGTTATGTTGTGCTCAAGGGATTAGGTGAATTGGGAGCCAGAGATCGGTCGGACCGGACCGTGAATTGGAAGGATTTTTTTGCTTCGGCGGGTAGGGGAGCTTTTTGGATTGTGGTATTCCTTCTGATAGCGGCAGTCATAGAAAGCACGATAACTTATCACCTTATGAGGTGAAGTGTCATAATTTTCCCGGAAAGTGAGCATAACAGTAAAGCGGTTCAAAAGAACGGGTTTATACGGGCGGGGAAGAGGTTAAACAATAAATACCCAGGAAATGTAAGGTCATTCGCTGCCGCCATACGTCCTAACTTAGTCCTTGTAAAAATCGCAACTATCGATGAAGAGGAGCTGTTATGCCATGCTGGGAATGCTGTTTAATGAAAAGGAATGCAAGGAACTTGATTACGTGCTTCGAAAAGAACTGGACGAAATGCTGCTTGATTTAAGCGATCAACGGCTGGACCGTGAAATTAGACGGGCTATCGCTAACCGGTATAAGACGGTATTTCGGATGTATGCCAGATTCGCCCCTTCCAAAGAGCTCTCCAAATATGCTAGACGTATTGTTTTATAGATTTCGACGGATGGGGAAATTTGGGTTTGACATTTTCTTCGGGGATGTGGTAAATTATCAAACGTTCCGCTTTTTCGGGACAACGTAGTGAGCATCGTTCGAAGGTAGGATTTGGAACAAAAAAACTTTCGAAAAACTCTTGCAAAAACCTAGCTGACTATGTTATATTATAAAAGTCGCCGCTGAAACAAAGCGATGACGAAATGACGAAGTTGATCTTTGAAAACTGAACAACGAGTGAGTATTTATGAGAATTAAAATTCTCGTCAGTTTTTCTAAATGAGCAAGTCAAACACTTTATTGGAGAGTTTGATCCTGGCTCAGGACGAACGCTGGCGGCGTGCCTAATACATGCAAGTCGAGCGGAGTTAATC
>NZ_JAIUDG010000031.1:0-67390 GCF_020179875.1 Paenibacillus sp. alder61
ATTGAGCCTGAACATCTCAATTTTATGGGAATGGTCTTGTTGGTCAAACCCTAGATCCCTCCACCCGCATAGCGGGTGGTTTTTTGTTTCGCACGCTTCGCGTACTCAACTGGCTAAAGCCACTAACCGAAAACATGGCCTCCAGCCACTGTCCCGCCGCGGCGTGCACCGGCGGCAGCATCTGCCTTCCTTCCCCCGCCTTGACGTTCGTCACGGTTTCGGCCAGAGCATCCCCCGCCAACAGTTTGACACGGTATGTACCGCCCGGAACGTCCACGACAAAGCTGGCGCCGAGCGGAATGCAGAAGCTCTGCTTTAACGGATCCGCCGCCCCCGGATATCCCCCCGGAACATCCGTCCTTTGTTTCCCGTAAACGCGGGCATGCGTTTCAAAGCCGTACCCCAGTTGGGGGTCGTAACGGGTCCCCGGATCGACTTTGACATATCCTTCCGCACAGGGGCCCGGGCCGAAATCGAACTTGAAGCTGAGCGGTCGTTCATATAGCGCCATGCTGCATATTCACCCCCTATAATATAGACGCGGGAACTCCCCGTTTTATCCCTTCAGCCCGCTGGTGCTCATCCCTTGCACAATTTGTTTTTGGAAGATAAAGAATACCATCACGACCGGAACCAGACTCACGATGGACATGGCGAACATGGCGCCCCAATTGGAGGCGGACTCGCTGTCCAGGAACATTTTTAAAGCCATCGAAACGGTATATTTCTCCGGCGAATTTAGGTACAAGACCGGGCCGAGCAAATCCTCCCAACGCCAGTAGAACGAGAAAATGGCGGCGGTCGCCAAAGAAGATTTAATGAGCGGCATAATGATTTGCAGATACAATCTGAATTTCCCGCACCCGTCGATCGTGGCCGCTTCGTCCAGTTCCTTGGGAATCGTCCGGATAAACTGCACCATCAGAAATATAAAGAACGGCATGCCGAAAAAGGTAGGGACCACGATCGGTAAAATCGTGTTCAGCCAGCCGAGCTTGGTGAAAATGATATACTGCGGCACCAGTACGACATCATGCGGCAGCATCAGGGTCATCATCATGAGGGCGAACCAGAGGCCGCGCCCCCGGAATTTCAACCTGCCGAAGCCGAAGGCGATCAGCGAGGAAGAGAGGACCGCCCCGATCGTCGAGATGACCACGATGACCATGGAGTTGCCAATGTAATGCCAAAAAGGATATCCCGCCGTTCCGGCCCAGCCTGCGGCATAATTGCTCCAAATCCAGCTGTCCGGAATCAACCGGTTGGCCGTTACAAAGATCGTCCGGCTTTCTTTGAAAGAACTGAACAACATCCACAGCACGGGGTACAGCATCAGAAAGGCTAGCGCGGCAACGAACACGTGATATACCGGCCATTTTGCAGCTTTCCAGGTTCGCATCGTCACTTCCCTCCCTCATTTTCATAGAACACCCAGAACCGGGACGTCAGGAACAAAACCGCCGTCAACAAACTGACGATCAACAACATTACCCATGCCATCGCGGACGCGTAGCCCATGTTGTTGAACATAAAGGCCTGCCGGAACAAATACAGCGAATACAGCATCGTACCTTCCATCGGTCCGCCTTCCCCTTTGGAAATAATGTAGGCCGGAACGAACGTCATAAAGGCGCTTATCGTCTGCATAATCAGGTTGAACAGAATAATCGGACTCAGCAGCGGCAGCGTAATGCGGAAAAACTTGCGCACCGGGTTCGCGCCGTCGACGCTGGCCGCCTCGTACATCTCGGGGGAAATATTTTTTAGCCCCGCCAAAAAAATCAGCATGGAAGAGCCGAACTGCCAGATCGACAAGGAGATCAGCATCACCAGCGCCGCGTCGGGATCGCCGAACCAACTGACCGGCCCGATGCCGATGATCGTCAGGACATGGTTGATCACTCCCTCGTTGCTGAAAATATTCCGCCACATGATGGATACGGCCACACTTCCCCCGATGATCGACGGCAGATAATAGAGCGTTCGGTACGTGCCTACCATCCTGGAGCCCGTATTCAGAATCATGGCCACAAACAAGGCGAATACCAGCCTGAGCGGGACGCCGATGAAAACGTAAAGCAGCGTGACGCGGACCGAGTTCCAGTACTTCGGGTCGCCGAAAAACATCTTCTTGAAATTCTCCAGGCCGATCCATTCCGGCGCGGTAAACAAGTTGTAGCTGGTAAATGACATATACAGCGAAACGAACATCGGAATAAGCGTGAACGCGATGAAGCCGATGATAAACGGACTGATGAAAGCATATCCCGTCAGCTCGCTTCGCAAAGAAGAATACCGCCTCAAGTCGAATCCCTCCCTTGCGGAAAGCCCCCGTTTCCGGGAGCCGCTGCGCTATTTGTTTTTGGCCAGGACGGCGTTCGCGCTGTCGCGGAAGGTTTTGGCCGCCTGCTCCGCCGTAATCTTTCCGAAGTTGAGTTCCTCCACGATATCCGTCAGGGAAGCGATCACCTCAGGCGAACCGACCGGCGGCGGCGGGCTCATCGGCGAAGCCTTCGGCTCCATGGCCGCAACGAAGTCGAACACCTGACGGGTCGGTTCGCTTAACTCCGAAGCAATGGCCTCCTTGATTTTGCCGGAAATCGGCACCCCGCGTTCCCCCTTAATCAGCTTGTTGGCTTCCACGTCATTCACCCAAAAATCGATAAACTTGGCCGCCTCTTCCTTATGCTTGGAATTGGAAGTCACGGCCCAATACATACTTGGCTGCATATACAGCCCTTTCTCCATATCCGGTCCCGGCATCGGCGCGATTTCAAGCGGACGGTTCGCCACCTGCTGCAGGGCGACGAATTGATTGGACCACTGCCAGATCCCGATTCCCTTGCCTTTAACCAGTTCCGATTCTTCAATAATGCCTTTGGTCTGGTTGGTCAGATCCGGCGACGGAGCGGCTCCCTTCTCGATTAGACGGGCCATGCGCCCGAAGAAATCCACGAACAAAGCGTCGTCCTCATACCCGAGAGCCGTCCCGTCGGCGTTATACAAGGATTGTCCCTTGGTGCGGAGATAATAATGGAAGAAGATATCGGGGGCTACACCGCTGTCAAAATAAATCTTGTTCGCGGCCGCTTGAAGCGCGGTCTTCTCGTAGGTATCCCAGGTCATCTCCTCCGGCAGCGAGTCGATCCCCGCCTTTTTCAGAGTGGCCGGGTCATAATGGAAACCGAGCACATTTACCCCGGAAGGGATACCGTACTGTTTGCCGTTAACCACCCCCGTGCTGATCACGTTCTCGCTGACATCGCCTAGATTGATCTGCTTGCCGGCATAAGGGGCCAAATCCTCCAACTGGCCGTTTTTGGCGTACTGGCTAATATAGGAAATATCCATTTGAACGATATCGGGCAGCTGGTTGGCCGCCGCTTGAGGGGCCAGCTTCTTCCAGTAATCATCGAACGAAGCGTACTCCACGTCCACTTTGACGTTCGGGTTCTTCTCCATATACAGATCGATGACTTTTTGCGTGTACTCGTGCCGCGTATCCGAACCCCACCAGGCGATCCGCAGGGTAGTCTGACCATCGGCCGACGAGCCCCCCTTTCCTCCGCCCGAGCTGCAGGCCGTGGCCATCGCCAACAAAAGTGCAAGTACGATCCATTTTCCCTTCTTTCTCATGCCATCTCTCCCTTTCACGTTGATTTCGCGAATATTATGACAGCGCTTCCAAATTGGCTATACCGTCATTTTCGCAAAAGTACGCTTCCGGTTGAATACAAAAAACCGGCTTGATCGTTCAAAAAACAGAGGAGACTCACCTCTCCTCCGTTTCGCACTTTCGGTACTCCGTCGGAGTCATTCCCGTCCATTTTTTAAAGACCTGGCTAAAATATTGGGCATTTCCGCCGAACCCGTAGTTTTCGGCCAACTCGAACACTTTTACATCCCCGTCTCTGCGAATCTGCTCGCATGCCCGTTCGATCCGGTATCGGTTCAAGTAATGGGAGAAGTTCTCGCCCGTCCCTTTTTTAAACATCTTTCCGAGATAATCCGGGTTCATATAGAGCATCTGTTGGGCTACGCCGTTCAGGGTCAGGTTCGCCTCCCGATAGTGGCGGGTTACAATTTCGATCATCTTCTCCACGACCGAGGTATGACGGCTTGACATGGTATCCTCTTGTACGATCAGCTGCCCCCCGCCGAGTCCGTATGAACGGTCCAGACACAGCAGCGCCTGTTTATACAGCTGCCGGGAATGGACGATACGGTCGGCTTCGCTTAGAACCGCCGTCACTTCCAGTTTGTACAGCCGGGTGAACGTATTTCTGGCCAGATCGACCTCGGCCTTTAGCCGGTCCAGGTCGGTGTGATCGGACAACAGGAGCAGCAGATTTCCCTCCAGGGTCGTACTCATCAGCGCGTTTGGCAGGAAGTCGCCGGCGATATTTTTTAGAGCGAACAGATGGCTGAAGTCGTAGCCGCCCGCAATCCGCAATAGCAGCAGCCGAATCGGATGGTCCTCCAGTTCCAGATTGAACATTTCCTGATAGTACTTGACTTCCAGGGGACCGTACGTCCGGTTCGTAATGAACTCGAGCAAAACCTGTTCTTTCACATGAGGCAGAACGCGCTGGAAGCGCTGTTTGATCTGTCCTTCCTCCATCTCCTGCCGCTCCATTCGCCGTCTTTCCTGAAGGAGCTCCGCTAAAGCACTCTGAATCTGGTTCTCGTTGCAGGGCTTCAATAAATAATGTTTAACCCCATACCGCATCGCCCGGCGGGCGTAATCAAACTCCCTGTAACCGGACAGCATGATAAACCGCGTTCGAGGATATGCGGCCGAAGCTTGCTCGATCAGGCCGAGACCGTCCAGGCCCGGCATAGAAATATCCGTGATTACGACATCGGGCCGGGAATGGCTCATCTTGTCCAAAGCTTCCAGACCGTTTTTGGCCGTATCCACCAGCTCGGCGCCGACGGCTTCCCAGTCGACCACCAGGGACATCCCCTCCAAAATAACACGCTCGTCATCCACCAACATGACTTTGTACATCGGTCACTCCCTCCTCGATCCAAGGTATGCGGATTGTCACGGTCGTTCCTTCTCCAGAGCGGCTTTCGATGTGAAACACCCCCGCTTCGCCGTAGGCCAGCTTGAGGCGTTCCCGAATGTTGGTCAGGCCGATTCCCTGTCCCCGGGTCCGGACGTTTCCGACACGCAGCTGCTCCAAAAATTCGGCGGTCATTCCCGGGCCGTTGTCCTTCACCTCTAAAATGACCCGCTTGCCTTCGGTCGTCACCCGAATTCGAATTTGGCAGGGCTCGACCCGGGGCTCCAATCCGTAATGGATCGCATTTTCCACTAGCGGCTGCAGGATAAGCTTAGGGATAAGGGCGGCGGTGGAGGCGGAGTCCACCTCCATCTCGAAATCCAGCCTCTCCTCATAACGAAAACGCTGAATGATCACATAATTTCGCACGATATCCAGCTCCTTCTCCAGCGTGATCCATTTTTCAGACATATTGGAGGAATTCCTTAACAGGAAACCTAAAGCCTCCACCATTTCGGAGATTTGGCGCTGTTTATGCATTTTGGCCAACCAGTTGATCGATTCCAGCGTATTGTACAAAAAATGCGGATTAATCTGCGCCTGCAGCGCCTTAAGCTCCGTCTCCCGGATCACCAGCTGCTTGGCGTAGTTCTCGTAAATCAGCTCGCGAATCCGCTGCATCATCATCATAAAAGTACGGTAGAGTTGGCCTACTTCGTCCTGGAGGGAGCCGGGAAGGGGACCGAGGGCCGCCTCCTCGAGTTTGTCCAGATCCCCCTTTTCGATCTTGCGCATCTTCTTGATCAATAGCGCGATCGGGCTGGTGATGCTGCGGGCAAATCGGGCGCCGACAGTCAGCGCCGTCAACAGAATCGCCACGAAAATGACGATCACGAGCCGCTTCACCCATTGAGTCTGCTTGAACATTTCGTCGAAGGGCGTCATGTAAAAATACACCCAATTCGTATACGTGGAGAAGGTCCGCGCCACGAAGTAGCGCCCCTGTGCGAAATGCGCGATCCCGTAAGGCTCCGTCCGGTTCATCTCGGACAAAATCTCCCTTTGATCCACCGGGGAATCCGACGGGTAGACCACCTCCGTGCCGTCGCTGATGACCAGCCGGGAGCCTTCCCCCGGCTCCTGCATCTGGTCCTCCACGATCCGGTCGACCCGAATGCGGATCACCAGCGTGCCGAGCTGCTCCAGCGTAAAGGCTCCCTCCGTAAATGACCGGATTTGCCGGACCGACAGCAGCCGGGCCTGACGGTCTCCCCCGGTGTACCAGGAATTGGAGCCGGCGTGCTGTTGTCCGAGCGATACGAGCTCAGGGAGCATGGAAACCGGAAGCCCTTCCCGGTTGCCCGCGGCCATAACCGTATTCTCATTGTCGATCAGCAGCATGGAATAAACGTATTTCTCCGATCCGGCGTATGCGACGAGGCGGTTGGTGATCTTTTTGCGGAGGGCCGTTTTGGCATAAGCCGTGTCTGCTTTCGCAAGCTCCAGCAAATACCTCTGCAGTTGTTCGTCGGACATCACTTTAAACGAGAGATTCGCCATTTCCCGCAGTTGGTTTTCAATCCCCACCGAGGACAGATTCAAAACCTGGGAGGATTTCTCGTAGATTTGTCTGTCGTAAATCTGGAATACGTATTGAAGCACGGACAAGTAAAAGCCAAAGCAAAACAGCATTAAAAGCGAAATAAGAAGGATCATCTTACGATGAATCGGCAAACGATTGAAAGCGCTTTTAACTTTGTTCATCCCAATGGCTCCTTCGAAGGATTGAAATGAAAACAACTGCTGCTTACAAATAATTCTCCACTTCCTGCACGTATTTCCGCCGCACATCACCCAATTCTTGTTCGACCCGACGTGTGGCCGACTCCAGCCCGTTGACCGCTTTATTTACCTCGGCCAAACGCAGCTTCACCTGATCATGCAGTTCATGGATCCGCCCCTGGACGAGCCAATCGGCGATCAGTCCGTCAAAGAAATAATCGGAGAAGCGGAGAACTCCCGAAATCTCCAGCCCTGAAGTAAAATCGCTGCCGCCTACATCCTGGAGTTCCTTTTCGAAGCGGCGCAAGTTCGTCTGGGCCGCATACATATGCTCTAGGGCTTCATCGAGCCGGCTATGCTTGAGATGCGTGGACAGCATGCCCCCGCCAAGCATGTCATAGGTTCCCCAATTTCTGGCTGACCGCAAGTCTTCCTCCGCCAGCTCCAGGTCGTGCCGTACGGATTGCCCCGCACGAATCGCTTCTTCCAGCTCTCTCAACTCCACGGTCAGAACAGCCTGCCGTTCGGCCGACTCCCGAAGCGGCTCGTTGTTCTCAAGAACGATCTTCTCTTTGGCTTCAAAAATCGCATCGTATTCCCGTTTCCAGTTACGGACTGCCCCCAACTGGCGTTCGAGAAAGGCGATTTGTTCCCGCGTATCCCGAACGGCCCGATCGGCTTCCTCGTATTTCAGCCGGGCCGAGATCACCTCCCGCTCCTCCTTGTCGAGCTTCTCCGCTTTTTTACCCGTCATCGTAAACAGCAAATTGGTCAAGGACATTCCCGTTAAACGGGCCACATCCTCCTCTTCGCCCGCAAGCCGGCCAGCCGCGGCCTTTCTGGCCTGCTCCAAGCCGGACAACTCTTCCTGCAGCTTTTGGAGTCGATGCTCCCATTTTTCTTTGCGGCGCCCCTTCTCCTTCACTTCCGCCAAACGCTCGTTCAGATTTTCAAACATTGGGATCCCCCTCTTGTCCGGAAAAATAAAATTTAACTTCTTGGATTAAACGGATGTTCCAACTCTCTCCCCGCTCTTCGCATCACCATAAAGATCAAGAAATAAGCCACGATGGAACACATCGTCATAAGTTGAATCCACGGTTCGATATCGACATAGCGTGCAACCGGCACAGCCGCCAAATACGCGGCGGTGCTGCCGAAATAGAGACGCCAGCGGAAACGCAGCGATGAAGCCAGATCGCTTCTTCCCCTCAGCAACGCTAGTTCCCTTGTTCCCAAGCAAAGGCTATAGAACAACACAAGCTGCAGTAAACCGGAGGCATAATCCAGAACCGGATCGTCATTCGGCAACAAACCGGATGCGTCCGCTTTGAAGTAAAGTGGACGAAAAAAAGTGACTGCCGAAATGACGACAAGCAAACCCGCAGCATAACATCCCCAACGAAACACCTTTTCCTTCCGGCGAAGGGCCTTCAACTCGTGGAAAATTAACAGATATCCGAGAGGGTCCGGAAGCACATCAATGGGGGCGTGCAAATCCAGCAACACAAGCAGCATGCCGAAGGCGATCCGGTAAAAAACCAGCTTCATTAGCCGCCCCTACGCCTGTTGATCAAACGCAAAAGCGCCGACCGCCTCTGCCTGCCTAACGATAAGCTCACAAACCCGGTGGCTCTCCAGGGCATCCTTCGGAGAAATGGCTGGCGGCCTGTTCTCGCGTACACAGGCGATGAAATGCTCGACGATCGCAACAAATCCTCTGCGGAACAAAACCGAATCCCAATCCTTGAAGTGATGATGCCGCTCCCCTCCCGCCGAAAAATGCACGGTTGTGTTGAGCCCATGTACCACCCATTTATTCCCCGGACTCAT
Source organism: Paenibacillus sp. alder61 (assembly GCF_020179875.1). Classification (NCBI taxonomy): domain Bacteria; kingdom Bacillati; phylum Bacillota; class Bacilli; order Caryophanales; family Paenibacillaceae; genus Paenibacillus; species Paenibacillus sp. alder61. The sequence continues at coordinate 8,625 of NZ_JAIUDG010000031.1, forward strand.
GACCTCCACAATTTCATCGTTGGCTCCCGAATCCCGGTTCATGATCCCCGTACAAATAAAGCCGTCCCCTTGAAGCTGCAGCTGCACATGCACCAACTTCCCTTCCCGGACGCGGGTGAAAATCCCGGGCTCTTCGGTAATTGGGCCGGGGGCCAGGAAGCGGATCGTATCCACGACATGGATAAAATCGTCATATATGAAGCGGCGGGCGAAGTCCGGCGAGAACAGCCGGTTCTTTTGCAGCAAAATCGCGTGCCTGTCCCTTTGCTCCTCCAACGCGGCAAGCATCGGTGCAAAACGGCGGTTGAACCCGACCATCAGGATGCGGCCGGCCTGCTCCGCGAGCGCCGTAAGCCGTTCGGACTCCTCGTAATCATAAGATATCGGCTTGTCGATATAAACGTGAACTCCGCTCCGCAGCAATTGCTCGGCAATAAGGGCGTGCGACTCGGTCGACGCATGTATAAACGCCGCATCGATATTTAAGCCGATTAACTCTTCCACGCTCTGAACGGCCTCCGCTACCCGATACTTGGCCGCAAGCCTCCGCAACGTCTCCCGATTTCGCGTGCAGAGTACCGGCTGGATGTCCTCCATTGCCGCAATAACCGGCAGATACGCCTTTTGGGCGATATCGCCGAGCCCGATAATTCCGATTCGCATGAAGATTCCTCCTATGTAAAAAATTCCTAATCCTTTTTCATTTTGGCACACGGGTGAATCCGTGTAAACTCGCATGGAAATCGTCGTGGGACATTCGCGTAAGCATAATAATGAATAGGATGAAAAAAGCCGGAATAACTGGAATTATAAACGCCTTCCGTTATTTCCGGCTATAGGATTTATTTGCTTTCCGCTACGGATCCCCAAATCCCTAATGCCAGCGGGTGGCGTTCGGGTTGGAAACAACCGGGCAGAACTTTAAGAAGCGATCAGCAGCCACGCGTATAGTCCCGATAGTGTTATCAACAGTGTCGGGACCGTCAGCAAAATGCCGGTTTTAAAATAACGGCCCCAGGTAATCCGGACTCCTTTTTTGGCCAGAACGTGCAGCCAAAGCAAGGTAGCCAGCGATCCGATCGGCGTAATCTTCGGCCCGAGATCCGAACCGATCACGTTGGCATAGATCAAGGCTTCTCGGATTAGACCTTCGGTAGGGGTACTGTCGATAGCCAGCGCATCGATCATCACGGTAGGCAGGTTATTCATTACGGATGACAGAATGGCGGCCAGAAAACCCATACCTACCGTCGCGGTATACATTCCGCCCTCGGCAACCCGCTGAATCGCGGCGCCGAGATAATCGGTCAGGCCTGCATTCCGAAGCCCGTAAACCACCACATACATCCCGATGGAGAACACGACGATCGACCAAGGCGCCTCCTTGATCACGCGCCGGGTATGGACCGCGGGGCTGCGCCGGGTTGCCAGGATGAACAACAAGGCTACGGCCCCTGCCGCCAAAGACACGGGAATTCCGATGAACTCGGCGGATAAATAGGCGGCCACCAGTAATCCAAGGATAAACCACGACAACCGGAACATCGCAGGATCCTTAACGGCTTCGCGCGGTTTTTTCAATTGCCGCAGATCATAGTCAGCCGGAATGTCTTTCCGAAAAAACAAATACAGGACCAGCATACTTGCGCCCAAAGAAACCAAGCTCGGCACAATCATGCGCGAGGCATATTCCGTAATGCCGATGCCGAAATAATCGGCGGATACGATATTCACTAGATTGCTGACCACCAGCGGCAAGGACGTTGTGTCGGCGATAAATCCGCCCGCCATGATAAACGGCAGCACTTTGCGTTCATCGAAGCGTAAGGCCCGAACCATCGCCAGGACGATCGGGGTCAGGATCAAAGCCGCCCCGTCGTTGGCAAACAGTGCCGCGACGGCCGCCCCAAGCAGAATGACATAAATAAACATACGCCGCCCGCTTCCTCGAGCCAGCCTTGCCATGTGGAGCGCAGACCATTCGAAGAACCCGATCTCATCCAGCAAAATGGAGATGATGATAATGGCCACAAAGGCCAGCGTCGCATTCCAGACAATCCGGGTCACGTCGCCGACATCGGCGAAACTGACAACCCCAAACATCAAAGCCAGTGCGGCCCCTCCGGCGGCAGACCAGCCGATGCCGAGTCCTCTCGGCTGCCAGATGACAAACACCAAAGTAATTAAAAATACGCCCCCTGCAATATACTCCACTCCAATTTCTCTCTCCCATCAAATACAGCAGTAAACAATTATTTAAAGGCCAACTTATACCCTAAAAACGGGCCTGCCGCAGCATGCCCGCACCACCCCTACTTAGCTTCCACCGCCGTTTCAAAGGATTTTCGATGCATCCAGCCCACTCCGGCCGCCAGCAAGCTTATGACCGCAGCGAACAGATACATATTCACGATGCCGAACCATTCGGCTACACCGCTCATAAACAGCAGCGACAGGCCAAAAATCGTATTCAGCAGCGTCGATTGCGCCGAAAAAACTTTGGGCAGCATCTCCGCTCCCACACTGCGCTGAATGAGCGTTCTCCGGGACACGGCGGCCAGCTCCGTAAACGGCCCGGTCAGCAGAACGATCAGCAGTGTCAACGGGGCATACTGATTGAGCGCGAACCATGCCGTAAACGCGGCATAACCCAGCATTCCCGCCAGCATCGCCGGAAATATCCGCTTCTCCAGCCGCTCCACGAGAGCGACGACGACCAGCCCGCCGAGTACGGCCCCGGCAAAATAACTCGCGTTAATATAGCCCCACCACTTCTCATCCTTCATCAGAATTTCGTTAACGAACACCAGCAGAAACGCGCCGGCCCAAACCGAACCTCCCAGCATATCCGTGGCATCCATAAAAGTCAGCGAACGAAGCCGCGGAGATTTCCACAGCGTCACCCATCCTTCCTTTAAAGTATCCCACCGGGAAGCGGAGCCGTTATCGGCTCCCCCATTCGAACGGGATCCTGTTCGGATATCCCAGAGACTTCGACGGGCGGGTTCAGTCGGATCCTCGATCCAGATCGTAGCTAACATTGCCGCCCCGTAACATACCGCAACGCCAAGCAGAACCGGATAAGCTCCGAATGAGGCGACCAGGACGCCGCTGATCGCCCAACCCGCGAACTGAACGATCTGATCGGTCGTGGCGATCAAACCGTTGGCTTTCATAAGAACCCGGTCGTCGGTAAGCCGCGGAATCAGCGCATTCCGAGCCGGTGTCGTCCAGCCGTCCAGAAACGAAATGCCGATGATGAGCCCATATACCGGGAGCATCTCTTCCCCGCCAAACCATGGAGAAACATAGCCCGCCAGCAAGCCGAAGAGGGCAAATTGCCCGAACTGCGACAAGGTCAGCAAAAAGGGCAGCCTATACTTGTCGATCATCAGCGGGGCGATGAACCCGCTAAACAATTGCGAGGTGACTCTCAAAAAAGGAACCAGCGTGGCGAACACGACCGAATTCGTCCGTTCCAGCACGAAGGTGGTCAGCGCAACCAAATAAAGCACGTCGGCGCTGTTCGACAGCGTCTGTGAACCCCATAATACGTAAAAAGATCGTTTGAACATCTCTTTGTTTCTCCTTATGCATTTTCAATTATCCAATTTCCTAAGTCCAGTGGCCAAGAGTTGCAGCTAGAACATCAAATCGGTCTCATCGTTTAAACCCTTCCTACTCATTCAAATTATATTAATGATATTAATATTACTATAACGTGGATCTGCGTTTACAGTCCAATGCTATAATAACTCGAATCTTGACCTTAAGGGAGTGTCTCATGAACAAACACACTTCAACCCGTATCCCGTTACCGCGGAGAATCCGCCGCTTCGGTGAAATCTTGGCGGTCTCCGCCAAATTGGGGCTGACCTCCTTCGGGGGGCCGATCGCGCATTTGGGCTACTTTCACGAAGAATACGTGAACAAACGCAAATGGATAAGCGAACAAAGCTACGCCGAGCTGGTCGCGCTGGCCCAGTTTTTGCCGGGACCGGCGAGCAGCCAGGTCGGCATCGGCATCGGCCTGCAGCGCGGCGGGCTGGCCGGAGCTGTCGCCGCCTGGCTCGGCTTCACCCTGCCGTCCGCGGCGGCGATGGCCCTGTTCGCCCTGGCGCTGCGGGGGATGGACGTGAGCGGCTCCGCCTGGCTGCACGGCCTGAAGCTGACCGCCGTGGCGGTCGTGGCCCATGCCGTGTGGAGCATGGGCCGCAAACTCGCGGCAGGCCCGAGCCGCGCCGCGATCGCCGTGCTGGCCTGCGCGCTGGCGCTGCTCTGGCCGGGGGCCTTCGGCCAGGTGGCCGCGATCGCCGCGGCGGGGCTGGCCGGGCTGTGGCTGTTCCGCGGCGGCGGGACCGAGGCCGCCGGCCCAAGCGGCGGCGCCGATGCGCCCGCGCCTCAACCGCCGCTGCAATGCGGAGCCGCCCTGTTCAGCCTGGCGCTGTTCTTCGCCCTGCTCCTGCTGCTGCCGCTCTTCACGCGGCTGGCGGGAGCGGGAGCCGGCGCGGGCGGCGAGGCACTCCTGCTCGTCGACAGCTTCTACCGCGCGGGCTCGCTCGTGTTCGGCGGCGGTCATGTCGTCCTGCCGCTGCTGGAAAGCGAAATCGTCCCCGCCGGTGTAATCGGCGGGGACGATTTCCTGGCCGGGTACGGCATGGTGCAGGCCATGCCCGGCCCCTTGTTCACGTTCGCCTCGTATCTCGGCGCCGTGTGGGGCGGCATCCCGGGTGCGATGCTCGCCACCCTGGCGATTTTCCTGCCCGCGTTTCTGCTGATCCTCGGCGCTCTCCCGTTCTGGAGCCGCCTGTCCCGGCATGCGCGGGCCCAAAGCGCCCTGCACGGCGTTAACGCCGCCGTGGTAGGCCTACTTCTCGCCGCGCTGTATGATCCGATCTGGACGACCTCGGTCCGGAATGCCGGCGATTTCAGCCTGGCTTTGCTGCTGTTCGCCATGCTGGCCTGGTGGAAGCTGCCGCCCTGGACCGCCGTCGTGGCCGGCGCCGCGGGCGGCCTGCTGCTAGGCCTGCTGACTTCCCTTTGATCCCTTTACTCCTCATAGATCATCTTGTGCGTCATGCCGCCGTCCACCACCAGGTGGGCGCCGGTCACGAACGTGTTTTTATAACCATACAGGTTGAACTGTTGATTTGCATATTAGACAGCGGTATAAAGAGTTCTTATCACACTCTTGACCTGCAACTAAGGGTTTGGTTCGAATTAAAGGGAATTCTTCACGTTAATTTGGTGCGTAATCGGCTGCAGAGGCGAATTAGCTGGAAAACCTCCCGCTAATTCGCCTGAAATGGTGTATATCGGCAATAGGGCCGATAAATAGCTGGAATATTTCCAGCTAAATCCGATGGAAGAGCCAAGATCGGTACATTAACAGGATATTTTCCCGTTAATGGTGTAGACTACGGCGGACCTATATAGAAGTGATGGATTCGAAGAAATGAGGTTTGATTAAAGTAGCACAAATTGACTATGAATTGTGATTATGAAATCATGAAATAGGGTGATGAAATGACGAAGTTGGTGAATACGGAAAATACGGATCGTTCCGCTAGCAATAGGGGAGGTAACCGGAAAGGAGCGGGCCGCAAGCCCATAGGCGTAACTAGAAAAATTTCATTGACTTTACCGCAGGAATGCTGGAAAGAAATAGACCGGTACTGTCACAGAGGAGATTATTCTGTCTCCGAAGTATTGCGATCCATTATCGAAGACAACCTTCATAAAGCCGATCTATTATGAACTCGTGGTTGTAGGAGGAGGTTCATGTTATGGCAGAAGACACTTTAAACATGGATGGTGGACACCTTTTTTACCAGGTTTCCGGAGAAGGTGATCCCGTTGTTCTGATCCATGGAAATTTTAATGATCATCACATCTGGAATGAACAAGCTGACTCTTTTGCCGCACATTACAAATTAGTCCGGTATGATTTAAGAGGATATGGTCTTTCCAGTACGCCAAATACCTCCTTCTCCAATATAGAAGATTTAAAGACACTGATTGATTTTCTGAAGCTCCGTAACGTTACATTGGTTGGCTCTTCCATGGGGGGCGGCATTGCTACAGACTTTACTCTGACTTATCCTCATTTAGTCAAAAACCTGATTTTGGTGGCGCCTTCCATAAACGGCATTCCATATCCAAAAATGATGATGTGGCAAGGAACTAAGAATTTTATCAACCTTCGTTTGAAAGGACGGAAGAAGGCCATTGATTCATTCATAGCTAATCCTTACTGGCAATACTTCTTTCCTTCCGCAAGAAAAAAAGAAGCCCGAACAAAATTGATCAACAATGTCAGTAATCCCAATAACTTCTGCAGGTTCTCCCCCAGTCTTTCAGTTGCAGTTAAGCCTTATGCTTTTCATCGATTGCATGAAATAAACATACCGACTCTCATCATCATTTCGGATCAGGATCATTCATTCAACAAGAAGTCTGCGGAAACTTTACATAAAAATATTAAATCATCCTCAAAAATAATCCTGGAAGACTGTGGTCACCTCCCATTTATTGAGGCATCGAATGAATTTAATCAAGCGGTTCTTGATTTTCTGTCAAAATGCCCGCTGAACTAAAAAAGGGTGCTTTGCCACGCAAAGCCCCCCTTCCAGTTCAACCCCGACCTTGGGCTATATTCCGAATCAGGTCCGGCAGCCATTCCTGCAGGGAACTAAAGCGGTAGCCCGCCGCCCGGGCTTTGGAAATATCCATATACCAGGAGGCGCCGACCCCAAACGGCGAGGCGTCGCCCGGATCCGTTACCGCTTGGAGCAGCGCCGGCTTGCCGGTTTCCCGCTCGATCAGCTCCATTAGACTGCGCAAAGTGATCGTCCCCTCCGAACTTGCATTGATCGGCCCCCGTAGGTCCGAGCCGCCGAGCCATTGCAAAAAGGAAGCCGTCTCGGCCGAAGAAATAAACGACATCGCCGCCTCCGCATTGGGCATCCCGATCGGCGTCCCCTTCATCACCCGTTCGATATGGAAATGGAGCCGCCGGGTGTAGTCATCCGGCCCCAAAACGATCGGAATCCGCATGGCGGCTACCGGAAATTCCGCCAATTGGAAAAAGGCCGCTTCCGCCTGCCTCTTTCCTTCCCCGTAATCAAAGTCATCCCGATCCCCGCTCTTCCGTTCATAGGTATACGGATCAAAGTCCTCCTCGACCAACGGGGACGCCCCGAACCCGTAAACCGACAAGGTGGACGTTAGGATGTACCGCCCCACATGCCCGTCAAATGCCCGAATCGCCGCTTCGGCTTCACCGGGCGAATAGCAGATATTATCGAACACCACATCCCAAGGTCCGGCCGCGGCCACGCTGCGAAGCGAGCCTTCATCCGTCCGGTCCACGGTTCTCCGGATCACGGGGTGGTCAAACGCCGCCTTCGTTGTTCCCCGGGTCGCCACCGTTACCTCGTGAACGCCATCCTGCAGGAGCAGATCAACCAATCTTTTGCCGAAATATCGCGTTCCGCCAAGCACCAACACTTTGCCCATACGTTTCGACCTCCTGTATACATCTTTTATCAGCGGCTGTCGAACAGACTTTTCATCAGGCTGAGCCCGCACAGCATCGCAATGTAAAACTGTCCTTCATGAGCTGCTATACTTTTATATAACGAGGAATAGGGCATATTTAGATACAGGTTCGCCACCGGGTAAAGCAGCAGAAGGAGCGCCGGGAGAAATACGAAAAAAAACAACGGACGCGTAAACGCCCGGCGGTTCGGCAATCCGCCCAGCAAGCTTACGTAGGCGCCGAGCACCAACCCATAAAGCATATTGCCCAGTTGTTTGTAGCTGATTTTAAGAAATTTGTCAGGATTTTGCTCCATCATCCCTACGAAGCGATTTCCGTAATAGAGCAGTACAAGCGCCCCCAACGTCCATAGCGCATAGTAAAAATACCCCTTGGATTTATTCATCATTTAGCCCCTCTATCTATGGTTTTCGGATTATCGATATTCGGATCGGGGTTCGCGTTTTGGGGGCCTGCCCCGATTCCCGCTTTAACCCGCTTTAACTGTGCGACGATAATGATGCTGATCACCACCAGCAGAAACCAGGAACTGATTTTGCCGAGATGCACCACCCGCCAGATTTGCTCTTGGTCGGGATAGCTCCAAGCCCCCAGGAAGGTCGATATATTTTCGGCAACCCAGATAAAGAAAGCGATCAGCAAAAAGGACAGGGTCAACGGCAGCCAATACGTTCTCCCGAGCAGAGTGAAATGAACCCGGGTCTTGAAAAAGACGATAATCAAAATCGCCGTCAACCCCCAGCGGTAGTCCCCGATATAATGATGCGTGAAAAAATTGAAATAAATGGCCGCGCAAAGCGGAACGACATAATAAGCCGCGGGCCAGCCGGTCATCCGCAGGTCAAGCCTCCGCCAAGCCTGGCAAATGTAACTGGCCACACTGGCGTACATGAACCCGCTGTAAAGCGGAACGCCGAACACTTTGCTCCAGCCTTCCCCGGGATAAGACCACGAACCCATATGAACTTTGTAGAGTTCGAGAGCCAATCCGACCAAGTGAAACACGCAGATGACCTTCAGCTCATCGATCGTCTCCAATTTAAAGGCGACCATACCGACTTGAGCCAGCAGGCACACGACCAGAATCAAGTCATAACGGGGCACGCCGGGAATTTCCACGATTTTGGTTAAACCGAGAGTCCCGAAAATAATGACCGGAAAAATGCACGACAGCGCCTGAAGCCAGGCGAATTGCAGCAAACTGCGGATGAAACGCATAGGACCTCCCCGTATTCCGCTAAGCTCGCGGTTCTTTTTCTAAGATATCATATCTTCGCCGCAAGCGACTATAGCAGGGTAAGACGAGGCCTATCTCTAACCAGGCTTTGTCATGAACCCCGCTTCAGAAAAACACTCCGGTCTGTGCAAGGGGCTCTGCCGTAACCTCCATTGCGTAACTGGCTGGCTCAGTTACATCATTACGCTGCTTTCATACAGCAAAAAGAGCCACAGCGTGTGTGACTCTTTGGTTCCTTGACTCTCCGCGCTTAACTCTCTACTTGACTCAAGCCCTCAGCGCCTCATCCTTCGGAAGCACCACGGTCAACAGACCGAGCAGCGGCAAATACGAGCAAAGCTGCATGACGAACCGGATTCCCCATTGGTCGGCAAAGTGGCCGAGCAAGGCCGAACCGAGCCCGCCAAGCCCGAAGGAAAGGCCGAAAAACAGCCCGGAGACCAGCCCCACTTTGCCGGGGAGCAACTCCTGCGCGTAGACGACGATAATCGAAAACGACGAAGACATGATGAAGCCGGCCAACACGACGAGCACGCCGGACCAGAACAAGTTGGCGTACGGCAGCAGCAGCGAGAACGGAGCCGCTCCGAGAATCGACAGCCAGATAATATTTTTGCGTCCGTACCGGTCGGCCATCGGTCCGCCGAAAAACGTGCCGACGGCGGCTGCCGCGAGAAACGCGAACACATACCATTGCGCCGCGCTCTTGCCGACGCCGTAATGATCGATCATGAAGAACGCATAAAAGCTGGAGATGCTGATGGAGTAGACATTTTTCGAAAACAACAGCAGCACCAAAATCGTGATCGCCAGGCCGATCTTCCCCCGGCTTAAACCGGATCTTACTTCCGCCCCGGGGTGAACCGCCGATTTCCGCGGCCGCGGGCGAATGTCCAGCGACGCATACCAACGGGCTACATAAAACTGGATCACGATCGCCGCAATCGCCGCTAAAGCGAACCAGACGACACTGTGCTGGCCGAGCGGGATAAAAATCAACGCCGTCATCAGCGGTCCGAGCGAGGTCCCGATATTCCCGCCGACCTGAAAAATCGACTGGGCCAGCCCCCGACGTTCCCCCGCCGCAAGGTATGCGACGCGGGACGATTCCGGATGAAAGATCGAAGAGCCGAGCCCGATGCATGTAACCGCCAGCAGAATGATACTGTAAGCGGGCGCAAAAGCCAGCATGACGATCCCGATGAGCGTAAAACAGACCCCGAGGGGCAAGATGTAGGGACGCGGACGTATGTCCGAATACAGTCCGACCAGCGGTTGAAACACGGATGCCGTGATGTTCATAGCGAACGAAATCCAACCGATCTGTCCGTAACTGAGCGTCAGCGAATCCCGCAAAATCGGAAACAAGGCGGGAATGGCCGACTGCATCGTATCGTTCAGCAAATGCACCATGCTGATGGCAAACAGAATGGGAAATACCGTTGCCGTCCGCGGTATGGACTTGCCTGCTGTTGTTTGACTCATTTTTATCTCCCCATCCGTCTCTATATAAGTTGAACGCGGTCGCGCCCGGCACCTATTAACGCAATTAACGGGAATTTCTCCCGTTAATTTGGCACGTATGCTACTGTAGAGGCCAATTAGCTGGAGAACCTCCCGCTAATTCGACTGAAATTGAGTATATTAGCAATAGCGCCGCGAAATAGATGGAGTTTTTCCAGCTAAATCCGATCCATGGGCCTATAGCGGTAAAATAACGGGAGATTTTCCCGTTAATTAAGAAAACCATCTCATACGATAACCTTAGAAATTTTAAAAATTAAAATTATCCGGGTCTGAACCGAAGCGTTTATTTTGATTCAAGCCATCGATGGCCGCGATATCTTCCGCGCTCAGCTCGAAATCGAAAATATCGGCGTTTTCGATAATCCGCCCTTCGTTGACCGACTTTGGAATCGTGATGACGCCGACTTGCAAATCCCAGCGCAAAATGACCTGGGCTGCGGTTTTGCCGTATTTTTTGCCGATGGAGACCAGCGTATCATTCTTAAGCAGATGGCCTTGCCCCAACGGGGACCAGGCCTCCAACTGGATACCTTTGCCCTGGCAGTAGGTCAGCAGTTCTTTTTGCGTCAGCTGCGGGTGGAGTTCCACCTGGTTGACGGCGGGCACCACTTCGGCCTCCGACAGCAGGTCCTCCAAATGATGGATTTGGAAGTTGCTGACGCCGATGGCGCGTACCTTCCCTTCTTTATATACCTTTTCGAGGGCGCGCCAGGTTTCTTTATACTTGCCTTTGACAGGCCAATGAACGAGGAAAAGGTCGATATATTCCAGGTTTAGTTTGTTCAAACTCGTTTCGAACGCCTGCAGCGTCGTCTCATACCCTTGATTCGAATTCCATACTTTGGAAGTAATGAACAATTGATCGCGGCGAAGGCCGTTCTCTTCCATCGCTTCTCTTACCGCTTGTCCGACGCCCTCTTCATTGTTGTAGGCTGCAGCGGTGTCGATGCTGCGGTAACCGGCGCGGATCGCCGCTTTGACCGCCGAAACGACTTCATCGCCTTCTTGGGCTTTGTAGACCCCTAAACCAAACCACGGCATATGCACACCATTATTAAGCTTTACAGTATCCTGCAAATTTTTGGGCATGGATCATTTCCTCCTTGGGTTTTGGGTTCGTTTTTCCAACTATATATTATGAATGACTTTGTTACAAATGGAAAGCCGCTTAATATATTCCGTATTGTTGAATGGCCGAGCGCAGCCGCTCGATCTCGTCCGCTCGCATTTCAAAGCCGGCGATATCGTGGACCGCCTCTTCCGGGAGGATGCCTTCCGATCCGAGGCAAGCCAGCAGCCGCAGCACATATTTATCCATCGGGGCGGTAAAGACCGCCTGGCCGTACCCGTCCACTCTGGCGCTCAGCTCCACGAACCGCGCGTAATCCTTTGCCATGTAAGCGGTGATCATGTCGCTCTGGATATTCGGAAAGGCCGCCCCCAAGCCGACAAGCGCTCCGGCCGCTCCGCACATCAGGGAATAACCGAACATCCGGTCCTCTCCGGTAATCAGCAATTTGTCGGGGAACTCGCGTCGGATCAGAGACGCCACGTCCTGCAGCGTCATCACGCTATCGAGCGCAGCCATCTTCATCCCGGCCACCTGAGGCAAAGCCAGCAGTTCCCGGAGCACCTCCGCCGAATATCTGACTCCCCCCGCTTCCTCGTATAAATAAAAAAGAATCAGGGGCAGGCCCGCCTCCGCCAGCTCGCGATGGTACTCCACAATCGCGTCGTTGCGTTCCCGTTCTCCCAGGTCGCCAAAAATGACCGGCGGGAACACCAGCAGCGCGTCCGCTCCCGCCCGGCTTGCCTCTTCGGCCATAAGCCGGCTGTCCCGCAGCCAAACCTCCCTGCGGCGGGGCCCGGCGAGCGTTGGGTCGGGGATGGCCCCGGCTCCGGCAACCAGGATTTGATCCGGCTTCAAGAACTCTTTCCACGTATCGATGACAACCGCCCGTTCATCCCGTGACAGATGCAGTCCCCGGCCGGTATGAACCCATACCGAAACGCCCGCGATGTTTTGGGCGCACAGATACGCCGCGTAGCTGCGCTGAGCCTCGACGTGAACGGTGCCATTCCGGTATCTGGGCACCGGAACCGCCGGAACCAGGCCGCCATGCAGCCGTTCTTTCACCCGGACAACCTTGTGTGTGATCTCCGTCATTCCCGTTCCCCCTTTCCCGTTTATGTATTCCCTCTGTATTCCTTTCTATTTTCGCTCTATTTCCTTTATTTTCCCTCTATTTTCCTCATGTTTTATTTTCCCTCGTGCTTCAAAAACCAGTTTTTCCCCCGATCCCGGTACCATTCCGTAATATCCATAAAGGAGGTGACTCCTTCCGGGTTGCGAATCTCCTCCGCGTGCCGCAAATGCAGCATCCAAGGGACCAGCCCGTGTTCGGGGTGAAAATACAGATCATGCAGCGCACGCTCTGTTTTTGCGCCTTTGCGCATACCGTAAGCGCCGGCCGGTTTTTGGAAGATCGTGTGCATCTGCAAGCTTTTTACGCCGCGCAGCGCGTATTCCAGCGCCATTTTTCCCGTACAGACGTTTCCCGTCCCGGACAGCGGCGGAATCGGGCGGGCGAGCCCCTCCGCAAGCTCCAGCTTGCGAAGCAGGGTAAGCATCCGCAGATTTCTCCGGCTTAAGTCGGGTCCGCCGTATGCGGCCCCGATCTTCCCGGCAAATTCACGGGTTTGATCGTACAGCCGGTTTGCGTAGATGATGTAGTCCGGCGGGGTGAAGCTGCCCTCGATCAAGGTTCGCAATGCCCCAATCTGGAACTCGTCGGCAAACATCGAGTTCATCAGCTTGATTCCGAGAACGATCTCCCCCGGAGGAAGCGACGATTTGATCTTGACCGGCACCTCGCGCAGCCAGCGGAGGACCGCGCATTGCTGCCGGGCCCGTCCCGAACCGGCCAGCGTCGGACTAAAGTCTTTTTCCATTTGCAGCGGCCCCTCCGCCCCGGATTCCCTCCAGACGCCATGCAGCCGGCGGGTCGTATATTCGTACTCTTCCTGCCGGAATTCCTCCGCCTCACCGCCGGGCAAATGGTATTTGCAAGAAGGGACGATCACCGTGCCATGCTCTCTTCCGATGTCCAGAGCTTTGCGAAAAAAAGCGAGATAATCCCCGAACGAGCCGTGCCACCCGCGTCCTTGCCAGGTGACGTTCCAGCCGGTTTCCCCCGTTTCCTTGCCGGTGATCTTTCCGACCATCATCCGGGTCTCTTTCACGGCCCATTCTTCCATGGACCTTCTTCCGTCGGCATCCTCGGCGATGACCGTCTTGAGTACGACAAACCCGAGCCGGGCGCGGCAGTCCTCCTGAACCTGCCGGACGTTCAACGACAATTGGCCCGACGCCTTGCCGAACGGATTCCGAATCGCGCGGAGACCGTAGCGGGCAGTGACGTCCAGGCCATAGGTTTCAAGCAAATAAGTTTCGATCCGCTCCGGCAGTCCCTCGCGGAAACGTTCGTAGTCCTCGCGGATCCGGGAAACGTCCCTGCTGTCCAGCAAGGGACGGTCGGGCAGTATCAGGCTGTTGCGCATCTTCATCCCTCCCATGCGGCTCATCCTCCCTGGAGATGGTTCCCCATGAAGAGTTTATTCAACAGCCGCTTGGAACTGTCCTGCCCGAAAGACCCGTTTTTTCAGCGGGTCCGCAAAAAATCCCGGGCGAATTCCGCCAGAAAAGCCGCGCCGTACTCCAGCGCCCGCTCATCGATGGTCATCTGCGGGTGGTGAAGCGGGTAGTTTCCTTCCCCCGCCCCTTTGGCGCCGACGAGCAAAAAAGCGCCGGGCACTTGCTCCATGTAAAACGCCATATCCTCGCTGGTCATCGGGGACCGGTCCAGCGGGGCCACCGCCTCCTGGCCGAACAGGTTCAGGAGGGAGGCTTCGGCGCGCCGGATCAGGCCGGGGTCGTTGACGGTCGGCGGGTAGCCGAGCTCGTAAGCGACCTCGGCCCGGGCGTTCAGCCCGCCGGCGACCGCCTCGGCCAGCGCCGCGATCCGGCGCTGCATGTGCTCGCGCGCTTCGCTGCTGACGGCGCGCACGGTGCCGCGGATCTCGACGCGATCCGCGATGATGTTGGGCAGGCTGCCGCCGCGAATCGAGCCCATGCTGAGCACCACGGGCTCGGCGGGATCGCTCTCGCGGCTGACCAGCGCCTGCAGCGCCGCGAGCACATGCGCGGCCGCCAGAATGGCGTCGACGCCCTGATGCGGGGCGGCGCCGTGCCCGGCTTTGCCGTGGACCGTGATGTCGACATGGTCCATGCTCGCCATCACGGTCCCGGGCCGGACGCCGAAGCGCCCGGTCGCCAGGTCCGGCCACAGATGGAGGCCGACGATGCCGTCCACGCGCGGCGACTCCAGCACGCCGGCCTCGACCATATGCCGGGCTCCGCCCAGCATTTCCTCGGCCGGCTGAAAGATGAACTTGACCGTCCCGCACAACTCCTCCCGGGCGGCGGTCAGCATCCGGGCCGCGCCGAGCACCATGGCCATATGCCCGTCATGGCAGCAGGCGTGCATCACGCCGTCATGCTGCGAAGCAAAGGGCAGGCCCGTCGCCTCCGTTAACGGAAGCGCATCCATATCGGCGCGCACGGCGAGGCAGGGACCCGGCCGTCCCGTTTCCAGCAGGGCGACGACCCCTGTCCCGGCCACGCCCTGCCGCACGCTCAATCCCAGCCGCGTCAAAGCGTCGGCGACGAACGCGGAGGTGAGCTGTTCCCGGAAGCCCAGCTCGGGATACTGGTGCAGATGCCGGCGCACCGAGATGATTTCATCCCTATGGGCGACGGCCAGCTCTCGAAAATTACTTTCAATCATAGTGCGCTTCCTCCAGATTCAGAGTATAAATCTGCCTAGGCCGTCCCCGGCCCGCCGGCTGCTCCTCCCCGACGATGCTGGCCATTTCATACCGCTCCAGCGCGGCCATGATGCGCCTTGCGCTGCGAAGGGTAATGCCGAACCCCTCGGCAAGCTGCGAGGCCGTGAAAGTGGACGTTCCCAAACGCCGGCACAGCGACATCAGCTTGTTGATCGTTCCGACGCTGAGCCCGGCTTTTTTCGCCATCGAAATCAGCTCGGGGTTCTCGCTACGGGCCGAATATTCCAGCGTCATTTCGGAACCCATCGGACCGTATACGATTCCGTCCTGCATGATCAAGTAGCAGTTGCCTCCTCCTCCCGATTTGGCTTTCATCAGCGCTTCCCGCGCTTTCCCCTCGGCCTCGTTTGCGGTGCGTCCGATCCCGATTCCGATGCTGGCATGCCACTGCAGCCGTTCCAGGATTTCCAGGAGCAGGGGGGCGTCCTGAAATTTGCGGGTCACCTGCTCGATGATGCCTCGCGTCGTCACGAAAGAAACCTCATTCGAATCGCTCCATTTGATCAGCGACTGCGTCTCTTCCCCGAAGTCCACGAGAATTTGCTGAAGGATGATCTTCTTGCGCTGAATTTCGTATTCGGAGGAAGCCTCCTTGGCCACTTTGGCAAAATTGTCGATATTCATAATGCCGACGGCGATCTGTGAACTGCAAAAACGCAGGCTTTTTCCCTCAAGAAGAGCCCGGTTCAGACAGTCGCGGATCGCCGAATGGGTCGGTACCACCCGGTAGGCCGGCACACCCAGCTCTTTTAAACGGTGATAGACCGAGGTTACGCAGGTGACCGTCGCCGACACCCGCCCCTGTTCCCACAGCCCGTGATGATAAGCCACCAGCTCTTCGTTGCTCATGCCGAATTCATACGGAATGACGTGCAGGTCTCGGGCCGGCAGACCGAGTTCGTTTAACGGCTCCTCCACCTCCTTGCGCTGCAGGACGTCCACGCTGATACGCAATTGGTCTTCCAGCCCCTGAACCCCGTGCCGGTATAAGTCGAACAGCACCTTGTAAAGGGCGGTTCCGGAATAGTACACATGCACCATCGGTTTATCGGGGGCGGCCGCGAGCGCGATCCGGTAAGGTATCGGCCCGGTAAACAGCAGAATATCCGCCTTGTCCCTCACCCGGTCGATGATCTCGAGCGTTTCCCGTTCATGCCGGTATGGGGCCGGAAACATCGCCAGCTCCGCAAAAAAATACCCGAACTCCAACACCGTTTCCACCAAATCCAAGGGACCGATCACCGCGACCCGCAGCTTGATCGTCATCATCCGCCACCTCCCGCTTCTTATCCGTTCCGTTCCGGTTGTTGCTCCATGGCAAAGTGTCGAATTTCGGCCAATGACCTTTTCGTGTTGCTGACCACCTGGTCTGTGTTTCCCATGTACTCGAAAGAAATAAAGCCGCCATACCCCAATTCCAGTAGCGTCCGAAAAATCGTTTTATGGTCGGCGTCTCCCTGAAAAATCGGCACCGGCTCGCTCCGGCTCCAGTCCTCATGATTCCAATGGTAATCCTTGAAGTGAACATGGCCGATGTCAGTAAAAAAACGCTTCAGGACCGGCACCGGGTCCAGATGGTCGACGAACAGATTAAATCCGTCGTAAATCAGTTCGATGCCGGGAGCCGGGATGTCGCGGACGAGCGCCGCCAGGCTTTCGGCCGTATCGGCCAGCGTATTGTTGTGGATCTCCACCGCGAGCCGGACTCCCTCGGAGCGGCATATCTTGGCCGCTTCCGTCAGGCCGGAGACGACCGCGTCCCATTCCTCCGCGAGGACGGAGCGGGACGGCCGATGTCCGGCGAAGCTCCGGATCCGCGGGCAGCCGAGCTCCCGCGCCCAGACGGCGGCCGTTCGGATACGTCTGAGCTCACTTGCCGATTCTTGCTTCCCCTTGGAGAAACAGGTGTATTCGCTAATCGCCGGAACGTGGAGCCGGCGCTGTTCCAGCAGCGTGCGCAGTTGGCTGAGGGAACCGCCGCCGTCCAGGAAGCCCCGGATATGCCCGGCCCAAAGTTCGACCCCCTGCAGCCCGATTTCCTCCGCCAAGTTCAGCACGTTTTCCAAGGGTTCTTCTTTCAGCCCCGTAGAACAGAAGCTGAACTTCAGGTCCGGCTCTTTCCCCCGGTTCCAGCCATCCGCCTCGCTATGGTCCAACATCCTGCTCCACCCCCGTCCGGTCCGATGTATAAACGGCCTCCAACGCCGCGATCACGGACCTGGCGTATTCGCCGCTGCTGTCCGGCTCCACGCCCAGTTCGATGGCCCGCAGCAAATCCTCGAACTGCAATATAAACGGGTCTTCCTCAGGGAGAGGCTGCACCTGTTCGTATTTCCCGCCTACGCTCACCCAAAGTCCTTC
Source organism: Paenibacillus sp. alder61 (assembly GCF_020179875.1). Classification (NCBI taxonomy): domain Bacteria; kingdom Bacillati; phylum Bacillota; class Bacilli; order Caryophanales; family Paenibacillaceae; genus Paenibacillus; species Paenibacillus sp. alder61. The sequence goes on from NZ_JAIUDG010000031.1 coordinate 26,219, forward strand.
GGAGGAAACCAGCTTCGCCATCCCCCGGGTAAAGATCAGCTCCGTCTCGTCCCGCGCCACCCCCTCATACCCCGACTGTAAGATGACGGCGCACAGGCCGCTGTCCGTTTCCAAAAACAGACAGCCGCTGCCTTCCACATCCCCCCGGGGGCCTTCGTAGGTCACTTTGGCTTTGACTCGCCGGACCCGGCTGTCGGTCAGCCACTGAACCTTGTCGATCGAGTGGGCGCCAAGATTCATCAGGATGCCGCCGCCGGATTTTTCCTTTTCCAAAAACCATCCGGGCCGGTTATCCCGGTAATAGTACTGATGCCGCGTGTCGTGAATCGCCAGCAGCCGCCCGAGCTCACCGCTTTGGATCAGCCGTTTGGCCAGTATATTGGCCGGCTTGTAATGCTGGGTATGTCCCACCATCAGCTTGACCCCAGCATGCTTAACCGCGGCCAAAATGTCGTCGCACTGCGCGGTATTGAGCGCCATCGGCTTTTCAAGCAGCAGGTGGCATCCTTGCTCCGCGCACCATACCGCACAGGGGGCGTGCAAGTAATGCGGAAGCGCGATGACGGCGATATCCGGCCTTTCCCGCAGCACCATTTCCCGGTAATCGCGGTAGTAGGAGATGCCGTATTCCTCGGCCAGCGCTCTCCCTTTGCCCTCGTCCGTGTCGGCCACGGCCGCCGCCTCCAGCTTGTCGAGCCGCCCCACCGCGTCCAGATGATTGCGCGCGATGATGCCGCCGCCGATCAGAGCTACGCGATATCTCATGTCGTTCCCTCCTCTAGTGCTTCATCAGACAACCCTGCTTGCATGGAATGCCTTGCTCATCATTTTCTGTTCGGAACTAGCAAGTTGATGACTCGTTCACGATCGTTCCTAATCGTTCCTGATTCCTCCTTGACTCCTGCAGTTTCAGATCAATAGAATCCACCTTTCTGGTGTTGCCCGATACCCTTTTACAGCCTGGGGAGGCAAATAAGAGGCATTTGTGCCGTAATTTTATCGAATTCGGCCTTCGAGGCACTATTGTTGCATTAACCCGAGGGATCTAGTCGCTGTGACCACCTCTCTTTGAATCCGGGCCGGTGGATAAGGGTCTTTTGGGCCGCTATTTTGTCGAATTTGGCTCTTCGGGGAGAAATAGAGGTCATAAAAGGCCTTATTTTTGGGAAAAGCGGGCAGAAAACCGATTTTTGGGCTCACATCGGAAAAATAAGACCCTTTTTGGCCGCTATTTTGGCAGTGAAAGCGAATTTGGCCGAAATAACGGCCTAAAATGCCGCTATTGAAATGGGCGGCAAGTGAGATAGCGGATAGGCAGCATCGTGTTCATGCAACGCCGGTAATTAGGCCTTTTTTGGCCGCTATGGTTCTCGTGGAACCGAATCGGTCAGAGATAGCGGCTAGATCTAATCCTGCGCGCCAGTTTAACCCGCTACGCCGAGACGAAAAGTCTTAAATAGGCGCCCCCCATGTTAGAGTTTTAGTGCAACACCGTGCTCATTTCCCAGGTGAAGCCACCCCCCGGCCGGATTTCCTCGGGTCACTTGATCCCTGCGGAGTTGCTGCCTTGCACAAAATATTTCTCCGCGAACAGGAACACGAGCAGGATCGGGATCAGGCTCATCAGCGCGGCGGCCACCATGTACTGCTCATTGCCGGACCATTGCCCCGCCATGGACAAAATCCCAATCGGCAAGGTGAAGTTCTCCTTGGAGGTCAGGAAGATAGCCGGGGACAAAATTTCATTCCATTTGGTCATGAACGTAAACACGGCCAGCGTCGCGAACGTCGGCTTGCACATGGGCAAAAAGATCCGCCAGTAGATCTGAAACGGATTGCATCCGTCCAGCTTGGCCGATTCCTCGTAATCTTTGGGGATCGCGAGGAACGCCTGCCGCATCAGGAAGATGCCGAAAGGCTGGGCCAACCATTCGATCAGCCAGAGCGGAGTGAGCGTATCCAGCATATGCAGCGACTTGAAGATGACGAATTGCGGAATGATCAGCACCACCGGAGGAATCATCATCGTGCCGAGCACAACGAGAAACAGCGTGTTTTTTAAGGGAAATCTCAATCTGGCAAACGCGTAGGCCACCATCGAACAAGAGAGCAAGGCCCCGATGACGGACAGCACGGTTACGATGACACTATTGGTCGTGTATTGTCCGAAGGGACCCAATTTCCATACCTCGGCGTAGTTGTCCCACTTGACCGGATTGGGAATCCACTCCGGCGGTACGCGGGTGTACTGGGCGTAAGATTTCAGTGAATTGAAAATCGTCGTTAAAAACGGCAAGGTCATGATGAGCGAGCTGGCAATAATCACCGTATACCCGGCGATCTTTCGCATCCGGTTTATCTTCATACCGTTCCCTCCTTTCTCTTTGGACTCATTCGTAATGCACCCATTTTTTTTGCAGCACGACTTGAACCACCGTCAGCAGGAACAGGATCACGAACAGTACCCAAGCGATCGCCGAGGCGTAACCCATCCGCAGGAACGAGAATCCTTCCTGATACAAATAAATCATCAGCACCAGGCTGGCCTTGTTGGGCCCTCCCGCGGAAGAAGCGTCCATCGCTCCGCCGGTCATGACATAGATCTGCTCAAACGCCTGAAACGTGGAAATGGTGCTTAGAATAAGCACGAGAAAGGTCGTTCCGGAAATCAGCGGAACGGTAATATGCCGGAATTTCCGCAAGGTCCCGGCCCCATCGATTTCCGCAGCTTCGTACACATCGGACGGCACATTTTGCAGCCCCGCAAGGAAAATCACCATGATATAGCCGATGCCCTTCCAGACCGCGATCATCACCAGCAGCGGAATGACGAGATGCGCATCCTGCAGCCATTTTTGCGGATCGAGGCCCAGCTTGATCAGGAACGCGTTGGCGAACCCGAACCGGGGATTGAAGATCGCGTCCGACACGTACATAATAACGGTCCAGGAAGAGATGACGGGCAGAAAATGCGCCAGCCGAAACAGCTTCAGCACCCGTAGTTTCTGATTTAAGGCCACGGCAAGAATGAGGGCAAGGATCGTCTGAAGCGGGACGAACAAAATGGTAAAATAAACGGTATTCCAGAGCGCTTTCCAAAATACGGACTCATTAAACAGTTTTGCGTAGTTGTCCAGCCCCGTCCATTTCGGCGGGTTCAGAATATCGTAGTCCGAGAAACTGAAGTATAGCGAGGCCAGCAAAGAGCCCAGCACAAAAACGATAAAGTGAACAAGATAAGGGGTCACCATCAGGAGGCCCCACTTGCCGTCGCTATCCAGCCGTTTTTTCCGCTTTATGGCCGGCAGATCGCCGCCCGTTCTTTTTGACAAGACAGTTTCCGTATTTTCCACCATGGTCATCACACTTTCTGTTAGCGATTTGGAGGGCGGGGACTTCCGCCGCAGTCCTCTTGCCGAGAGCTGCTTGACGGCGGAGCCCCGACCAGGCCAGCCATTAGTGAACGGCGCTTTGTGGCGTTATTTCTATTTCTTGTAGAATTCGTCCAGCACTTGCTGTACTTCGGTGTCCGCCTTCTTTAAAGCTTCGTCGACGGGAACCTCTCCTTCGAACGCCCGGTTGATGTTGTCGTTGAATTTGCCGACCCATTCGCTCCAGACGGCGTTGACGTCCAGGGTGCCGGCGAATTCGAAGCTGTCGAGAAACGCCTGTTTGTTTTCGGGCTTGCCGCTTAAAAACTCGCTGGAATTGGCGACCGATTTTTTAACCGGAACCGCTTCGCCGAGGGAGGCCCATTCCTTCTGTACTTCGTCCTCGGTGGCCCAATATTTGATCCATTCCCAAGCCGCGTCGCCTTTGGCGCCTTCCGCCTTTTTATTGATCACCCAGGAGTTGGCGATCACCGGCGAGAACCGCTTCCCTTCCGGCCCCTTAGGCAGTATGGTTACATCGTAGTTCAGTTCGGCCGCGTTGGCGTCGATCGTGCGGGCGTAGATGCCGATCCGCATGGCCGCCGCTTTGCTCGGAAACGGAGCCATATTGCTCTGGAAGCTCTTGAGATCCGAAGGCGTCGTCAACAGTTCCCGGTTCATGCCGTCGACGATCCAATCCAGCGCCTTTTTGTTTTCCGGGCTGTTGATCACCGACTTCGTCAACGTTTCGTCCAGTACGCCTCCTCCGAACGACTTGAGTACCGTCATCCAGCCTTCCGTAATGCTGAAGAACGTCAACCCGTACTGGCTGATCTTGTTCTTGTCGAAAGCGGGGTCGGTCGCAAACTTTCCGGTGGAATCCTTCGTCAGCTTCTCGGCGGCGCTCTTCAGGTCGTCCCAGGTCCAATCGGCGGTGGGATATTCCACTTTGGCCTCATCGAACATATCCTTGTTATAATATAGGACCGCGATTTGAATGCCTTGCGGAACCCCCCAATACTTCCCGTTCGCATCCTTGTTGAAATCCAGCCCGAAGTAATCGTCTTTGTTCAGGTCTTGTTCGATGAGGGGCGTCAAGTCTTTCAGCACGCCGCGCTCCGCGTACTTCGGAACGAGCACGCCGTCGGAGAGCCAGAGATCCGGGGCGCTTTCGGCGGCGATTTGCGTATCCAGCTTTTGAAAAAACTGATTATAGGGGGATGATTCCGTTTTAATCGTAATATTCGGATGTTTCACCTGGAACTTGTCGATCAGCTCCTGCATTTTGTCGTCGGACTGGGCCGAGGAATAGAAGCCAAGCCTGAGTTCCACTTTTTCCGCCTGTTCCGCCTTCCCCTTGTCATCCCCGCCCGCTCCGGGACTTTCGGCATTTCCTCCGTTCGACTTCCCTCCATTCCCGCCGGAACACGCCGTCAGGAGCATAGCCGTTACCAGTGTCAGACTGAGCAGTAAGGTTCCCCATGATTTCAGCTTGCCTTTCATCGCATGACCCCCCATAAATGATGATCCTTAAAAAAATAAAGCGCTAACAAAACATGTCAGGTATGATTTCTCTCCTCCGAAATTTTAAATCGTTCCCTTGATGTGTCTAATTTGTGAACTTAACCCTAAAATAAGGGAACCGGAATTAAAGGTCAACGTCCTTAATAAGACCGTATTCTAGATTTTTACCAAATATGTTTGCGGCGCTCCCCCGGTCCCGTCTTCCTTGACAAGCAGCACTTCGCCTGTAAGATGGTTTCCGGCAAACCGATATCCGCGGACCCCTTGATGGGAAAAGACCGCATACTCCCGCTTCTCCCCCCGCCGGACGGAAATGGCTGTAACCTTGTCGGAAGAAACCGGTTGTCCGTAGCTGTCCAGCACCTCGATCGTTTCAATCTGAGGTGCCTGCTCTTCCCGCAGTTTTTGCGGATACAGCAGCGACACGAATCGGGTAAGTCCGCTTCCGGTTTGCGTAAACACCGCTCTGACGGTAGGCTCTTTCCGATTGTAATGACGCGACACCCAGGCGGATTCGATTTTCTCGTCAGCCGGCAATACCGGGATAATCCGCAAAGCGGTTTCCTTGTCGGTGTCCGCCGCCGTCACACTTCCATCCGCTTCCAGCCGGACTTCCAAGCCTTCGGCAAAGTGAAACGGCAATGTGTAGTCATGCGGCTCCCGCGATTTGCAAGTATCGACGACAATCCAATAATCCGGTTTGACAAACAAAATTTGCCGACGGACCTGTACCGGGTCTTCGAGACGGAAGTAGCCGTCATGGCTGCCTTGGACGTAGTCGAAGGAATCGGTCGCCGACCACCAGCGATCCAGCGGATTCGCCACTTCGTCCCATTTCCAGGAGTCGAGGTAGGTGGAAATGGTGGCTCCGTCGACGCCTACGGTGTTATGCTGCAAGGATTCCTTAAAATAACGCCTGAATTCATCCTCCATGTACGTGTATCGACCGGGGTCGGTCAGAAACTCCCGGCCGCCCGCGAACAGGCTGATATGCAGCAGGTCGTCATGGCCATGCGCCCGGATGGCGTCCATATGTCCGGCGTCGAACAGCAAATAACCGGCCTCCGGATGCCAGCCGGTCCGCATCACGGCATAACCGCTTTGCGGGAGTTCCAGAGAGTCGAACGGCGGGTTTGCCGTCTGAATTCGTGCATAGCGATCGTAACCCGATTCGCCGAAGAACCATATACCTTCATAATCAAGCGTAGCATACCCCATTCTTTTTAAATCGCCTCGGCCGAACAAGACGGCGCCTCGACTTAGCACGTCACGGATATCGGTCCCGTCGCTGTCCCCCAGCATCGGCTGGCGGCCGTCCGGCTGAATCAGCGCCAAGGAGGCCGTGTACATCCGTTGCAGCGTCCGCTTCAACTCGGCGGGCAGTTCAATCCCGTTCCGTTCGGCGAGCCAAACCGGTTCGAACAGGCAATGCAGTACTTCATGGTGGTACATGGTACACTGCTCGTTGTGCATGCCGTCCTCGAACACCTGTACCGCGCACATCTCGACAAGCCGCTTTACCGCTGTGTCCAGCCAGGCTTCCGAAACGTCCAGCTCCGGATACAGCAGGGCGATTTGGAACAACCCGTTCGTCTCCAGGAACCCCCAGTTGCTTTGCCGGTCATGCGGGGTGTAGGCGATGTTTAGATACATGCCGTGAAGCTTAACGGCTTCCCGGAACAATTCTTCTTCTTCGTCCCGCCACAACGCCGATACGTTGACGCAGTGATATCCCTTCAACCAGTTGGCGATCCGGATACCGCTGTCCAGCTTGCGCCACGTATCCTTCACATTATAAGCCCGGTCCGCGCTGGCCCGAACCTCCTGTTCCGTGAGCGGGTTTTGTTTCAGCCAATCTTTCATCAAGCTGATGAAGCCCCGCACATATTTCTCGTCCTCCGTCAGCCAGTAAGCCTGCCCCAATTCGCTCATATAACGGGCCCGGTTCAGCATGACCATCCATTCGATGTCCCCTCGGTACCGGTAAGTCCAATCGATGCCGTCCGGAAACTCTACCTCCGTCTCACAGCGTTCCATGTCCCAGCGATGGGTAAAAATAAAAGTGCGTTCGCACGCCAGATCGGCCCGATGCAAAACTTCCCGAACTTCATCTGGCCACTCCTTCATTACCGTTGACACGATAAAACCGCGATCCCGCGGCTCCCAAAAAAAGCGGCGTTCTCTTGTCGCCGACGACTTCATCGTTTCGCTCCTTCCAGCCACGCATCAAGATGACGGCCGATAAACGTGTCATCGTTCAGATGCGGGTAAGCCGCATAGACCCGGTCGATTTCCTCCAACTGACCGGGGGACAACTCCTCTTGCGGATTCAGGCACCAGCGGCCCTCCAGCAACCCTTGACGCCGCAAAACTTCATGGATGCCCGCGATGCTGCCGCGAAACCGATGCGCAGGATCAAACAGCGCCGCGTTGACATCCGTAATCTCCTGACCGCGCGTCAGCAGCTCAAGGGGAATCGCCGCGTTTCCCCCTTCACGCCGCAGCGCTTTAATTTCCTCCAGCAATTCGACCGCCTTGGAGGTCCAAACCGCCCAGTGGCCGAGGAGACCGCCGACAATCTCCTTCTCCACCGTCACACCGCCGAAGCGGAAGGTGTACTTCGTCAGCAAATCGGCCACGATGTTGTCGTCATTGCCCGTGTATAAGGCGATTTCGTCCCGCCGCTCCGATCCGCAAACCGCCCGCACGACATCCAGGGTCTGATAGCGGTTAAACGGAGCGATCTTGATCGCCGCAACGCCCGGAAGATCCGCCAGGCTGCGCCAGAAGGAATAAGACAGCAGACGCCCCCCGACCGCTGGCTGCAAATAAAAACCGAACACCGGTATAACCTCCGTGATCGCTTGCACGCGTTCCAGCAGCTGTTCTTCGCTCCAATCGTCCAAGCCGCCCATGCTGACCAGCCCGAGCTCGTAGCCGAGCGAGGCCGCCAGCTCCGCCTCGGCGAGCGCCTGCTTCGTCGGGCCGCAGATGCCGGCGATCTTTAGAAAGGGCCGGTCCAGATGGGCCGCGCTCACCTCCTCCGCGGCAAGCCGCAGCACCGGTTCATATAGCCCAATCTGCGGTTCCCGGATTTCAAATTGCGTGGTGTGTACGCCCACCGCGATCCCGCCGGCTCCGGAAGCGAGATAGTATTTCGTCAACGCCCGCTGCCTTGCCTCATCCAACCGGCGGGAAGCATCGAGCGCAAGCGGGTGCGCGGGAATGACGGTGCCGCCCATGAGCAGCTCGCGGGCTTCCCGGCTTAGTTCCTTGACCGCATTCATCAGAACGCCCCCTCCCTTTCCTGAAAATGCGTCGGCTTGCCCAAGGTTTCGCCGCCCGAGTCCACCCACCCGGCCGTCCACTCCATCATTTGCCGCAGCGTCACTTGGGGATAGCCGAGCAGCCGATGGCTGACGGAGGCGTTATTGAGCAAAGCCGTCGGACCCTCTTCGCCGACCAATACCGGTTCGGTTCCCAGCATCTCACCGAACCGTTCGGCCAGCCAGCGGACCGACACCGTTTCCGGTCCCGTCACATTAAGCGTGACCGGCGGCGAATCGCAAAGCAGCAGAGACCGGATTGCCATTTCGTTCGCGTCTCCCTGCCAAATGACATTGACCATGCCCATGTTTAAATCGATCGGCCGGCCCTCCTTCACCGCGCTCGCTACCTCCAGCAGAATGCCATAGCGCAGATCGATGGCGTAGTTTAACCGGAAGTTCAACAGCGGTGTCCCGTTTTTTCGGGAAAAATATTCAAAGACCCGTTCCCGTCCGAGACAGGACTGCGCATACTCGCCGACCGGCGAAGGCGGCGTCAGTTCCGTGGCGCCCCCCCGGGATAATGGGGTGAACGGATAGATATTTCCGGAGGAAAAAGCCACGATCCTGGCATCCTTGAATTTTTCGGCGACGCGTCCAGGCAGATAGGCATTCATCGCCCAGGTGAAATACTCCCTTCCGGTCGTACCGAATTTATTGCCGGCCATGTAAATGACATTCCGCGCGTCCGGAAGCTGTTTTAACGCTTCTTCCGACAACAAATCGGCCGCAATGGTCTCGATGCCTTCAGCTTCAAGTTCCTGCTGCAACCCGCCCGAGGAGAACCGCGACACGCCGATGACACTGCCCGGTTTACCCGCGGCCTTCAAGGCCCGTTTGGCCAGCTTCGCCAGGCTTGGCCCCATTTTTCCGCCGACCCCTAAAACAAGGATGTCCCCGTCCAATCCCGCCAAATCCCCGATCAATCGTTCGGAAGGCGTGCTGAGCGCATCTTCCAGTTCGGTTACCGTTTTCATCCCATCACCTCATTAGATCGTTGAATACTGTTACGGCTATGGTTTTACAGTTTCCATGGTAGGCGGCGTCCGATTAAAAGACAACGACTTTAAAACGTCCTTAAAAGCGTATCCAAACGTGTGCGGGCATGCCAAAGAGACCGGGAGAATTCGCTCCCGGCCCGGTGTATAAAGGAATTATGCCGTTTGTTTTTCTTTCCGCAATCTTTGTCTGGCCCGATACAGCAAAATTTTAAAATGGGAGAGCGCCACGCCCATCAGGTCAGCCGACTCCTGGTATGTAAAGCCATGGACATCATACAACAACACGGCATGCTGTTGATTCGGCGGAAGCAGGGAAAGCATCTTCAACAGCTCCTCACGGCTTTCCACGGAAATTAAGCTTTCCTCGGGCGTATCCTCGCTCGCGACATTGTAAAAGAACTCGTTCTCGTATGAGGAGGAACGGCTCTCTTTGCGCAGCCGGTCGATATATGCGTTGTGGGCCACCCGGAGCAGCCAGGCTTTCGTCTTCTTTCCTTCGAACTCGTTCAGCTTCCCGCAGGCTCTGCAGAACGTTTCCTGCATCAGATCCTCGGCATTGTGATGATCCCGGCACAAATAGAACAGATACCGGTAAACGTCATTTTTATATTCACGGTAGATTAAATCCATGGATGAATTATTCATGATGAACCTCCTCAATTTCTGAAGCCGTACTCCAGCAGCTTGACGGTGTCGGACCATACGCCTTGTTCGCTGGAATGCAGCACCACCGTAATCAGCTCTTTCCCGTCTTGAACGGCCGAGCCGACGAGGCAGTAGCCTGCTTTTTCGGTGTACCCGGTTTTGATGCCGTTGGCGCCTTGAAAGTACCAATCCTCCCCGGGGTTCAACAGTTTATTGCGATTTTCAAATGGCCGGACGTACCGTGCGTCGGATGCCGCAACGTAGCGGGTTTCCGATACGATCGCCCGAAACTCGGCGTTATCCATCGCTTCCCGCGCAATCAGCGCCATATCATAGGCCGTCGTGTAATGCTGCGGATCATGCATTCCGTGCGGATTGACGAAATGACTTCGTTTAGCCCCGATCTCCTTCGCTCGCTTATTCATCAACTCGGCGAACAGAGCGTTCGCTTCCTCCGGCCCAGGTTCCTTCCCGGTTTCCAGCCGCGTCACATAGGCCGCCGCCGTTCTGGCCGCATCGTTTCCCGAAGGGAGCAGCATCGCCGCCACAAGCTCTTTCACCGTCAGCGTTTCCCCCGGAACGAGCCCGGCCGAGCTTTCGTCCGCGGCAAGCAGGAGCACTTCATTCCCAACCGTGACCGTTGCATCCGGACGGCTCTTTTCCAGCAAGATTAAAGCCGTTAATATTTTCGTTGTACTCGCCGGGTACATTCTTTTTTTCGCTTGCTCGCTGTATATAACTTTACCCGTGTTCCGGTCCATCACCAGCACGGCGTCACCCTCAAGCCCGGGGATGTCGGAATGGCGAAGGCTGCGGATTTTTTCCTCGACCCGCGCAACCAGCGCCGCCCCTTTTTCCCGTACCTGTTCCAACGGCTGCTTTTCCACCGCCATCAGAATCAATGTAAAGACAAGCAATCCGATGATCCATTTTGTCCTCTTCAAACCCGCCGACATCTCCTTCAGATTGCTCGAACTCCGTAGTATACCTCTTTATTATGAAGTCCATAGCTTTCGCCACGGCTAAGAAAACCTTAAGATTATCTTAAGATTTCAATGCATTTTCCTTAAAAGGTGGATTTTTCGTTCACTTCACCAGGTGGATTATCGGCAGAACGGGGACCCGCGAAATAAAAAAAGCCGGATGCAAGGTTATCCTTGATCCAGCCTTTGTGTTTAAGTTCGGGGATGGAGCGCCGCCTCGGCACTCTCTTGTTTTAAGCGGACCGTAAATACGGTCCGGTCGTCATCGCTATCGGCGGAAATGACGCCGTCGTGCAAATCCACGATATGTTTCGCAATGGCCAGGCCGATCCCGGAACCTCCGGTATGAGCGGCGCGCGATTTCTCCACGCGATAAAACCGGTCGAACAAATGCGGAAGATCCGATTCCGGAATTCGCTCGCCGTAATTGATAATCTCCGTAACGACTTCATTGCCGTCGACCCAGCCGCGAATGTCCAGCAGACGGCCTTCACTGCCGTAACGGATGGCGTTGGTGATGAGGTTTTCGTATACCCGCCGCAGCTTGTCGCCGTCTCCGATGACAAACAACCCCTGCTGGTCCCTGAAGAACAACCGGCATTCCATCCCGCTCTCCTGCAATTGCCATCCGAAATGGGCGGATATCTGGTACAGCATTTCCGCGAGATTAATCCGGCTCTTGTGAAGCTTCATCTCTTTGTTCTGCATCCGGGTATATTCGAAAAGATCCTGCAGCAGCTGCTTCAAGCGCAGCGATTCCTCATACGCCATATTGACATAGTATCGGAGCTCCACCTCGTCCCGGTAGCGGTCCTGTTCAATCAAGCCCAGATAACCGGTAATCGAAGTCAGCGGCGTCCGCAGATCATGCGAAACATTCGTGATCAGGTCATTTTTAGTCTGTTCCGCCCTTCGCTCCTCCTCCATGGAAGTGCGGAGCCGTTCAAGCATCCGGTTGATGTCCGTGGCCAGCTGTCCGAGCTGCCCGACATTCTCCACCGGAATTTTGGAGGCGGAACCTTCCTCGATTTTATGCACTTCCTCGATCAGCAGCTTAAGGTATTTTTGCTCATGGCGGCGCACGGAACGCCGATAGAAATATAACGCAAACAGCAGCATCAGCGGAACGCCTGACAGGTAATAGGCGTCGGGAAAACCGATATTGCGGTTGACCCAATAGATAAACGTATAGAATGTCACCGTGGGGTAAAACAAATAGAACGCCCGCGCCAAAAGAACCAGCACGAGCAAAGACGCCAGCGAAGCCACGACCGTCCAGAACAGCCAGGCCAAAAAACGGAGACTAGCCTTCAATTTTGTAGCCTACCCCCCATACCGTGCGGATCAGCTTCTCCCCGTCCATTTCCTTTTCCAGCTTGTCCCGGAGCCGGCTGATATGCACGGTGACCGAGTTGCTGCTTTCGAAATACTTATCCTTCCAGATCAGCTCGAAGATTTCCTCCGATCCGAACACCCTTCCGGGATGACTGGCCAGCAGGAACAAAATGCCGAATTCGATCGGGGTCAGCTTGACCGGGCGGCCGTCGACGGCCGCCGTATGCGTCTCCTTATCGATCTGCAGGGAACCCAGCTTGATCAAGTGATCCTGTGGAGCCTGCGGCGGCGTCGCCGAGTACGAAGAACGCCGCAGCAAAGATTTCACTCTGGCGACCAATTCCAACGGATTAAACGGCTTGACCATGTAATCGTCCGCCCCCGTCATCAGGCCGGTAATTTTGTCCATGTCCCCGTCCTTCGCGCTTAACATCAGAATCGGGGTCGTTCGAGTTTCCCGAATTTTCAGGCACACCGATATCCCGTCGAGTCCGGGCATCATGACGTCCAGCACGACCAGATCGATCGCTTCCTTCTCCATCATCTCCAGGGCTAACAGCCCGTTATCCGCCCGGTGTACGGTGTAGCCTTCATTCAGCATGTAAATTTCTATCAGTTTCGCGATTTTCTCATCGTCATCCACGATTAATATCCGTTTGCTCATAATTTATACTCATCCTTTTTAACGCATGCTAGTTTCACTCTATAACATCATACCATGGCGTCAAAGCTCAAAAACCAACTAAAAGGTTAAAAAAGGATGACGAAGTGATTACGAAGCGGCTTTAGCCTTTCTTTCGGCGAACTTCGGGTCCGTCGGCCCAATGGCAGGGAATCCGGACCGTAAAGCTCGTCCCCTCTTCCGGAGCCGATGTTACGCCGACATCTCCCCGGTGAATATCGACGATCCGTTTGACGATCGACAACCCTAAACCGCTGCCCCCGTCGCTGCGATTCCGGGATCGGTCGGCCTTATAAAAGCGTTCGAACAAATGCGGCAGATCCTTTTCGCCAATCCCGATCCCCGAGTCCGAGATTCGAATCACGGCATTGTCATTGGCCTTTGTCAGAGAAATGCCGATTCTTCCCCCGTTCGGCGTAAACTTGATGCTGTTATGCAGCAGGTTTACCCATACCTGACCGAGCAAATCCTCGACTCCTTCGACCTCGACCTTTTCAAGCTCCAGATCCACCTGAAGCTCCTTCGCCAGCCATTGCGGCTCGCTGGCCAGCACGACGGTTCGCCATTGGCGGTCTACTCTGAAGCGGCTGGTCTCGAAATCGGACCGGTCGCTCTCCAACGACGACAGTTTCAGGAGATTTTCGCTCATCTGCGATAATCTGCGGCTTTCCCGTTCGATGATATCGAGGTAGTGATTCCTCTTGTCCACCGGCAGGGCGGAATTCCTCAAAGCCGCGGTGAATCCTTGGATCGAAGTTAGAGGCGACTGAATTTCGTGGGATACATTGGAGATAAAATCCTGGCGCATCGTCTCCATCCGATTCAGTTCGCCGGCCATTTCATTAATACTTTCCACGATTGTCTGAAATTCCGACTGTCGGGTCGGGAAATCCAGCTTGACCGAAAAGTCCCCTTTGGAAATCCGCCGCATCGCGTCGATAATCGCGGCCAGCAAAGCCAGCTCTTTATGCCGAAAATACAGAGCCAGGACGGACAAACAAATGATAAAAATCGTGACGCCCAAAATAACGTCGATCAGTTGCGCAAAATAAGCCGAAGGGGTTCCCACATACCGATACAAATATCGGCTGATATAAGTGGCGCCCGTCCAGCATACGGCCAGACTGAGAATCATCCCCGCCAACTGAAGCGTTTGGCTGATCACTTTCCATGTTAGCTTCAGCGCATGGCGTACCCGGGAATTCAACCTCCGTTCACCTCCAGCCGGTAACCAAGGCCGCGCACCGCCCGGATGCGGAATCCGTGCTTCTCTTCGGGAAACTTCTCCCGGAGCCGGTTGATGTGAACGTCCAGAGTCCGCTCGTTTCCTTCGTAATCATATCCCCAAATTTCCTCAATCAGTTGTTCCCTTGTCAACGTTCTGCCCGAATTGCTGCCGAGGCGGAACAGAAGCTCAAACTCCTTCAGCGGCAAATGATACGTTTCATCGGCGGTTCCGGCCTCAAATGTCCGCCGGTTCATGCGGAGATTCCCGATCTCCACCGACTGGGAAGCGATGATCTGATATCTTTTCAGCAGCGCCCGGACCCGGGCCACCAACTCCGCCGGTTGAAAAGGTTTGACGAGATAATCGTCAGCGCCCAAATCGAAGCCCTTCACGATCTGCCGCGTCTCCCCTTTGGCCGTCAGCATCAACACGGGCATCTCGTACAAGCGTCGCAATTCCCGACATAGCTCCCAGCCGTCCAGGTTCGGCATCATGACATCCAGAATCGCCAGATCGGACTTGCTCTGTTCCAGCCTTCTTAAGGCGTCCAGGCCGTCGATAGCCTCTTCGGTTTCCATCCCCGCCTCTTCCAGAAAGACCCGCACCAATTCGCGAATATGCGGGTCATCGTCCACGATCAAAATTTTAGCCATTCGCCTCATTCTCCGGTTTCATAATCAACTTCCCGTTCTTCGGCAATTTGCAACTGCTGAGCGGCAAACTCCCGGTACATTTCGTGGCTTTTCAGCAGTTCTTCATGCTTGCCGCTGCCGGTTACTCTGCCTTTGTCGATAAAAATGATCTGATTCGCTCTCACCACCGTGGAAAGTCTGTGCGCAATGACAATGGTCGTTCGGCCTGCCATCAAGTTGTTGAGGGCCTGCTGAACTACATGCTCCGAACGGCTGTCCAGACTGGAGGTCGCCTCGTCGAGCATGAGGATTTTCGGATCCCTGAGCAGCGCCCGGGCGATCGCGAGCCGTTGCCGTTGTCCGCCGGACAATTTCACGCCCCGCTCGCCCACATCCGTATCGTACCCCTGCGGCAGCTCCGCGATAAACCCGTCGGCATACGCCATCTTGGCCGCCTCCGCCAGCTCATGGTCGCTGACCTCCCGCTCCACGCCATAGCAGAGATTTTCCCGGATCGTTCCGGCGATCATCGGGCTGTCCTGGGACACATATCCGATGACCCCGCGCCATGATTTAAGCGAGAAGGCGCCGATCGGCTCATCCCCCAGCCGAATCTCCCCCGCCTGCGGGAGATAAAAACGCTCGAGCATGGAGAAGAGCGTCGTTTTTCCGCTGCCGCTGGGCCCTACAACCGCGGTCACGGTTCCCGGATCCATGCGGAAGCTCACTTCTTTCAGCACCGGCTCATCCGGCTTGTATCCGAAAGTAAGACGGTCAACCTGGACCGGGAGCTGGGTGGTGCTCACGGGTTTGCCCGAATGGAACGATTCTTCGTCGGCATCCAACGTTTCGATAATCCGCTCGGTCGCCCCTTTGGCCTTTTGCAATTGCGTGAAAAAGGTCGACAGCTGCGTCATCGGCATAACGATCTGAATGAGATATAGAATAAACGCGACCAATTCGCCCGCCGTCAGCGCCCCGGAAGAAACCTGCATCCCGCCGTACCCGATCACGACCACGAGCAGCATCATTAACACCACGGACATGAGCGGGCTGATCCAGGCCATGACAAGCCCTTCCTGAACCCCGAATTTCAGCAGGTTCAATATGCCTTTTCTGCCCGTGTCATACTCCCGTTCTTCCGCGTTGGACGATTTCACGAGGCGGATTTCCGAGATGACCTGACTTAAGGTGGCTGTAAAAGTAGCCGTCTCGTCCTGCATCCCCAGTGAAATCTTGTACATTTTCCGGCCCAGCGGATACAGCACCAGCGCCGCGAGCGGAATCACGATAAACATGATCAGCGTCATCTTCCAGTTCAAGTACAGCAGAACCGCGATCGATCCGATCACGGAGATGATGCCGCTGAAAAAACTGGCGACATGTTCCGAAATCAGCGTCTTGATCACACCGGTATCGTTCGTCATCCGGCTGACCGACTCGCCCGTCCGGTTGTTGTCGAAGTACGCCACCGGTAAACGCAGCAGCTTCTTCCACAGACGGTCCCTCAGCGAAGCCACCATCTTCTGGCCGATATAGTTCAGCAGGAAGATTCCCGTACCGGACGCGACCGTCTGAGCGGCGAACGCACCGGCCAGCGCCAAAATCTGGTTCCTGTCCAAGGCGGCGAGCGAAAAGCCGTCCACCAAATTTTTCGTAAACATCGGAATGACCAAACCTACCAGCGTCGAAACGACGCTCAGGAATATAGCCAAGATCATCAAGCCGACCGAAGGCTTGGTTTCGCGCATTAACCGATAAAAAGATCCTTTTTTGATAGCTTCCGTTTGCATGTTCCTTCCCCTTTCCTGTTCGGAGCCTTCACCGCCGTCAAGCTCAGGAAAAAGAATAGCAACGCTTTTTAAACTATAAATAAACTGGGATTTCTAAAATGCTAGAGATTTTCCACTTCCACGCTGACCACATGATCGATGTGCCGGATAAAGTGATACAGCTCGGTGGTATATTCTTTTTCGGAAGCGGTGATGACCATATCGACGCGTTGGCGTCCTTCCTCAAGATCCTTGATTTTAAGGCGGCGAATCCGGTGCTGGTTCCGTTTTCGTCTGCTCTCCGTCTCCTGATCTTTCCCTCCGATGATCCGGATCAGTTCCGCCACATCGCCATGGTCTTCCATGATGACTTTAATGGAAACATCCCGCTGATTCAGCTTGTAAGGACCGATCCACTTGATCAGCGAAGGGATGAAGTTGACGGACAGCATCAATAAAACGACGGCAAGCGCCGCCTCCCAATAAAAGCCCGTACCGATGGCGATTCCGATGCCGGAAGCCGCCCAGATCATGGCGGCCGAAGTCAATCCCGAAATCCCCTCGTTGCTTCTGCGCAGAATGGCGCCCGCCCCGAGGAAACCGATCCCGCTTACGACTTGTGCGGCGAGCCGCATCGGGTCCATATTGGGATGATCCGGTCCGGCGAATTTTTCAAACGCTTCGATCGAGACGATCGTAACGAGACAGCTTGCGATACAAATGACCATGCAAGTCTTGATCCCGAGCGGTTTTTGTTTAAGCTGGCGGTCAATCCCGATAAAAAGGCCGAACAACAAGGCCATACAGAGTTTAAACATCATTTCGTAATCCACTTGTTCCATAGGGGTACATCTCCTTAAGCATATAGAGTGAGTATAATTGTATTCGGTATTTTGACGCAAATACATTTGGTTCCCTGTACTTTTACCCAATTTGCTTGATATATTTCACCCAGCAAAATCCCCCCGGCTTTTTTGCCGGGGGGCTATAGAGAACGCTGTGTATTATTGAATCGTGTTATACGCCTGAAATCCGGCGAAACGTCGCCTCATCCGCGACGATATACAGCCTCGCCTCCGGTGGAATCGGCTCATCCAGCTTGCGGTTGATCGCCAAGTCGTTGCGGTCCGCCAACAAGGTCGCACCCTGGCTCAGGAGGTCCATGAAGGCGTCCCGGTATGTTTTCCACTTCGTGTTTCCCGGAACTTCATAAATATCGGCGCCATGCTGGCGGCTAAGCAGCTGCCGAATTACCTCGGGATTGCCTTCCTGCAGGGCCGACCTTACCGCTAACCGGGAAATCGCATCGTGCGATAGTACGAATTCGTTGATTTGAACATGTCTAAAATTTTGAATATTTTTCTCCTGCGTGATTTCTACTGTGGTATGTACATGAGGGGCAATGCGCTCGATGCTGGAAGCCACCAGCAAGGACTTTCCGTCGATCAACGACGCTTCC
The DNA here is from genome assembly GCF_020179875.1 of Paenibacillus sp. alder61. NCBI lineage: Bacteria > Bacillati > Bacillota > Bacilli > Caryophanales > Paenibacillaceae > Paenibacillus > Paenibacillus sp. alder61. The sequence goes on from NZ_JAIUDG010000031.1 coordinate 44,177, forward strand.
TCAATCCGCGAATCCGCAAAAATAATCGCCGCCCTGGCTTCCGAAAGGTTAGCCTTTGCCAGAATCTCGTCGGACGAGGGATCACCACTGATAAAATGAACCTGATGCAGATGCTCCAGAGGATGTCGGCTGCTTTCGTCGATGATGACGATTTGGCCGGCAGGCGTGTAGCTCATGATTTCCTCTACCGCCGCTTGCGCCTTTTTGTTCCAATTAATCAGAATAATATGATGGCTGCCCCGATAGCTCAAAGTCCCGGCTCCTCTCTGCCGTTGGATACTGCCCATGGAATCGATGGTTCTGCCGATGACCAGACTGAGCAGTCCAATACCGAAGATATACAAAAAGATCGTAAATACTTTTCCCGCCACGGTTTTCGCAAAATAATCGCCGTATCCCACCGTCGCCATGGTCGTTAAGACCCAATAGGCCGCGTTAAACCAGGTTCCAAATGTACCGGGCTCCAACAGATAAGCGACGGTAGCGCTAAACAGAACGAAGCCCAGGATGACCATACCGATGGTTGTCTTTGGCATGCGCATCAGCTTCGTAGTTATTCGAAGAAAAAAGTGCACGTCCATGCCCCTCCCCGAATGTTTCCGTCAGATGATAAGGCTGCTGACGGCAAATGCGGTTCCGATAAACACCAGGCAGAGAAAAATTCCTACGGCCACATTACCTTGCTGTAATTGCTCGGATATTTTAAAGCCCGGGGTGACCAGTTCAAAAATCCAGTAGGCTGCGATCAGACAAACGTATCCTACGGCAAACCAAAGGATCATGAACCAAATGGACGTATTCGTATAAGCGGCGATCCCCAAAACGATCGCCGTGCCCATAAACTTGCCGCCCATCGCCAGTGCGGCCGCTTTATTCCCCTTCTTCAGCTCTTCCATATCTTTATAAGGCGTCATCCAGCTGAAAATCAGCATGCCAAGCAATTGCAGCCCGATGATTACCGCAACGCTTACGAGAATATTAATAACAATCGTCATCACTTTGCCCACCCCCTAAATTTCGCAAAAGCCGAATCATAATCGGCAAAATCGTGAACTTCCTCCAGAATCACCGAGGCTGTTTTTGCTTTTTCCAAAGCTTTGTATCTGGCGTCGTCAATCGGCTGCTTGATCCGGTTTCCGGAAGGGAGTTCCAAGACGGCGAAATTTCTGGTTTTCCCTTGATACTCGGTCTTGTAAACGCCGACCAGATTCACATTCGTCGTGACGGATACTTTGAGTTCCGCGAGGTCTTTATCGGCGGCCGCCTTATCGGGATAAGACTTGATCGTATTCCAGGCGGACAAACGGACTTCATTCTTCTGGTTCTCATCCGTCGTCAGCTCGGCGTCCATAAACTGCAGGACCCAAACTTTGTCCCCTGTCCCGTAGTTATTGTCGTTCGGCAGCAGTTCGTTGTCGGGGAGTACCGTCATATCGCTGCCCACTAAATCTCCAACGGTCCCTTCCTGAATTCTGTAATCCCAAGGAACCCGAACAGAAGTCAGTGTGGACTCGGCCCCCGAATCCGTATGGAAAACGCTGGATTGCCCTCCGCAGGCGCTGAGCAGAACCAGGAACATGCATCCGGTCAGAACCCATCCCAGCAAACGCTTGAACCTCATTTATTTCACTCCTATCGCAATAAAATGACTGGCATTGCCCGTAATCGGACCGCCCGCACGGCCCAGCAAACCGCAAGGGGTGCCGTTGATCACAAACACACCGGTCAACAAATGCAGCTCTCCTTCAGCCGTTTCGATTTTGGCGAGCTCCGCCCGCTTCTGATAAACCGAAGGGAACAACACGCTGCTGTCAAACCCTTCTTCATCCTCAATCTCCAGATGTCCGGTCTCGTCAAACATGCGGACGGAGCCGCCCTCCCGCCCGAACATCGATTTGGATACGAAGTTTCCGGAGAATACCGGCTTGTTGTATGTCGGCAGCATATATGCTTCGATGGCTTGGCGCTCTTCCTCATCAAACAGCAGCCCGAGCTCGTAAAGACCCCAGACCGCGGCAAGCAGCCCCTTGGATTGGAGCAGCAGGCTGTGAGGCGGGTTGAACAAGGTCAGACGGCCGGATTCGATCGCATAGGCCATCGCTTCCCCCGCATCGTCCACCGCCATCCATTCTTTGGGATACAATGCGAACAGACGGTTTATCACTTTTCCGTCCTTATTTTTCAAATAGCCGTTATCGAACCATAATTCCAAGCAATCCTCGCAAGTCATCGTTCGCCCGCTGTGCCGAACCAAAGCCTCGATCGTTCCCGAGTCCTCCAAATGACTGCCATAAGCGACGCACGCCGCACTTTCCGGTTCCTCGACGGCCCATGCCGCCGCCACCAGATCTTTCATCACCTCATTCGGTGAGGAAGCCCCCGCCTGGCTCAAAATCCAAGGGGTGGCGATCGAAGCCTCCACATAGCCGGTCGGCGTATCCGCATTCAGCTCCAGCAGCTTGATACTCCCGTCGTGAGCCACGGCAAAATCGAACCTTGCGTACCTGCTGATTAACCCGGGTTCGGCCAAAAGCTCGCCGTCGAGCATTTCCCACAGCAAAGGCGGAATGCCGAGCAGTCCGTAAAGATCCGGTCTGCGGTGCACATATCGGACCGCTTTATCAAGGATCATCCACAGCATGCGGGAAGCATGCATCAATTCTTCATAAACGGGTTGCCTCATCCAAACGATCTGGTCGATCCAGTAAGCTTCGTCCTCCAAATCCGCCCAGGTAAACCCGAGCTCGTAAAGCTGTTTTACCCGCCCGGCCCGATCGGGATCCGGCTCGCCCGTTACTTCGAATACTCTGTCGGTCATCCGCCAAAAAATCCTTTGCCCGAACTCGATCTGCTGGAGGATCCCGATATGGAGCTTTTGCTGCTGGATTTCGAACTGGAAGATGATCCAAGGCCGCTGGATTTACCGCCGATTCCGCCCGGACTTGAAGATGTCGAACGCCGTACGATCGAACCCTTCGTTGAAGTCGATGTTTTCGGAGGGACCACCGAACCGGCTACAGGTTTGTTCTGGAAAGCGCCGCTGGAATAGGAACGGGGTTTATACGGGGTGGACGTACCCGCGTAGTACCCGCCATGATTCTTGTGCCAACCGCTCGATGAGTAGTTGGAACCGCTGTTAAACAACAGGTGGTAAAGGAGCATATCGTCCCAGCCGAAGCCGGTTCCATACCCTCCGTAATTGTTAATGACCGTCGTTCCGCCGGAACCTGTGCTGCTGTCTCCGGAGCCTGCCGGAGCCTCCTTGCGCTCTTCCTCCTCGAACGGAATCGGAAGATTCCAGTCGACGTTCTTGTCAAAGTACGCCTTGACCTCTTCGGTCGACCAAGCCACAAGCTTGGGTTCGTCGCCGCTCGCTGCCCCGGTCGCCTCGGCGGTACCCGCGGGGACAAGAAAAGCGTTCGCCAGCAGCGCGATTCCCAGCGAAGTCGACAAGACGCGAAGCGGTTTACCGTCCGGCGTCAACAGTTTGGATTCGGCGGCTTCCGCTACCTTTTTTTTATCTTCTGCCAAAACGAATTCCTCCTTTCCCAAAGCCTACTCGTTTCGGACTGGCACCAGCAGGAGCTCCAGTTTTCCTTCATCGACGTTCAGCCGTCCCTCGACAGCTTCAAATTCCCTGCCGCCAACCACTATATAGTTCGCATGCTCCAATGCGGTAATCATAACCGGAGTCCAAACGCGCTCGTCGATTTGCTGAATCTCGCCGTCAGGCAACTTCTCGAACATTTTGACACTCATGTTGTTTTCCATCAATACTCCCCTTCCCTTTCGTTAAGCTATGTTATGTTACGAAAATCATGTCGGATGGTTTCAATTCATGACACGATCCCATAACTTTCCTTAGTGTAAAAAGCCCTTTTTTCATCATAGTCAACTTGGGAGAGCTTGCCAAGAAGTTATTTTTGCCGGACATTAAGATTTGTCAGACGGAGCACTAGTGTTATAATAGATGGGGCTAATATGCCATCAATATTATAGAACGGAGATTCGCCATGATCATTCAATTCATTCGTTATCGTCGATAAAAGGTGCAGATCGAACAAGCTGGGTATTTTTGTAAATTATGCCCGGTTTATTTGACTGTGCCTTTTTCGTTCAATTAAACGAATGAATGGGGTGCATATACGTGAGTCCATCGCAAAAGCAGGAGTTAGCCGCAGGACGGCTCTCCGGCCAAGTTTCGCTTCTCCGCTGCCCGGTTTGCCGGGAGCCGCTTCATGTCGCCGGCGGAAAGAGCTTGATCTGTCAACAAAAACATACCTTTGATATATCCAAATACGGCTATGTAAACTTTTTACGAAAACCTATAGAAACCAAATACGGGAACGCCTTGTTTACCTCGCGGGCGGAGGTTAGCCGAAGCGGATGGTTCGCCCCGTTAACCGGTCGCATCTCCGCGATGCTGCTGGAAACTCTGCCGAACCAACGCAGGGGCCTTTCACTTCTTGACGCCGGGTGCGGGGAAGGTTCGCATTTGGCGGCCATCGCCGAGCAAATTTCCGCCTTAAGCGACCAACAGGTGACAGGAGTCGGGCTGGACATTTCCAAAGAAGGCATCGCGCTTGCCGCCAAGCGGCATAGCGGACTTACCTGGTTCGTGGCCAACTTGGCGGAAAGCCCGCTCTCCGACCGCAGCTTCGACGGCGTTCTCAACATCCTCTCCCCATCCAATTACGGGGAGTTTCACCGGGTCCTTACCCAGGGTGGCCTGCTGGTCAAGGTGATTCCCGGTCCCGACTATCTTCGGGAACTGCGGGAACTTCTTCATCCGGGCAGCCGCAAAGAATCCAGCCTAGAGGCCGAAACCCGGCATCGGCTGCAAAACCTCTTCCGGCTGGAGGAGTCCTCCCGCTTGACGTATCGACGTGAGGTTCAACCGCCTTTGCTCGAGCATCTGATCGCCATGACCCCGCTGTCCTGGGGGGCCGATTCCGAAGCTCGCCGCAAGGCCGCCAAGCTGGACCGTCTCACCGTAACCGTCGATCTGATCCTGCTTATAGGACGGAAGCGTAGTTGAGAACCGGATAGATCACAACCGCTGCCCCGAGCAGCAAACGGAAGACGCCTTCGGTGAAAGACCCGGTCTCGATCGCCAGGAATTTGGGAACAAGCCGAAATTTCCGGTTCCAGGGCCAAAGCAGCGCAACACCTTGATCGTTGAACATATCGATCAGGGTGTGGGAAGCGTAAGCAAGAATAAAAGTCCAGAAGAAGAACGCTGGTAAAGCGGACAAAAGACTGCCAAGCGCCAAAATGAACAGAAGCGAGTGCGTCAACGTTCTGTGCTTAACCTTAGCCAATTGGAGAATCCAGGACAAAGGCAGCAGCAGCTTGGCCATCGTCGATCCTTTCTTGTCGATATCCGCCAACGGTCCGGCAAGGCAGCCGATCGTCAGCGCCGCCGCGCCTTCCCAGCTAAACAACGGCTGATGATAATAGGCCAGCACACCTTCGGCGGCAAGCAGACCGGCAAGACTATGGGTTTTCTGCAACATAAAACGAATTCCTCCAAGCTTATCCATGATTGTAAAGTGGATTATACCAAACATATGATCGCATTGTCTCGTCAAAATGAAAAAAAGGCCTATCCGCCGAGATCACATCTCGAGCGGATAGGCCCTTTTCAATGTTAAATTAGAATTTGGCAGCCAGCTCAGCCGCACGTTTCACACCGTCCTGGATAATGGACTCCGCGCGATCGGGGAATTGGTTGTGCCCTTCCACAATTACGGTTTCCGGGTTTTGAATGCCCCAGAAGCCCAGCGTGGTCAGCATGTACTTCATGGACATTTCCGCCGCCGCTGCCGGACCTTCGGAATAAACGCCGCCGCGCGCCTGCAGGAGGGCAACTTTCTTGTCTCCTACCAGACCGACAGGTCCTTGCTCCGTATATTTAAACGTTTTGCCCGCTTGATTCAAATAGAACAGGTAGGTCAGCAGTTGAGCCGGAATCGTGAAGTTCCACAACGGGAAAGCGAAAACGACTTTTTCGGCGTTCAAGAACTGATCCAGGTATGTGTTTGCCAAATCGGCCGCTTTCTGTTCTTCCGGAGTAACCGGCATTCCCTTGCCCAGCTTGAACAATCCGTTCAACATATCGTTGTCGTAGTATGGAAGTTCGGCTTCGAACAAGTTCAGTTCGGTAATCAGATCATCGGGATGCGTCTCACGGTACGTTTTCAGGAAGCTTTCATACAACTTGACCGTTGCCGACTGTTCGGCCGGGCGGTTATTGGCTTTAACAAACAAAACATGTGACATAATGGTTTCCCTCCAAAAAAATATTTAAACTAACTAATATTCTTGTACTATATTTAGTATAGTAACAGAGCAATATCCACTATGTCAAATGTTGTTTGTCATAACTTAATTAACGGGGATGGACGAACCGATCGCTTCCCGGCTGCGCTTGGCGGCCGAAACCATATTTTTCAGCGCCGCTACGGTTTCTTCCCTTCCGCGGGTTTTCAGCCCGCAATCCGGATTGATCCAGAACAGCTTCGGATCAAGCACTTGCAGCGCCCGGCGGACCATCGCCATCATTTCCTCTTCGGAAGGCACCCGCGGACTGTGGATATCATACACTCCAAGCCCGATGCCGAGCGGATAAGTATTCTCTTCGAAGCTCTGAATCAGCTCTCCGTGACTGCGTGACGTCTCGATGGAGATCACGTCGGCATCCAGATCCCGAATCGCATCGATCATGTCGTGGAACTCGCAATAACACATGTGCGTATGAATTTGCGTAGTATCCCGAACTGAAGATGTCGTGATTTTGAACGCTTTTACCGCCCAGTCGATATAGGCCCCACGGTCGGCCGGCTTCAGCGGGAATCCCTCCCGGAGCGCGGGTTCATCGACCTGGATCATCGTAATCCCGGCCTCTTCCAAAGCCTCCACTTCTTTGCGAAGCGCCAGGGCGATCTGATAAGCTACCGTCTCACGCGGTAAGTCGCTGCGGACAAACGACCAATTCAATACCGTGACTGGCCCCGTCAGCATGCCTTTGACCGGTTTCGAGGTCAATGACTGGGCGAATGCGGTCTCCTTGACCGTCATCGGACGGTCGAACTCCACGTCGCCGTAAATGAGCGGGGGCTTCACGCAGCGGGTACCGTAGGATTGGACCCAACCTCCCTTGGTAAACGCAAACCCCGGCAGTTTTTCCCCGAAAAACTCAACCATATCCGTCCGCTCAAACTCTCCGTGAACCAGTACGTCCAGGCCGATGTCCTCTTGAATCCCGATCCAGGTCCGGATCTCCTCCCGGATGAATTCGTCATACCGCTCGGTCGTCCATTCGCCTTTGCGCCACTTTTGGCGGGCCGCGCGCACTTCGGCGGTTTGCGGAAAGCTCCCGATCGTCGTGGTCGGCAGAAGCGGCAGGTTCCATACGCGCTGCTGCTCCGTGTGGCGAATTTCAAACGGGCTGAGCCGTTCGGCCGGCTGCTGCGCGATACGGTTCACCGCCTCCTGGACGTTCTTGCGGCTGCGCGAAGGGTCCGCGTTCAAGCGTTCCAGGGCCTGGCGGCTTTCGGCCAGCAAGGCCGGGTTTTCGCCATGCAGCGCTTGGCGTAAAGCCGCGATTTCCTCCAGCTTCTCTTCCGCAAAGGCCATGGCATCCTTAAGCACCCCAGGCAAACCGTCTTCTCCTTGTGCCGATACCGGTACATGCAAGAGACTGCAGGAAGGCTGTATGATCAGGTCGGAATCGTCCGCCAGCAGCCCGGCGATCTCGTCGATAAAAGCCTGCACGGCCGGCAGATCGGACCGCCAAATGTTGCGGCCGTCCACCACTCCCGCCGCCAGCGTCTTGCCGCCCGGAAAACCATGCTGCCGCAGAGCCTGCAGGTTCCCTTCCCGGCCATGCACGAAATCCAGCCCAATCCCGCGCACCGGGAGAGCGACGATTTCCTCGTAGCGTTCAACGGCGTCAAAATAGGTTTGCAGCAGAATCCGCGCTTGCGGTACCTCCGCCGAAATCGTCCGATAGATATCCTGAAGCAGCGCCAGGTCCTCATCCGATACGAAGGTTACAAGCCCCGGTTCGTCGACTTGGATCCACGCGGCTCCTTCCTGCTCCAGCTCGCGCAAAACGCGGACATACAACGGCAACAATTTTTGGCTCCATTCCCGCAGGTTGCCGGACGCCCCTTTGGACAGCTTCAGGAAAGAGTACAATCCGAGAACGACCGGCTTGCCGTCGATCCCCAACTTCTCTTTGGCTTCACGATAGGCCTGCAGCGGAAGATTGGCCGTAAGCTCAGGTTCCCTGTTCCCGAGCTCGGGGACGATATAATGGTAGTTCGTATTAAACCATTTGGTCATCTCGCTGGCCGCGGCGGTTTTGCTGCCTCTGGCCACCGCATAGTAGGTCTCGAGCGGAACCGGTCCTCCGTCGTATTCGAAACGTTCGGGGACGAGCCCAAACATCACGGCAGTGTCCAATACCTGATCATAATAGGAAAAGTCACCGACCGGGATCCAATCAATCCCTTTATTCTTTTGCAACTTCCAATGCTCGCTGCGGATTTCGGCCAACTGCCGGTGAAGCTCCGCCTCCTCTAGCTTTCCGCTCCAGTACGCCTCGATCGCTTTTTTCCATTCCCGCTGCTTGCCGATTCTGGGGAAACCCAAATTTCCGCTCGTAATTCTACTCATAATATAAAGCCTCCTCAACTAGTCTCTCGATAAATGATAGTAAATGCGTTAACGCGGTAAAATAAAAAAGGCCTTCTCTAGGCTATGCTAAAGAAGACCTTCGTATAGTTGTCCGATGGTTCGAATCTTTAACACCTCCCTATCTCCCGTAGGTACAGCAGTGTTGCCGAAAGAGGCAGGTCTCCTGGCTTCGGAGTTTAGCGCCGACCATGCAGCCTTCCCAGTGTCTTTCCGACACCAGTGGCCATTTCACGCATGGCGGCTCCTCCGTTACAGTGGCGGGACCGCGCCGGCATTTCACCGGTCTTCCCTTTTAAGCTTCAACCGCGGCTGAAGCACCTCTTCCCACATTATGCAATTTTTAAGTATGAACTAAATACTAACGGATGTTACGGCATAATTCAACAGTAATCTTATCGGAATCTACTATATTAATTAAAATTATCCGCTACCGCTTTATTAAGCATACCGATACAGCGGTCGAGATCCGTTTTGACCTGCTTTTTGTAAAGCTTGGCTTTTTCCGCCCCGTCATCGGTAAAATGGTACAGCACGATTTCCTGAAAATCGACGCTGGGATCATTGCCTTTCAAATGCTTGGTCCGGTAAAGAATCCCCTCCTGCACCAATTCGTGAAGGGCCCGGTAAATTTCACTCTGCGGCGGCACATAGCCAAACGGTTTGAACTCTTCTTTTAGTTCCTCCAGCATTTGATAACCGTATCCCCTGCGCTGCTCCACTTTCGTGATCAAAAATAATTTCAAGTAAGCCCGCTGTGCAATCATAAATGCCATAGCCCTCACCCCTGTTTCTTATGACCAATATAACTGAAGTGTAAAATTTGTACAACCGGGGAAGCTGCGCTGTTATTACTGTAGATGTAAGTTTTCAAGGTACGTGGATAGGAACTGTTAAAATCGAAGTTGCTGGATACGTTTAGGTCTGTTTTTCTATTATGAATTTTTCATATATTGAAATTATATAAATAGAAAATCGTCCGGGTTCATAAAAACAGCTTCGTTCAAGTGATTAATATCACAATAGTCGTTCCGATTGCCTTTTTCGTCCTGCATGCCACTTTCTAGCCCACGTCCCTTTTGGGCCTGCTCAAAATGAAAGGGGGCGTCGGCAAACCCGGGGCACCGATCAGGCCAAACGAGAGCTGGGATACAGCTAAAAAGCCATACTAAAAGCGCGGACGCCAACCTGTTTCCTTGGCGATCCGCGCTTTTTGATTTAACATTCTGCCGGTCGCTTCCGCCGGACCTTCCGCTGACCAGTTATCGCTGCAGGTCGCACATGACCTGTCTTCAGTTTAATCCCGATCACCGCCATAAGCGTGATTCTCACAAAAGGCAAAGATCCATCCTGGGGGTGTTACCAGCCATAACGATGAGGGCCCCATGCTTTTTTTACGAGCTGTTGTTGATCCAGGTGAAGCAAGGTGCGCGACGGAACATCCTGCTCCACCAGCACAGCCGGTCCGATCACGCTGTTGGAACCGATTTTGACACCGGGCATATATAGCGACGCGATACCTGTCCTTGTATAGTCGCCAAAATAAACGGCATTTCCGAACTTTTCCGGAAACTCCGTTCTGCCTTGCACCTTCTGCATTTGCGGCAAATCGTCAAAACGCAGTACGCCGATCGTAACCCCGGCCGCGATATCGGTGGAAGTGCCGACAACGCCGAAAACTTCCCCATAGTGAGTAAAGCTCACATTATCAAACGTGATTCCTTCAAATTCGGCGCAATGACCGATACGATTCCGGTTGCCGATAACGCTGAAATCCCCGATTTTACAGTAGTCCGTAATAACGCAGTCGGCGCCGATTACCGAATTGGCGCCTATAATCGCTCCATTCTCGATAATCGTTCCCTTACCGATGACGGCATTTCCTTTAATTTGCACGTTCCTGCCAACAATCACCCCTTCGCCCAGGATAACCTGTCCTTTGATCTCGGCAGACGGATGAATGACGGCGGAATCCGGGATGCTGCTCTCCATGAGAGTTTTAATTTCGTGGTCCAATACAAGATGAGCGGCCTGCAATAAATGCCACGGTTTATCTATATCGATCACGGCGGTTTCTGCGCAATGCGCGGTTACGCGACAACCGGCTTCGATCATGATCTGTAACGACTGCTCAAGCGCCGCTTCCATCGGCGGCATCATACCGACATTCACATGGGTCATAAACCCGGGATTTTGAGTTAGTGCGGATTGCAGAGCCGCCGTTCTGGCTGCATAAACACCCAATAACCGATGATTTACGTAGTGCGGACGCGGATGTCCATAAATCTGCAGCACCTCCTTGTCGCTGACGTTGGCGCAGAACCAATCTTGCGTCCGCTCCTGATCCAGCGGTTTAACCAGAAGATCCGCATCGCTTCCGGAATCGGACGATTGACGAATAAACTTTTGCATTGCCGCTTGCGTCGTAACGATATCCCCGTAAACAATCAGCACCTTTTCGTCAGTAACCATCGGCAGCAACCGTTCCAACGTGTCCGCCGTCCCTTGCGGAGCCGACACCGACACTACTTCTACACCTTCGATTCCGTGGCACAGCGATTTCAAACGCTTGTCGAGATAGTCCGCCGCAACGATAATGCGTTCCATAGACAGACTCTTCAGATGACCGATCATTCGCGAGAGAACAGACTGGCCGGCAACCGGCAAAGCGGCTTTCGGCCAATATTCATTGTAGGGCCATAGCTTGGAGCCCTTTCCAGCAGCAAGTATAATCGCAGTTTTCACTTAACCCGGCCTCACTTTACGTAGGTTTTAAACAATTGATCGTTGTATTGGTCGGCACCATCTAAATTGCTGCTCTTAAAAACGGGCGGCTCGAACCCCGCTTCCACCAATTCATTTAAAATCGTCACCAACAGGGTTTGCGCCAATGCGATGCCGGCAAAGCTGGATGTCGGCCCCGTAGGCGTTTCCAACCCGTTCACGCGGAATGCGGCGTCGCCCTTTTCGGCGCCGTTGTCCAAAATGACATCGGCTAATTCATACAATTTCTTGCCGCTTTGATGGCGCGAAGTGACTTGCGAAGAATGCGACATGCTGGTCATGGCAATAACGGCCGCCCCCATTTCGCGCGCTTTGATGGCCATTTCCACGACGACAGGGTTCCGGCCGGAATTGGAGACGATCATAACCGTATCCTGGTTTCCGACTTCTTTCAGCTTGAGCAGCACCTCGGCATATCCTTCAAGGCGTTCCAGATAAGTGCTCTTATTGGGCTCTTCATGGAGCATCAAACTGGGTTCCAGAATCGCTTTAATTAATGCCAAACCGCCCGCTCTGTTATACAGTTCTTCCGCAATCATATGAGAATGTCCGCTGCCGAAAACGTAAAATCGTCCTCCGGCCAGTATCGACTTTTTCACGATTTGCGCCGCTTGCAGGATATTTTCCTGCTGGTTAAGAACCGCCTCCTTCAAGTGCTCCATCAAGAATTCGCCATAGGTTTGAATTATGTTCATCTTGTTTTTCCTCCATTATATTTTTTTAGTTAAACTCGCAATGAGTCGTTTCGCTCCCCATAACCCGCTCTTATCTCCCAGCTCCGCAGCTTTTACCTGAATTCGGTCCTGCTGAATCTTAAATAAATGTCTGTTCATTTCGGAGGCAATAATCGGAAACAGCACGGCGCTCTGCTGCATCACCCCCCCTCCGAAAATGATGGCTTCAGGGTTTAGCACATGCGCCAAATTGGCTGCTGCAATCCCCAGATATGTTCCTGCATTCCGGATAATGGTCTGACATGCCGAATCCCCTTGTTCGGCCGCTAAAAAAACGGTCTCTGCCGACACCTCATCCATCCGGCCGTTGGACAAACTCGCGACGATATCCGATTTCCCTTGCAAAAGCAGTTGTTTACCTTGCAGCCCGATCGCGGTGCCCGAAGCTATCGCCTCCAAACAACCATAATTTCCGCAGGAGCATAAAGGACCGTTAGGGATTATCGTCATATGCCCGATTTCCCCCGCCAAATCCTGGTGGCCGCGGTACACTTGGCCGTCTATAATCACAGCTCCGCCGATCCCCGTACTTACCGTGATATACACCATTTGCTTCATACCTCGGCCCGCACCGTACCAGGCTTCACCGAGGCCGGCGCAATTCCCGTCGTCGTCGATGTGCACGCTAATTCCGCCGCACTCCGCCCGGAGCCGCTCAGCCACCGGATAGTTGACCCACTTCAGATTTCCGGTAAAATGCACGATTCCTTCTTTCGTGTTTAGCGGCCCCGGCACACTGACGCCGATTCCCGACAAGGTACTGCCGGACAGATTCAATTCCTCTTTAAGCTCGGTAAGAGTGGCGGCGATACGCTTGGTAATATCGTCGGGGCCTTTCAAAGCATCCGTAGAGATGCGTTTCGTCGCTAAAAGAGCGTCGTCGGAAGCAATTCCCGCTATTATTTTTGTGCCTCCGATATCAACCACACCATACAAAACTTCATGCTTCCGGGTTGATTCTTGTATCATTTTTTTTGAATCCTTCAAGTTCATCAGGTCGTTCATCCCCCGCATGGTTCATGATCTTCTCAAGGCGGTCCAGCATGTCTCCGCCCTTCTTTCTCAACAAGAAGCCGCAAATCACTCCGACCGCAATGTAAATTGCGACTAGCAGTAAAATCAGATTATAAGGCCAAGTCGGCAGTGGAAATAAAGTTCCGTAAATCGGCAGCAGCATGAACAATCCGCCGATCCCCGGTGTGATGGCATGAATCCACCAATTAAAATGTAAGGGATCGTGCCTTTTCATAAATCGGTATAACGAAATGGAAGCAATCACATATAAGAGCAAAATAGGCAATGTTCCAAAAGATCCCAGAAAGCCGTAGCCATTTGGATAGGGGCCGAATAAAATGCCGATCGTAAGAGCCAGGATGATCGTACACAGGGATACCGTATGAATTGAATTTTTGGGGGCCGAGAGTTTGGGATCGATTTTGCCGAAAAATTTCGGCAGAACACCGTCGCGTCCCATGGCAAAAATCACTCGCACCGTCGCATTGTTTAGTGCCAAACTTACGGCAAAGGCGCTGAGAATTCCCGCTATATCGACCGCCCAGCGCATGCCCGAGCCGACGTATCTGCTTGCCAGGTCCTCCATCGGGATGGTCGCTGCGGCAAAGTCCGCCCCCTTGCTTGGGCCATAGCCGATGGCCATCGCATAAGTCATAAAGATATAGAAAATGCCGACCCCGATTACCGAGCCCCAGATCGCCTTGGGAATATTTTTACGCGGATTCGACGTTTCTTCGGCAACGGTAGCCGCCGATTCAAACCCCATAAAGGTCATCATGGCGAAGATCATTCCGAAGAAAACGCCACCCCAGCTTGTCGGCGAATGCTGCGGCGTAAATACGGACAAGGTGTTTCCTTCCGCCCCGCCTTTGACAATAATGAAAACCGCCAAGAGGAGGAGAACCAACACCTCAAAGGCAACGAAAAACATATCCGTTTTCATCGAGTTGCTTATCCCCCGCAGCGATAACCACCAAATGATCCCAGCAAACAGTAGAGCGACTAAAATCCAGTTGAGCTCAATGCCGAGCAGCGACTTGCATACGGAAGACGTGAAAAATGCCGCGGCCAGCAAATTTTGGGGATAAAATACAAAATATCCGCTGAACAACAGCCAACCTGAGACAAATCCGGCAACTTTGCCGAGTCCCGCCGAATTATAGGCGAAAAATGAGCCGGCATGGGGCAATCTTTTGGCAAATTGAACGATTGTATTAGCGACAAAGAGAGAGCCGATTAACGAAACAATAAATGCGAGGGGCACAGCACCGCCGGCTCGTTGTGCGACAACCTGCGGGGCAAACATCATTCCTGCAGCGGGAGCCATAATCGCAATCGACATGGCGATGGCACCCGGCCAACTTATTGCATTCTTCTTAAGTTCACTCATACGAATCCCCCTTTCAATATGGCCCAAAAAATGTTACCGCTTTCACCAGGACTTGAACGATCTACACGGCTGTCCCTCCCTCACTGGTTTTTTCTTTTAGCGACATTACAAATATGATGTCTAAAGAATCTATAATCTTAAACTCTTCAGATGAGTTGATTATATCATGATTCCTTTTCTCTGCAACATTTTTTTGGCAACAAAAAAAGCCGCTCACGCGGCTTTGGCTTCAAATCGTTGAAAGATTGGGGTTCTACTTCATGTTCTCGGCACGGCGAATCACTCTGAAATTAACCGACTGCGGATGATAGTAATCATTTGACGTTATCGCAATATTTCCGTTGGAGTCGTAGCAAACCTCTTCCAACAATAAAACAGGTTCGCCTAGGCGAATATCAAGCCTTTGACTGACCGTTTGGTCCGCCGCCATCGCCCGGACGGTTGTTTCCGCAAAGCTGATCAACAAACCTTTTCCCTTTAAGTACTCCAATAGCGAGCCATTCTTCAGATAAGTTTCCAGCTCATCTATCGCCAGTCCCTCATCTTTAAAAACATCAATCGAGAATACGACGGGTTTGCCGTCGGCGGTTCTGACGCGCTCCAATACAATCACCGACATGCCGGAAAAATCCGGAAAAAACAGCTTGGAAGCATGTGTTCTTCGTAAATTCATATACGAGGTGGAAGGCACAAACCCTGAATCCTCGATCACTTTCGATACGCCGATGAACGATTCAAGTCCGGGCTTAAGTTTGCAAGCGGGGCCCGAAACCAGTATTTTCGTACTGGCCCCGTGTCTGACCTGAATAATCCCCTGTTCTTCCAGGTGACGAAGAGATTCTCTTATGGTGCTTCGGCCCACCTCGTAAATGATCGCAAGCTCATTTTGAGGAGGCAAATGATCCGAATATTTTCCTTCCCGTATATCGTGATTTATTTTATCGGAAATAATACGATATAACGGTTTCAACTCATCTGAAGTGTCCATCGAATCCTATCCTCCATCGGCAAACAACTTGGCAATTTGTAACGCATCGTCATAGTCGCATGCATTATAGCATATCGTCAAGTTTTTTTCCAAGGAGAAAGATTGCGGGGGAGTTCCCAATTCACATTCGGAACTCCCCCTTTTGCACGTTTAAAGCATTTTTTTGATTTCGTCTTTGATCGCTTCGGACTGGGGTCCGAACACTACCTGGACCGCTCCCTTGCCGAGTCTCATGACCCCGGAGGCGCCGAGCAGTTTCAATGCGGCGTCGTTGACGGCCTTATCGTCCTTCACCACTAACCGCAGACGGGTAATGCACGCATCCACGGACTCAATATTGGACGGCCCGCCGATCTCTGTCAAAATTTTAGCGGCGCGGCTGTCCCCGATAGTTGCGGATCGATCTTGATTGGCTTCCGATTCCAAAATTTCATCCTCCCGACCTGGTGTTTTCAGATCCATTTTAACAATGAGGAACCTGAAAAGTACATAGTACAGGATGGCAAAAACCAAACCTACCGGAATCAACAACAGCGGCTTGGTCGAAAGCTGATAGTTGATGGCGTAATCGATAAAACCGGCCGAGAACCCGAAACCGAGCTTCATCCCAAGCGCGTAGGTTACGTAAGCGGCCAGACCCGAAAGCACCACATGTACTCCATACAACACGGGAGCTACGAACATAAACGCGAATTCGAGCGGCTCCGTAATCCCGGTAAGGAACGAAGCAAAGGCGGTGCCGATAAAGATCGAGGCCACGGTTTTGCGTCTTTCCGGCTTCGCCGTATGGATCATGGCAAAAGCGGCGGCCGGAAGCCCGAACATCATAACGGGGAAGAAACCGGTCATAAACATCCCGGCGGTTTTATCTCCGGCAAAGAATCGGGTCAGGTCGCCATGGACCACTTCTCCGGCCGCGTTCGTAAAATCGCCGATCTGGAACCAGACAATCGAGTTGATAATGTGATGCAGGCCGAAGGGGACAAGCAGGCGATTGGCGATAATATGGACCGCCGAGCCGATCCCTCCAAGACCTGTCACCCAATTGCCGAACACATCGAGCGCACTTTGGATCGGCCCCCAGATGAGACCGCATATCAGTCCGACCACAACCATGGTCAGCGCCGTTATCATAGGGACAAACCGTTTCCCCCCAAAGAAGCCCAGCCAATCCGGCAGCTTGATATTATGATACTTTTTGTAAAGATAAGCCGAGATACAGCCGACGAGAATCCCGCCCAGCA
This sequence comes from Paenibacillus sp. alder61, assembly GCF_020179875.1. Classification (NCBI taxonomy): domain Bacteria; kingdom Bacillati; phylum Bacillota; class Bacilli; order Caryophanales; family Paenibacillaceae; genus Paenibacillus; species Paenibacillus sp. alder61. Next base: position 61,031 of record NZ_JAIUDG010000031.1, read on the forward strand.
CCCCCATATTCAGTTTGGTGTCCGGGGAATTCATTAATTCCGGAAAAATACCAGGAACACGTTCCAGGACATTCAGCAGAATCAACTGCCCGATCACGGCCGATAGAGCCGCAACCGCGTCTCCCGCCAAACCTATCGCTACCCCTACCGCGAAGATTAAGGGCAGGTTATCGAAAATCGTTCCCCCGCCGGCTGCCAGGAACGGGGCGACATAAGTGTTAAGAAATCCTCCGACCCCTCCCCCCATATGAAAGTCTTTAATGTAATCGATACTCCCGAATCGAAGCAATATGGCCGCCGCAGGTAAGGTGGCGACCGGCAGCATTAAGGACTTCCCTATCTTTTGGAGAAAAGCCAGCATAAAGCAATCATCCTTCCTTATAATAAATTAGGATTTCAATGCCGCCTTAAGCACGACGTCTTTGCCTGCCGTCACAGGTCCGGTGAACATCTCCAAATGAGTCGTCGTCTCCGCGGCGTTCGTCACGATGATCGGTGAAATCACCGGAAAACCGGCGTTTTTCATTTTGTCGAGATCGAATTCGATCAGCGTGTCGCCGGTCTTCACCCGATCTCCCACAGCCACGTGGGATGTAAACCCCTCCCCTTTCAAAGAAACCGTATTGATGCCCAGGTGGAACAAAAATTGCAGACCGCTTTCGTTTTCGAGCATAACGGCATGATTGGACTTGATGACATGCGCAACCTTTCCGTTAAACGGCGCGATAAGGACCCCTACCGTAGGTTCGATCGCCACCCCCTGACCCATATAACCTCCGGCAAAAGCTTCATCGGGTACTTCCGACAAGGGAACAGCCCGGCCCGTTAAAGGGGCGCAAACCTCAACCGTTTTGCTCTCAGCAGATTTTTTTCTCCATTTTGCGAACATATCAAATCTCTCCTATCCCGCCCGGTTCAAGGCGCGGAGCGACCGCTCCTTAGCCGTAAGCTTAATTCCCGATCGCATCATGACATGAACTAGTATTATGTCCAACGGTTCCCGGTATGCATTCCCTCAGGCAACAAAAAAAGCCAAGAGAAGAAACCTAAAAATTAGGTTAACTTCTCTTGGCTTATGCCCATTAGTTCATTAACGGTAACACGCCGTATGAAATCGGTTTTATGATTTGTTATTATCATAGATCAAGGGTCTGCGTTCGTCAACCGTTTTTTGAAAGCGTTGTCTTTCGGTGAACAAGGCGGCTGAATAACGCCGGTGTATGACTCATTTATTAAATATCACAATGGAAGGAATCAAATATTACAAGCGGCTGGAAGGATCTTCGCGATACGGGTCCGCCAAACCTGAAGCGTAAATATCGGAATTCAGCGAACGGTTGGTCCGGAACGTGTCGTATACGCCCACGCTGCGCTCATCTTCATCGACCAGCACCAGAATCTTTCCTTCGTCGAGATAATTCTCGTAGGCTTTGGCCTCGTCTTCCGGGATGCCGAGGCCAATCAGGCCGCCGGCCAAGCCTCCCGCACCGGCGCCGGCCGCCATGCCGGTCAACGCGGCCGCGATCGGTCCCGCCGCCACAACCGGGCCGATGCCGGGAATGGCGAGCGCGCCGATCCCTGCCAGCAACCCCGCGACGCCGCCCAGCACGCCGCCTGTTGTCGCCCCCACGGCTACACCTTCAGGCGCCTTGCTTCCGGTTTCGTCCTGAATCGCTTCACGATCCCGGCGGTCGCGGGAAAGCACGGAGATTTCTTCCGCCGAAAACCCTTGTCGCTGCAAGGACTCTATCGCTGCCGTCGCTTCTCTTTCGTTATCGAATACGCCAACTATTTTTTTGCTCATGGTGATCAGCCTCCTTGAGTTCCTGGTTTCCCTTTCATTACCCGAGGAACAGGGATTTTAACCACCAGCCGTCTATTTCACTCCGCCTTCCGGTCGAACCCGCCGGGTCGCGGTCGCCGCAAAGGGGTCGTCCGGCCAATAATGCTTCGGATAACGCCCTTTGAGATCTTTTTTGACTTCAAAGTAAGTGCCTTCCCAGAAGCTTCTCAAATCCGAGGTAACCTGGACGGGCCTGCTTGCGGGAGACAGAAGGTGCAGGGTGACGGGCACTTTGCCGAAGCCGATCCGTGGCGTCTCCAGAAGACCGAACACCTCCTGCAGACGAACGGCGACATATGGAGCTTGCGGTCCCTCGTATTGCACCGGAATTCGCGACCCGCTGGGGACGACCAGATGCGTGGGAGCCTCTTTATTCAGTTCCTGCGTTCGCTGCCAGCCTAACCGGTTTTCCAGTATGGCCGAAAGGGGCAAAGTCTTTAGATCGGATTTTTTCCGAAAACCGGAGAGATACGGCCCGAACCAGTCCTCCGCCTCGGCGGCAAGCGCTTCGTCCGACACATCGGGCCAGCTTTCGTCAAGCCGGCGGAGAAACAGGATTCGCGCCTGGAGCTGCCGGTTTTTGGAGTTCCAGGGCAGGATCCGCGACCCTTGTTCCGCCACGACGCGCAGGAGCGCCTTGGTGATCATCTCGGAAGAAGGCTTGGGATCCGGCAGTTCCTTCAGCACGATGGCGCCGAACCTATGCCGGACCCGGGCGCGCACCGCGCCGGCCGCATCATCCCACTCCGCGGATCTTTCGACCTGCAGGTCATCCGCGTAATAATCGGCCAGCCAGCTCTCCTCGAACGGGGCGGCCAGCCGAATCCGGCCCTCGGCCCCTTCGTCGTCCACATCGGCGATCGCCAGGAACGGTTCGGCCGCCAAGGTCTGTGGCGGTCGGGCAAAAACGGCCCCCCTGCCGCTCCGCAGCAGGTAGCGTCCGTCCGCCCGGCGCATGGCGATCCGATCCGGGTAAGCGAAGGAAACGAGCAGCCCGCAATACCTCCGGTAGTCCCGCTCCTCGCCGGGCGATGGGGTGCCGGCGGAGAACGACGCCAGGCTGCGCTCCCACTGGCGGCTGACCGTCAGCAGCCGCTCGATGTCCCCGCCGCCTGCCGGCTCGTCCCCGGCGGGCGCGCCGCCCTCCCGCGGGCCGGGCTCTCCGGCCGCGGCCATGAGCACGGCGAGCCGGCTGCGCAGGTCGCCGTCGCCGCTCCCGGCCCGGTCTTTGAGCAGACCGGGCTCCTCCAGCAGCGCGGCCAGGCGGCAGGCGGCCCGCCCGAGGCCGAGCGGCTGCGCGCGCAGCAGCATATGCGCGAGCCGCGGGTGCAGGCCGAGCTCGGCCATGCGCCGGCCGTGGCCGGTGATCCGGCCGGCCCCGTCCAGCGCGCCGAGCTGCCGCAGGAGCCCCACCGCTTGCGAGTACGGCGCGGCCGGCGGCGGATCGAGCCAGGCCAGCTCGTCCGGCGCAGCCGCTCCCCAGGCCGCGAGCTCCAGCGCCAGCGGCGTCAGGTCCGCCTCCAGCATTTCCGGAGGCGTGCTCTCGGGCAGCACCCGGTCCTCCGCCTCGCTCCACAGGCGGTAGCAGACCCCGGGTGCGGTGCGCCCCGCGCGGCCGCGCCGCTGATCGGCCGCGTCGCGGGCCGCCCGCACCGTGACGAGCCGGCTCATGCCGGTGCGCGGCGAAAACAGCGAGGTCCGGCGCAGCCCCGTGTCGATGACCACCGTGATGCCGGACACGGTCAGGCTCGTCTCGGCGATCGACGTCGCCAGAACGACCTTGCGCTGCCCGTCCGGCGCAGGTTCGATCGCGCGCTGCTGCTGATCCTGCGGCAGCGCCCCGAACAGCGGAGCGACGATCACGTTCCCCGGAACGCGTCCCGCCAAGGTCGACTGAACCCGGCGGATTTCCCGCGCGCCGGGCAGGAACACGAGCAGGCCGCCATCCTGCTCGGCCAGCGCCCGCTGTACCGTCCGCACCACCGCCGCCTCCGGCGTTTCCTCACGCGAACGGGGAACAAATACCGTTTCCACCGGGTACATCCGTCCCCGGCTTCGCACCACCGGCGCATCTCCGAGCAGCGCCGACACCGGCTCCGCGTCCAGCGTGGCGGACATGACGAGGACGCGCAAATCCTCGCGCAGCAGCTGGCGGCTCTGCAAAACAAGAGCCAGCCCCAAATCGGCATGGATGCTGCGCTCATGAAATTCGTCGAAGATCACGAGCCCCGTTCCGTCCAATGTCGGGTCCCGCTGCAGCATCCGGGTCAAAATCCCCTCCGTCACGACCGTAATCCGCGTCCGTGAAGAAACCCGGGCTTCCGTCCGGATCCGGTACCCTACCGTTTCTCCCACCGGCTCATTCAGCTGCTTGGCCATGTAGAAAGCTGCCGCTCTCGCTGCCAGCCGCCGCGGCTCCAGCAGCAGAATTTGTTGTCTCGCTAGCCAGGGCTCCTGAAGAAGTTCCAGGGACGTTCTCGTCGTTTTGCCCGCTCCCGGTTCGGCCAGCAGGACAGCCGTCCCTCGGCTCTCCAGGGCGTTTTTCAGCTCCGGAAGAACTACATCTATAGGCATCGCTTGTTTTCTCATCTTTCTCTCCTATCGGGGTTACACTATACTCCAAGTCGTCACTACGAAACGTCCTTGCGTGAATTCAATTTTAACATATCCCTTCCTCGGAAGGCGCACTTTGAAGCGGGCAGTTCCCCTTTGTATAATTAAATGGTCTCTGAATCAGGGAGGTTATCGGAAAATCATGAGTCCGAGCGGTACATGGGTTAATCTCTTGCTAATTCTGGTGCTGGTGGCACTAACTTCATTTTTTGTCGTTACGGAATACTCACTCCGCGGGCTTCGTCCCGGCAGGGTCAATTCCCTGGTACGGGAGAACCGCAGATCCGCGGTTCCGCTCGCGCGATTGATGCAGCGGCCGCAGCAGGCGCTTTCGGCATGCCAGTTGGGCGTCACCATGACGTCGCTGTTTCTCGGCTGGCTCGCGCAACCGCTCGCGAAGGCTTGGCTTCATCCGCTCTTTCGGTTCTTTACTCTGCCAAACCGGCTGGAAAGCATCTTGGCCTTTATTATCGCGTTTCTCGTCATCACGTATCTGCACGTTGTGCTCGGCGCGCTGGTTCCGCGGGTTCTCGCCGCCCAAAAAGGCGAAACCTTCGCCCTGGCCGCCTCGCGTCCGCTGCTGTGGTTTACGGGACTCATGTCCCCGCTGGTTTGGCTGCTTAATGTCTCTTCCGGGCGGATCGTCTCCTTGCTCGGACTGAAAGGGGGGCCAGGTGACGGTGAAGCGCATTCCGAAGAAGAACTTCAAGCCCTGATCAGCCAAAGTTTTAAGCACGGGGAGATCACCACCGACGAATATCGCTACATGAGCCGGATCTTCGCGTTTGACGAGCTCACCGCCAAGGATATCATGGTTCCCCGAACGGATATGGTATGCCTGTACGCTAATAAAAGCCGGGAAGAAAATCTGGAAATTATCAAAACCGAACAATATACGCGTTTTCCGGTCATTCGGGAAAACAAGGATGATATCATCGGCGTCATCAACACAAAGCAGCTGTTCCTCACCCATGGGGATCAGCCGGATTTGCCGCTGGCGTCCCTGGTTCGTCCCGTAATGACGGCTCCGGAGAATATCCCTTTAACCTCCCTCCTGTCCCGGATGCAGAAAGAACGGTCCCATATCGCTCTGCTGATCGACGAATACGGCGGCACCTCGGGCATGGTAACGATCGAGGATCTCCTGGAGGAAATCGTCGGGGATATCCGCGATGAGTTCGATCTCGAGGAAGAGCAGGAAATCACCGTACTGAGCGAGAATCATCTCATTGTGGACGGCAAAGTGTCGATCGTCCGGATCAACGACCTGCTGTCCACGGACCTGGAGGAGGAAGAAACCGACACGATCGGCGGCTGGGTGTACGGTCATGATACGGATATTGCCGAAGGCACCCGCCTTCAATATGGCGATTTTTCATTTACAGTGCTTGAAAGCGAAGGCAGCCGGATTCGAAAAATTGAGATCGAAAAGGTCGAGGAAGCCGGTGAATTCAACCATTCGCAATTATAACGATTTCAACCTATATAGGTTGAACTAAAGAATTGGCGCTGTGGAAGGATTTGAAATCGTTTCGGAGATACGTTCCGACATATAAAGCCCAACCGTTCGGCCTTCTAGCCGATATACCACTAGCGCTGCATTAACCCGAAGGGTCTTCTGCTAGGCCGTAACCGCCTCTCTTTGAACTCTGGCTGGTGGATAAGGGTCTTTTGCGGCGCTATTTTTGTCGAATTTGGCTATTTGCCGTGAAATAGCGGTCTTTTGGGGCCTTATTTTAGAGAAAGTCGGGCAAAAACCTGATTTTTGGGCTCACACCACATTAAACTTGCAAAAACCTTAACATCAGTTAGTCGTAATGAGTTGAACTAATGATGGAGGGATAGAGGCAGCCGGGTGAAATGTTCTTCCGATCGCTGTTGCTCCCGGATTTCTTGATGAATTA